>JAQBZB010000210.1 GCA_027622275.1 Planctomycetota bacterium | reverse complement strand
CTTTGCACCACTCCAAGAAACACGAATCTCAAAAGACAAAGTCGTGGAGCCCAAGTCAGGAGTTCTGAGCCTGTGGGGCAGCGGCTTCTTGCCGACCGTGTATCAAGGCGTCGAGTTCCGCAGCCAGGGCGAACCGGTTCTGTTTTTATCGAATCCCGATGGGATCGACCCGGCGGGCAGGCGACGCATCGTCGACAGCATCAACAAGCTGAACGGAGCCCAACTGGCGGACGTCGGCGATCCCGAGATTGCAACCAGAATCAGTCAATATGAGATGGCCTATCGGATGCAGACGAGCGTGCCGGAACTGATGGACATCTCGCAGGAGCCACGGCAGATTCACGAGATGTATGGCACGGAGCCAGGGAAGACGAGCTTTGCGAATAACTGCTTGCTCGCGCGGCGGCTGGTCGAACGAGGCGTTCGTTTCGTTCAGCTATTCGATCAGGGCTGGGATCACCACGGCAGTGTCTTCAGCGCGTTGCCGAAGAAGTGCCAGCAAGTGGATCAGCCGATTACCGCGCTGATCAAGGATCTGAAGCGACGCGGCTTGCTCGACGAGACGTTGGTCGTGTGGGGCGCGGAATTTGGCCGCACACCGCTGCTGCAAGCCGACCGCGAGAAGGCCGGCCGTGATCACCACAAGGATGCGTATTGTGTTTGGATGGCCGGGGGAGGAGCGAAAGGTGGAACGACGATCGGCAAGACGGACGAGCTGGGTTATTTTCCTGTTGAGGATGGCGTACACGTTAACGACTTCCATGCGACGCTGCTGCATCTGCTGGGCATGGATCACGAGCGGCTGACCTACAAGTTCCAAGGGCGCAACTTCCGGCTGACCGATGTCGGGGGCAGAGTTGTCACGAAGGCGCTGGCATGAGCCCGCGATATCGCAGAGGAACTGAGCATGTCCAGTCAGCGGGACAGGCGGCGCGAGAAAACTCCGCTCCGGCGGTGACGCCGAGCCAGTCGCACCACGATCCGCGATTGGTTTCAGGAAGTCACGTCGTGTGAAGGAAAGATGCTCGCCTCTGTCGTTGAACGACTGTTATAGGTGAACGCCCCTCGAATCGCGCCGGCTCTTCTGATACTGTAATGACCAAAAGGAGAAGAGACATGCGATTTGACGGCGAGCCCTACGACGGACGTGAGCTTCCAATTCAGCCTCCCTTTGCCAAGATGATGCGTCTCCCGAGAGAACGGGATCTGGACGCATTTCTGGGCAGCGCCGATGACGATCCCGGAGTGACGGGGCTGCAGAGCTGGCCGTATCTCTACGAACTTGACGAGACCGTCAACCCGGTAGCCTATCGATTCAAGCAAGGCTAGTGCTTCCGGCACCTGGATGAACTACGCTAGAATGGACGAGCCGCAGAAACCCTACCTAACTCCCTTCCTCCCTCCCTCCGCAAAGGACCTGTTCATGGAAAGACTCTCCCTGGCATTTGCCGCATTTTTCGTTGTTGCTGCTGTTGCTTCGTTCGGTCACGGCGAAGAAAAGGCTCCCGCCGCGTTGAACTTCAAGATGAAGACGCTAGCTGGCAAGGAAGTCGATCTGGCCAAATACAAAGGCCAAGTCGTGTTGATCGTCAACACGGCCAGCGAATGTGGTTTGACACCACAATATGAACAGCTACAAGCCTTGCATAAAGAACTGGCCGATAAAGGCTTGGCGGTCGTCGGCTTTCCTTGCAACCAGTTCGGTGCCCAGGAGCCCGGCTCGGCCGAGGAGATCGGCGCGTTCTGCAAAGAGAACTACGGCGTGACGTTCGACATGTTTGCCAAAGTCGAAGTGAACGGCGATGGCGCGTGTCCGCTGTACAAGCATCTCACAGCCATCGAAACGAAGCCCGAAAAACCCGGCAAGATTGGTTGGAACTTCGAGAAGTTCGTGTTGGATCGCAAAGGGAACGTGGTCGGACGTTTCTCGCCCAGGACCAGCCCCGATGATCCAACGATCTTGAAACTGATCGAAACGGAACTGGCCGCAAAGTAAGCGGCAATGCTTTCGTACGATGGCCTTCCAAGGCCGTCGATTGCTTCACGACGGCCTTGGAAGGCCATCGTACACGTGGATCCGACCGCGGTCAGCACAAACTGGTCGCGGTTTTTCTTCAGACCTCCGCGTCACTCTCGTTATGAAAAGCTTGCCGGCACGTTCCGTCACCGCTCAATCCATCCCCGGTGGCTGGTCCGAACGCGCGTTCCTGCTTGGCGATCGTCGACTCTGCATCTTGCTCCCGGCACAGCCAGACGAATTCCTCGAACAGCTTGAACAAACGGCCGTCACGGCCCGAGAAACGGATCCCTACTGGGCCGAACTCTGGCCTGCTTCGCTTTCCATGGCGCGAATTGTCCGCGCATCGCATTGGCCGAAGCAGGCGCGGGCCATCGAACTGGGTTGCGGCGTCGGAGTCGTCGGACTAGCGGCGTTGCTTGCGGGACTTGATGTTGCGTTTACCGACCACGTCGAACTCGCCGTTGCCACGGCCGTCGAGAACGCACATCGCAACGGCTTCACCAACGCGCAAGGGTGTGTGTTGGACTGGGCGCAGCCGCCGCGCGAGCAATACCCGATCATCCTCGCCTCCGACGTGTTGTACGATCGCGAACTCCACGCACCATTGCTGCACGCGATCGAAGCGTTGTTGGCCGACGGCGGCGAATGTTGGCTTGGCGACCCAGGCCGCTCGGCGGCCGAAGTGTTTCTCCAACAAGCCAGATTGACCGGCTGGAAGCTTCGGATGCTGGACGAAGAGGGCCGCGACGCGGCTCGTCTCAAGCTTGGCGAGTTTCGTTTGCTTGTCTTGCGTAGAGTGTCCAATGTCGGCTCCGTGGAGCACCAAGACTGACATTGCCAAACTTGTATCAAATGATGGCGCGCGGCGGGGCGTTGGAGGACTGGGTTTCGTCGCCGGCGAACTGACACAGGTCATAACGTCCTGAGTCACTAACACAAACTGGTGCGGGCTTCGCCACTCTCTTATTGCTGCGACGGCATTTCGGCTTCGCCGATGACGGCGCTGAGCGGAAATGTTCTGATGAAACTTCCGACGAAAAACTCGCCCAGCTGACGTCCCCTCGCATCCGTCTTGGCCTGATGAAAACGATACGGAGCGATGCTGCCGTCTTCGCGGCGGACCCAGTACCAGTGCGTCGGCTTTAGTTCATCGCTCATAGAAATTGTCCCGAAATAGATTCCAGTTTTAGCGGTACGGCGCGAGCCGTCCGGTGCCTCAAAACCGGAGGGCTCGCGCCCTGCCGCTACAATTCAAATTCGCCAATTTATTTCGGGACAATTCCAGAGAGGCCGGGCCGACAGGGCTCGTGAGTTCGGAGCGTCCGCGGAGATTGTTTCATGCACCGATCGACTCTGGTATCATAGGGCCGCCCACTCGAAATAGCATGACGCTCTCGCCTACCCGCCGACAGCCGCTTCTTTAACTCACCGGAGTCTGATTGACCGATGAAACACTACTTCATCTTCGTCGCTTTGTTTTCACTGTCGATGCACGTAAATCTGGCCGCCGCCGAGCCGCTCAACATCGGTTCCCGCTTAGAGCTGTTCGTCGATGATTATGCGATCGACAAGCTGGAAGGCGAGGCGACCTTACACCTGCATCGTCCGCAGCCGCACGAGGTTGTGTTGGTGACCGACAAACCGTGGGAAGGCAATACGTCCGCGTACTATACGATCTTTCGCGACGGCGATTTGTTCCGAGCTTACTATCGCGGGTCGCATTGGGACGAAGTGGGCAAGAAGGCGACGCATCCGGAAGTCGTGTGCTATGCCGAGAGCAAAGACGGTGTTCACTGGACCAAGCCGGAATTGGGGTTGTTCGAGTTCAACGGTTCGAAGCAGAACAACATCGTGTGGGATGGGATCGGGACGCATTGCTTTGCGGCGTTCAAAGATACGAACCCCGATTGTGCCGCGGATGCACGCTACAAGGGAATTGCACGAGGCCGCCCGACGGGCAAGAAGGGGTTGTACATCTTCAAGTCGCCGGATGGAATTCATTGGTCGCGCATCAAAGACGAACCGGTCATCACCAACGGCGCTTTTGATTCGCAGAACCTCGCGTTTTGGGATGCACATGCCAACACCTATCGCGAATACCATCGGACGTTCGTCGATGGTGTGCGGGCGATCATGACGGGAACTTCTTCGGACTATGTGAATTGGACGGAGCCGGTGCTGCTGAACTATGGCGACGCGCCCAACCAACATCTCTATACAAATGCCGTGCAGCCGTACGACCGCGCGCCGCACATCTTGATCGGCTTCCCAACGCGCTATCTGCCAAAGGAAGGTGAACGCGTGGAACCAACATTGATGGCCAGCCATGACGGCCGCAACTTCAAGCGTTGGCTCGATCCCGTTATTCCCGAGGATGCGCCTGCGGATCGCGATGGCAATCGAAGCAATTACATGACCTGGGGCCTCGTGCAATTGCCCGGCAATGACAAGGAATACTCGGTGTATGCCACGGAGGCCTACTACACGGGCTCCGATAGCCGAGTGCGGCGTTTTACTTACCGAGTGGACGGCTTCGTGTCGCTTCGCGGCGCGAGCCAAGGCGGCTCGCTGGTGACCAAACCGCTCGTGTTCGACGGCGACGAACTTGTACTTAATCTGGCCACTACGGAAGCGGGAACCGTTCGTGTCGAGTTGCAAAACTCCGACGGGAAACCGCTCGCAGGGTATTCCCTGGCCGACTGCAAACCACTTCAGGAAGATTCGATCAAGCAGGCTGTCGCTTGGAGCGGCGGGGATTTGTCGAGCCTCGCCGGCAAGCCCGTTCGCGTGCGAATCGAAGTCAAAGACGCCGACATTTACTCTTTCAAGTTCGAGTAGAGGGCATTTCAATACCAGCGCGCAGCGCAAGCAAGTGAGTCAAATGGTTCGATCTGGCTGGGGAAGAAACACACTCGCTGGCGCGTCGAGCTTGTATTTCACGTTTTGAAATCGCTTCTAGTTACGGGGCTGTTCGCTCCGCGAACATGCGTCCTTACGAGGAGCGAAAGGCCACGTACATCAAAGCGAAACGCTGACACCGGTGCTCGCGGCATTGATCCCGCCTTCTAGGATCGCTTGCGTGTCGCGGCAGATGTTCGGATCACACATCGGAAGTGACGCTTCCCCCGTGCGGATGCAATGCACAAAGTGAGCGGTGGCGGATGCCAGGTGGGGCGGCAATTCGGGAACTTCGACGGTCGCGCCGTCCGGCTGCTGTTCGGTTGCCAGCAGCAGCCGACCGCCAACGCGTGGTTCCAGCATCAGCGTGCCGGTCGTGCCGTAGATCGTCGTCAGGTACGCCGACAGCTTGCCGATCTGTGTCCAAGAGCCTTCCGAGACGGCGATCGCATGGGGATAGGTCATGACGAGCAGGCCGTTGTCTTCGACGTCGATGTCTTGCTTGACCAACCGCCGAGCGACGCCCGTGACTTGGCTGGGCATCCCGAGCACGGTTCGAGCCAGCAGCGCACCGTAACAGCAATAGTCCATGAACGCACCGCCGCGTCCATTGCGTTTCGGATCGTACAGCCACTCGCAGAAGTACTCGGAGCAGCCCAGTTCGCGCGGCCCGGCGTGTGCCGCGCGATAGCGAACTTGCCAGATGTTGCCGATCGCTCCTGCGCGAACCAGACGCAACGCATGTTGCATCTGCGGCCACCAGGCAAAAGGCCAATTGACCAACAGGCGGACGTTGGCTGCTCGCGCGTCGGCGACCATGCGATCCGCTCCCGCGAGATCCGCCGCCATTGGCTTCTCGACTAGCACGTGCATACGACGCGCCGTCGCCATCTCAGTCAGTTCGGGGCCAGCCGCGTTGTCCGAGAAGATATAGACCGCATCGAGATCCTCGCTGTTGAGCATTGTCTCCGCATTGCGGTAGGGTCGGCAGTGGAATTCGGCTTCCGCGCGACCGAGCAGCGCTTGATGCGGATCGGCCACCGCGATGAGCCGAGTGTCAGGATTCGTGTGAACATCGCGCAAATGCTCCCATACGTGATCGTGTGTCAAGCCAAGCACGCCAATTCGAAGCGGACTGCTCATGGTTCTCTTCCCTTTGTATCAGTTGCTTAACGCTCGACCCAAATCGGACTTGACCAAGCCCACTGGCCGTTCGTCTGCGCCACACGCAAACGATACCGATCGCAGTCGGACTCGGGGTCGTCTTCTAACTCGCCGAATAACTCGCACTGCGCAACAGAAACCAACGGACCAACGCGGATCGCTTCCGAAAGCCAGCCTCGCAAGTACGACGAATGGCCTCGGCCGAGCAATTGTTCGAGCGAATACGTCAGTTTCGAGCCATTGACTTCCATCTGCAACTGGGAATCGATCGGTGCATCGATCGCGAGCGAGATCGCTTGCGTTGTTGGATGGCGCGTCGAGCGGTTGCCCGTCGTGGTCGATCGCCAGGCGAGAGACCGCTCGGTTCGCTCGACAACTTCATGAGGCATGTCTTCGGCGTCCGACGAATCGGTGTGTCCGCCAACACCTGGTGGGGCAACGATCGCTTGGCCTGAGAAGCAAGTCTCGACGTCCGTGATTTTCCCGGCTGATAGCGCAAGACGTGCGTTCCAAGCCACCGCCTCGTCCTTTCGTCCCCATCCCCAGGTCACGCGCAGGCGATAGCGAGAATCACTCGAATCGGCAGCAGCATCTTCGGCAAAGTAGCGGCGAATGACGCGATCGTTCTTTAACAACTCGACGCGATCGAGTTTGTCGGAGCCTCTCACCACGATCTTCAAATGGCGTGTCTTGCCAGACTGCATCGTCGAGCCCATCCAGGCGTCGTCGACCGTCAGCCGGGCATCGATCTTGTCGCCGGTCACAGCGTAGACACGACGCTCCAACAACGCTTGCCAAATGGCGTCGCGGGTGAGCGACTCGGCAAAGACACCAACCCGCCCATCGCCATGACTGCCGGGATAACCGCCGTGATGATCGGTCGAAGCGATTACGCCAAAGCGATGCCC
This sequence comes from Planctomycetota bacterium, assembly GCA_027622275.1. Taxonomy (GTDB): domain Bacteria; phylum Planctomycetota; class Planctomycetia; order Pirellulales; family Pirellulaceae. Next base: position 9,842 of record JAQBZB010000210.1, on the reverse strand, counting down.
CAACGTCCAGCCCACTTCCGCCGTACTGTGCCAATCACGTGGTCCCATGTCGTGGAGCATCGGGTAGGGAGCGTCTTCGCCTTCCGAACAGCCGTGCAGCGAAAATATCTCGGCAAACGGCGATCGGCTGTCTTCAAAGTGTTGCCAGTCGATGCCGCGATAACCCGCCGCGTAGCCGATGTGGTGCGGAATCATGATTACCTCGGCGTCTTGTGTCAGTTGTCTCAGCGCGGGCAGATCGATTGCATCGCGAAGTGCCAGCTCCGGCCCTCGCGCATAGACATTGTGATCGCCGCATTTTAGCGAATGCCATTCGTAGCTTGGGAAAGCCAGAAACTCGCCATCGCGGCTCGCGGCGGCTTGTTTCGCGATCAGTTCATCCCAATTCCCTGCCAGCCGCGCGAAGCCTTCGTTGTGATAGTCGATGATCTCGCCGTACCGCTCGCGATCCGTCGGCATATCCGGCCAGAAGGCGTGGCCGGTGACGGAGCAGAAATCGAGCTGTGCCTTCGCGCGGCTCAACGCTTGCTCGACGGTTCCCTCGCCGTAGCTGATCGAACAGTGGCTGTGCAAGTCGCCCCAATAGAGTTGGTAAGTCATCTCGCACTTCCCACTACGCGGCTTCCGGCGTCGGCAACTGACTGGGAAAAGTGAACGCGAAGCCGACGACGCAGATCGCACTGAGGGCTGCACAACTCATCCAGAGCGACGTCCAATCTTGGACGTTGCCGTCAGCGTCGCTGAATACCTTGCCAATCGATCCACTCACAAGTCCCCCCAAGAAGAAACCGAGAGCGATAACGAACGTGCCGTAGAAAGTCTGCATGCTTCCTTTCACATCGGCGGGGGCGATTCGATCGACGTACATATAGGCGGCGGCAAAGAAACATCCGAAACAGAAGCCATGCAGCGCTTGGCCCGCGATCGCCATCGCCATCTTGCCCGCGAACGGCGGATCGACCGCGAACACGAGACCGAGAATAATGCATCGCGCGAAGTAGGCGGTCGCGCCGATCAGCATGGTCCACTTGAAGCCGAACTTCGCCACGAAGAAACCGAGAATTGCCATCACGCCGATCTCGCAGAACTGGCCAATCGCACTGATCCTCTGCTCGTAAGCTCCTTTAACGCCGCCACTGTCGAGGATCTCGCGCAAGAACGGGCTGTTCCAGACCCAAAAGAACTTGTGGGCGATGGCAACAAAGAAGCTTGACAGAATGAGAACCAAGAAGTGCCGATGGCGCAGCATCCCGACGACAGCACCCGGTGCGTACTTCCGGGCCTTGCTAGGTTGAGGCGGCGTGTGGGGCAAGCTGAAGCAATACAGCCCCATCGCGATCCCAACAGCACCCGAGAAAACAAACACAATTGCCCGCGCTTTGTCGAGTTCGGTTCCTTCCAGACCCGACAGCCACCACGATTCCACTAAGAACGCTGGCACCATGAATCCGATGGTGCCAAACGCACGCACGATCGGGAACTGCTTGTCGCTGTTCTTCAGGTGCCGAAAGGCGAGTGCATTCGAGAGCATCATCGTGGGGACGTACAACACCGAGTAGACCGTACCGATCGCAATGACGATCGTCGGCTCGGTCTGTGTGTAAAGAGCCAGCATCAAGACGCCCCCGAGCAAATGGCAAACCGCCATGACACGCTCGGTCGAGAAGTAGCGATCCACCAGTTGCCCAATAATAAACGGCGCGAACATCGGGCCGACGGAAAGCGCGGCTCCAAAATACCCGAGCTGCTCGCTGCTGAAGCCAAGGGCATCCCGGAGGTAGACCGACGCGACCGGTTGATAAGCACCCTGCACGAAGTACTGCAAGAACATCATCACGGACAGGCGTGCAAATATCGTTCGAGCGGCATCGTTCGCACTCGAAGTCGACTCGGTAGGCGTTTGCGGTGAATCAAATCGATTGTTATCTTTCGACATGTCCAGTTTCTAGCACACGGGTTTCGCGGCGGCTACGTGGAGAGGAGCACTTTGTGATCCGCATCGGGATTGTTGGCTGTGGTCGCATTCTAGCGGCCCATCTGCGCGGATATCGGCTGCTGCGGGAAGCCGGGTTTGATGAGTTTCGCATTACGGGGTTGTGCGCGCGGCGCGAGGCGGATGCTTGCAGCTACGTCCGCCGAGGGGCAGGGCCGGCGCAGCGTGCGCCAGTCAGCACGAGCGCAGGTGATCCGTTGGCGGTCGGCGATATCTATCTGTCCGATTTTCAAGATGACGTCGAAGTCGAAGTGTTCACCGACTATCGCGAGATGATCGGCGCAGGCGCGATCGATGCGGTGAACGATTTCACGACGCATGCCTTGCACCATCAAGTCGCCGAGATCGCCCTCGGCCATGATAAGCATCTGCTCACGCAAAAGCCGCTGGCCGTTTCCGTCGCGGCCGCGCGGCGGATGTGCGAGCAAGCGGAAGCTCGCGACTTGACCTTGGCGGTGTTCGAGAATGCGCGAAATCGAGAGGATACGCGGCAACTGGGTTGGCTCTTTCAATCGGGGTTGTGCGGCGACCTGAGAATGATGTTGCTGGCAAACATTGGCAATTGGTGGGCTCCCGATCGCATCGTTGCCGAGACACCGTGGCGGCACCAACGGATCGAAGGCGGCGGCATCACGCTCGACATCGGCGTCCACTTGTTTAATCACTTTCGTTACGTCGCGGGAGAGGTCGTCGCGGTCACGGGCAATGTAAAAGTTCTCGAACGGCGACGGTTCACACGCGGTGCCGATGGCCATGTGTTAAACAGCGTGGATTGTGATGCAGAGGATACGATGTTCGCTTCGTTCGAGACCGATCGCGGCGTTGTCGGCAGTATTGCGGCGAGTTGGAGCGGACATGGTCAACCGCTGCTCACTGGGACGGGTCGCGGGATCGTGTATTACGGTGCGAGCGGCAGCGTCGTTGGCACCGAGCTTGTGTGCGACGACGGCAGTCGCGAAGAGTTAGCCGAACTCTACACCGCACACTGCGACGCGGCGGCTCGTCAAAGGCACTTCCCGCTGGGATTGACCGACGCCTTCGCACTGAACCAATTCGATTGGCTGCAAGCAATCCGCGGGAAACGCGAAGCCGAGACCAGCGGTCGCGAAGGTCTGCGCGATCTCGCGGCGTCGTTCGCAGTCCTCGAATCAAGCTTGGCGAAGCGAACCGTGGACGCCGAGGAAGTGTTGAGCGGGGAACTGCGCGAGTATCAACGTCCGATCGACGAGCGGTTCGGGTTGCTGTAGTGGAGTGCGTACGAATTCCGGCACTCGGTTTCAACGCGCGGTGCCGCGCGGCGATTGCTCCAAGTATCTACGGCAACTCTTTCGCCACCCGCTCCGCGTCGCGCATGACTCGCAGCACGTTGCCGCTCATGATCTTGTGGATTTCGTCGGCGGTGTAGCCGCGCGTGAGCAGCGTCTGGGTGATCAACGGATAAGTGGATACGTCTTCCAATTGCTTGGGCAGCATGGTCACGCCGTCGTAGTCCGAACCAATTCCGACGTGGTCGATTCCGGCCACTCGCACGATGTGATCGATGTGATCGACAACGTCGTGGATCGTGCCGGGGAGAATCGGATTCCTCGCTCGCCAACGAGCTTTCTCCTTTTCGTATTCAGCATCTTCGGGGAATTTCGCGCGCAACTCGCGGTTGGCATCGAACATCTTCGCCATCCGCCGAGCCGATTCGGGCTCGACGAAGCCGGAGAAGAAGTTCACCATCACGACACCGCCGTTCTTCGCGGTCAGCCGCAACACATCGTCGGGCACGTTGCGGGGATGATCGGCGATCGCACGGGCCGATGAATGCGAGAAGATGATGGGAGCTTGGCTGATCCGCACAGCGTCCTTCATCGTCTCGGGCGAGACGTGTGACAGATCGACCAACATGCCGAGGCGGTTCATTTCACGAACGACTTCTTCGCCAAAGGCGGACAAGCCGCCATGCTTCGGATCGTCGGTCGCTGAATCCGCCCAATCGAGCGTGTCGGAATGAGTGAGCGTCATGTAAGTGGCACCAAGCTTGTGCAGCCGACGCAGTGTTTCCAGCGAGTTCTCGATCGAATGGCCGCCTTCGACTCCGATCAGCGAAGCGATCTTGCCAGACGCCTGAATCCGCTCGATGTCGTCCACGGTTCGCGCGAAATCGAATGTTTCGGGGTAGCGGTCCATCATGGCGTGAACCAACTCGATCTGTTCGAGCGTCCGTAACAGAGCAGTTCCTCGCTTCGCGGTGTCGGCTGGGACGTACACCGACCAGAACTGAGCACCGACGTTTCCTTGGCGAAGCCGCGCAATGTCGGTATGAAGTTTGGGTTGTGCCTGTGAGATGTCCATCTTTGCGAACGAGGACGAGGCGTTGGTCCGCAACGCCCACGGCAGATCGTTATGTCCGTCAAACACAAAGCCGGCTTTGTGGACGCTGCTTGCCGCGTCGCTTAGCTCAACCGGTCCTCGCCGCTCCTCGCTCCGCCAATAACCAGGGCCTCGGACCACGCGACCGGGCGTTGCTCCGGTGTGTTCACCGTCTTGCAGCACCAGTTGTCCATTGACGAGCACGTCTCGTACGCCGGTTGCCAATTGGTGCGGCTCATCGAACGTGGCATGATCCTGGACAGTCGCCGGATCGAAGACGACGATGTCCGCGAAATAGCCGGGCGTTAGCAAACCACGCTGACGGATGCCAAGGTTGTTAGCGGGGAGTCCCGTCAGCTTGTGGATGGCGGCTTCCAGCGGGATCACGTTCTCATCGCGCGTGTACTTGCCGATGACGCGGGCAAAAGAGCCATACGCTCGTGGATGCGGATTTGACTTCATGAAGACGCCTTCCGGTGCGAGCGACGACGAGTCGCTGCAAATGCTGACCCAAGGCAGCGTGATCTTCTTCTTGACGTTCTCTTCGCTCATCAGGAAGTAAACGCATTCGACGCGGCTGTCATCTTCGATCACCAAGTCCATCGCCGTCTCTTCCGGCGACTTGCCGCGCTGCCGAGCGACCTCGGCGAGCGATTTGCCGGTTAAGTGTTTCAAGCCCGCACTCTTGAAGCCGACGAGCAACACCTGCTCCGGCGAGCCTGCCATCAGCAACAGATTCTCCCACTCGTCCGTTGGCGTTTGCATCTCGCGGGCGACTCGTTGGCGGGTTGCCGGATCTCGCAAGCGATCCCGCCAGCGATTGAATCCACCTTCCTGAACCCACGGCGGCATCGAAGCGCTCAATCCGGTCGCACCCGCCGTATAGGTATACATGTCCGCCGTGATCCGCAGCCCCGCCTCGCGAGCCTCCTCGACCTTGCGGATCACATCGTCGAGCTTATTCCAGTTGTCCTTTCCCGCTGCTTTCAAGTGATAAATCTCGGCCGCGATGTTCGCCTGGCGGGCGATCTCGATCAGTTCGTCGACGGACTCCAACAGCTTGTTGCCTTCGCTGCGGATGTGCGAGATGTACATTCCGTCATACTCGGCGGCGACTTTGCACAGTTCGATCAGCTCGTTCGTGTCGGCGTAAAACGCGGGTGCGTAGATCAACGACGAGCCGATGCCGAGGGCTCCTTGCTGCATCTCGTCGCGGACCAGCTCGCGCATCGTTTGCATCTCTTGCGACGTTGGCCGACGATCCTCAAAGCCCACGGTATGGATGCGCAGCGTCGTCGCGCCGATAAACGAGGCGATGTTCGGCGAGACGCCGCGGGTTTCGAGATGCTGGAGGTACTCGCTGAGCTTGCGCCACGGGATGTCGTACTTGATGTCACCTTGGCTAGCGAGTTCATCGCGCTGCATGGCCTCTGTCAACGGCCCCATCGACCAACCCTCGCCAAAGACTTCCAGCGTGACGCCTTGGCGAATGTCACTTTGGCTGCGCGGATCTTGCAGCAAAGATTCCGTGGCCCAACTGAGCATGTTGATGAAGCCCGGAGCGATGGCGAGTCCCTTGGCGTCAAGCTCTTGTTGCGCTGTGGCATCGGCCAGATCGCCGATCGCCGCAATTTGATCGCCACGAAGCCCGACATCCGCCTGATAGCTCGCGCCGCCCGATCCATCGTAAATCGTGCCGCCGCGAATGATGACGTCGAACGATTCTGCAGCGACGCTCGAACGCGGAGCAATTGTTTGGATCGCCGCGATGAAGAACAAAAACGCGATGGCGCGAGTGCGGTGATGAATTGACATGGGAATACTTTACAGCGTTCACTCAAGGGCAGATGTTATCTGAAAACAGTAGCCATCACGCTCCGCCGTGATGAGCCTTGCAAGTTGCAGTCGAATTCAAGCAGGAGCTTCCGCTGCGGTACCCGGAACGTCTAGGCTCATCACGGCGGAGCGTGTTGGCTACATGGAGCTTTATAGTGGAACGATCCACTGATTAACACTATCCTAAGCCGGGTTCGGTCCCGAGTTGGTTTCACACTCTTTGCAAGGTGCCACTATGCGATTGATTTTCGCAGCCGTCTTATTCGTGATTTCATTGGTTCCCGCCGTCTCGATCGGGCAAGAGTCGATCGCACTGAAGAGCCTGCTCGACGACGCTTGGGAGTTTGGATTGCAGGAAGACCCGATATTCGCGACACACGTCGGAGATCATCGCTTCAACGACAAGCTTTCACGCGAATCGATCGCCGATCAGAAACGGCGTCTTGGGAGGAAAGGGCAATTCTTCGTGCGTTGGGAATCGATTGATCGGGGGGCATTGAGCAAGGCAGACCGCATTAACTTCGACATCTTTGGACGCATTCTCCGCGATGAAATGACGGAAATGGAGTTCGAGATGTATCTGATGCCGATCTCGAATCGTTGGGGGTTTCACGTCGCGTTTCCCGAGTTGCCTCAGCAAGTGCCGCTGAATGACGTCAAGGATTATGAGAACTACACGGCGCGACTCCGTGAATTCTCGCGGCTGACGGATGACAACATCGAATTGATGCGGGTTGGCATCGAGAAGGGTTTAGTGCTGCCGGCAGTTGTTCTGGAAGGGTACAAGGATTCGATCACGGCTCACATCGTCGACGATCCGACGAAGAGTCTGCTTTACAAACCGTTCGAACAGTTCCCCAATCGTATCGCCGAACAGCAACGCGAGCGTCTGGCAACTGCTGGCCGTGAGGCGATTGCCGAACATGTCGCACTCGGCTATCAGAAGTTCTTGAAGTTTATGCAGGACGAGTACGTTCCGAACTGTCGGGGCTCGATTGCTGCTTCGGCGTTACCGCTCGGTCGTGACTACTACCGGCACCGCGTGCGTATGTTCACGACACTCGACGTCACCCCGGACGAAGTTCACGCGACTGGCCAACGGGAGGTGGAACGCATTCGTGCGGAAATGGACGAGATCATCAAGCGGGTCGGCTTTGAAGGCGATTTCGCCGCGTTTGTCGAGCATCTGCGGAAGGAACCTCGCTTCTATGCCGAAACACCCGAGCAACTGATGAAAGAGACGGCCTTTGTCTTGAAGAAGATGGATGGACAACTGCCGAAGCTGTTCAAGACGTTGCCGCGAACTCCCTACGGCATCCGCGAGATCCCCGCCTACATCGCGCCCAAGACGACGACGGCCTACTATCAACAACCAGCTGGCGATGGGTCGCGGGCAGGGTTTTACTATGTCAATACTTACAACCTGAAGTCGCGACCGCTGTACGGCATCGAGGCCTTGTCGTTGCACGAGGCGGTTCCCGGCCATCACTTGCAACTGGCCTTGCAACAAGAGCTGACCGACATGCCGGCCTTTCGCCGCTTCTCGCCGATCACGGCCTTCATCGAAGGTTGGGGGTTGTACGCGGAACGTCTTGGGTTGGAGGTCGGTTTCTACGAAGACCCGTACAGCGATTTTGGTCGCTTAACTTACGAAAATTGGCGGGCCTGTCGTTTGGTCGTTGATACCGGAATGCACTACTTCGGTTGGACCCGCCAGCAAGCGATCGAATTCATGGCCAGTAACACGGCGCTGTCGATGCACAACATCGAAGCCGAGGTCGATCGATACATCTCATGGCCGGGGCAAGCGTTGGCTTACAAGACAGGCGAGCTAAAAATACGTGAACTGCGAGCCAGGGCGGAGGCGGAATTGGGCGCTCGGTTCGACATCCGCGAATTCCACGAAGTCGTGCTTGGCAGCGGAGCGATTCCGCTCGATGTGTTGGAAGGCAACGTCAACGATTATATGGTGCAGGCAAAAGCCGAGGCTGACGTTGCAGCCCCTTGAACGAAAGAGTTCCGCAGCCTATAAAAAACGGGCTCCGCGGGCGTGGCGGAATTGGCAGACGCGCAGGATTCAGGTTCCTGTCCTCGCAAGAGGGTGGAGGTTCAACTCCTCTCGCCCGCACTTTGTAGCTCCTTTGAGAAGGGTGACATAGAACGTCACCCTTCTCTTGTTGTGCTTGTATTGTGCTTGAAAGTTGCTTCTCAGCGTCCTTTGGTGGCACGCTATCGAGGATTTCATCCGCCTAATCCTTCGACCAGTTTGGTAAGTCTCGGTTGCTGCGTTCGCCCGTAGACGTTCATTGTGAGTGTTGGAGTCGTGTGCCTTGCCAAGGCTTGTGCTTCCTTGACCGTCGCTCCTTGTCCGAGAATGTGCGTGACATATGCAGTCCTACACGCATGAAAGTCAACCTTGCCTTCCTTGGTCACTTTAGGAACGCCCGCTACTTTTAGGTCGATATAGAGCGTTCGTGCAGCTTGCGTCGGAACGTAGAGCAAAGGATGCTCTGGTAGATCCGCCCATTGACAGCAACAGCGACTGAGCTTGGATCAAGACAAGACTGAGCGATCGTTGCAGGACCGATTATTGGAGCTATGGGGACGGCGGAATCAGCTAATGAGCTGAAGAGTGGTCCCATCTGCCGGCCGAGACCTGGCATCGCAGCCGTTCGGCTTGACCTACACACCACAACCAACGACGCGACCGAAGCCGCGGCCGGTGTGAATGCCGATCCGGACCGCCAAGCGGTGCAACCGTCATTCTCAATCCAAGAACCGCGCTAGGGCAACTACCTAGTACGATTCGAACGTTCGTGTCGCTGCATCGCACCGAGGAACCTACGGAGGTTCCTCGGGCAACCTATTGAGATTGGGCCGGTCCTGCGATCATTGCCCCGGAAATGACACGATGCAAGTCGGCCCGCTGGGCCCGTGTAGCCTTCGGTTTCGTAGACCGGACGCCGTTGGCGCGCAGACGGCACGGCCCATTTGCAACATAACACGCAGGGCGTGTGCGCGGTAGTTTGCGTTGGCAACGCAAAGTAATACGCAGGAAAGCGGTCTCCGCTTCGACGTAAATACTTGCGGCGCGGATGTTTCCACGATAGGTTCATCTCTCGCCGGTGCGCGTTATGTTGCGAATCGTCTGCAACCTAACACGCAGGGCGCGCACAAGAATTAATAGTTCGTTGGTGAAAGGTATCGCCCTATATGTGGAACGCAATCACGTACGTTAGCTCTGGCGTCGAACTAAACCGCTCGGCTGAAGAGTTTCTGTGCTGAGTTTCTGGGTGAGGTCAGCACCCGTGTGCAGACCCGTCAACGCTACTCTGACAACGTCACCTCGGTGCGTCTACAGCACGTGACTGCTGGCTGCGTCGTCGTTCTGCGGCGATCTCCTCTTGCGACTGCTCCTCGCTGAGCGTGATCCTGACCGCTGCTACTCACTAACGATTGCCTGAAGATCTCGGCCCCGAGCAGATTTGTGAGTTTCAACTCTGGTTGATTCAAGTCAACCAAGCTTCTTGGAGCCAGTTCAATCAAGCAGTTTGCGCCCTACGCTTGCTCTATACCGTCACCCTCCCGCGGCCCTGGTCGGTGGCGATGATTCCCTTCGGCAAGCGGCCGACCGGTCGAGAGTCGAGAGTCGAGT
>JAQBZB010000548.1 GCA_027622275.1 Planctomycetota bacterium | reverse complement strand
TGATTGAAGGTTGGGCAAATTCCTCCAATAGAGCGTTTGGATGGTCCTCTTGTTTGTTTTCAACAGTTTCGGGGACATACCAGGGGTCAGGAACCGTTTCCGTGTAATCCACCACAACGGTCGCTGACACCTTTGCCGCTCCTCCCGCGTCGTCGGCAACTGTCAACAATTGGCCGCACCCGTTGAGCAAGTAGCCCAGGCCCGCATAGCTGACCCCGCCGTCGGTGCCCGGTCGGCCTCCCGCTTGCGTTTCGACGGAGAATTGGAATTCGCCGGTCAACGGATACTTCAGCAGCAGACAATCGCTTCCCGGTCCCGCCAGATGCAGGAGATGGTCTTCATGCACCAGCCAAGTGTGGCGTGCGTGCCCGCGTGCGTGCTGCGCCGCCGTACGTCCGCTCGTGGCGATAAAGTGGTGTAAGCCAGTCTCGTCGAGCCAGCTCGATTCCGAATCGCCATGTCCCCGCCGGATCGCCAGCGCCCAGGCCAAGCGACTGCCGAGATCGAGAAGCCGGGCGGCTGGCTGCGTTCGGTGGCTAACCACAAGGTTCAGGACCATTATCGCGCCGTCGCTCGTGTGCGGCATTTGATCGACGAGGCGAAACAATCGGCTAAGTCGGACGAGCAGGAAGACCCAGCAAAGCAGTCCGAGATTCAAGAGAAGCGTGCCGAAATCCGAGCGGCGATGGATGAACTTTCCGAGCAATACCGCACCCCCAACATCAAACCGGTCTCAGGAGACACCAGAGGTGCGCGAACCAACCACTTGACTGTCAGACTGGTTGTACGATGGCCTTGGAAGGCCATCGTACGCCAGACAATGATTGAAGACTGAAAGACAACCGACTGAAGTAAGGCAAGATACGGTAAAGTCGATGAAACAAGATGCGAACAACCAGGAAGACGCGGTTCACGGCACCACGCATTCCGAAGTCGAGCTGATGCTCAACGATGCCTATCAGGTCCCGGCAGTGCCGCGGACGTTGCTGAGGCGGCTTGATCGAGCCGTAGAGCAAGAGTGGGGCGTTTCGCCTGAGTTGGCAAAGGGGAAACCATCACGAGTGGGCCGCGTTGCCGCGCGCGGATCGCGAGTACTGAAGGCGTGGCCGATTGCTGCGACTCTCGCGCTGATCGTTGTAGCAGTCGTCATGTTCCAAAGTAACTCGCGCGCTTATGGTTGGGCGAAGATGCTCGATGCTCTCCGGAGTGCTGATGTCGTTCAGATCGCTGATGCCAATGATGGCTCGGTGCGTTGGATGTCGCTTTCCAAGGCAGTTGTCGGAGAACGCTCGAAGAGCGAATCACGTTTGTTTGATTTTGGCCGCGGCATCATGCTCGAACGCGAAGCCGGTGCATCACAGGCCGAACGCTACACCTTCGTCAGTGCAAAAGGCACATCGCAACAGGAAGCGATGCTGATCGCGTTACTTCTTGATAACCTGAACGCAGATGGTACTGCGTTTCGGCAATCGGATATGGCGTTTCTGAGTGAGAAGTGGTCGCGTAGCGACGGCGATGAAGTGTTGCTGGAGGTTAAGCTCGGATCGCCAACGGCAGTCGGCTGACCTTGGAGATGCGATCCGAAGCCGAGTTGGAACGATTCGAATTGCATCTAAGTAGTGGTGGCTTCCAGCCGCCACCAACAGGCAACGTGGCGGCTGGAAGCCACCGCTACGGCTCGCAAAGACGCAGCGCGCGAGTCTGCTGAAGGCGACTCGGAGAAGGTGGGCGGCAGCGAAAAGGACCCCTCGATCGGCGATGAGCAGCGCAAGGAAATGCAAAAGAAGGCTGAGATGTTGGCCCAGATGTTGGCAGAGGCTCGCAGCGGAGGCCTCAATCGCGAGAAGTGGGAAGAGCTGGCCAACGCCGACGAAATGAGAGCAATGATGGAGGCACTCGCCGCCGGCGAACCAATTCCAGACAGTACCTGGAATCGCGTCCTATCGACACTCGACGCGGGACTCTGGCAAGTTCGCGGCCGAACGCCACCTGAGGACTATCGCAAACAAATTGAACAGTATCAGGATCTACTGCGAAGATTCGTGGACGAGGAAGTCATCGATGCGAAGTAAGATCGTGTTTTGCCTCACGCTTCTCCTCGGCCTCGCGACGCTGATCAGCGGTCCGATCGCGTCCGCACAGGACTCACCAAACCCCACGATCGCGCCGATGTCCGATCTCAGCTCTGCGCTGCCGGCAAACGAATGGTCGCGCGTGGAAGCGTCCGTCGATGCGGGGCTGCGATGGCTGCCCAACACGGCCCGGATGGCCGCTTCCCAAGCGACCCGGTCGCTCAACCCGCAGTAACATCGTTCGCGATGATGGCGTTCCTATCGCGGGGCCACGTCCCGGATCAGGGGCGGTACGGCAAGCAGATCTCCAAGGCGATCGACTTCGTCTTAGCGACGCAGAAGCGGCGAGGCTACTTCTGTTTGCTTCCGTTGACGCCAGGTGTCAGTAATCCAAACCAATATCCCGCTTATCTACTGGCTTTGCGGATTCGGCTGTCTGGTTCTTTTAGCAGGATGGGGCGTTTTTTTGGGAACGGCCTTTCCGCATGATGGCATGTCGCTGTTGCGAGGCGAGTTGGCTGGGCGGTGCTGCGACCGTCTCGAAG
>JAQBZB010000209.1 GCA_027622275.1 Planctomycetota bacterium | reverse complement strand
GTTTCACGGCGCACGAAGAACCGGTGGCTAGCGCCATTCCGCTCACTAATTCCTCGAACGGTGCTAAGTCAGCGTCAGATGGAAATACATGCCCCAGGGCAGCGGAGTGTCAAAAGTTGTGAATCGCTAGAACCTTTGGAAAAACGACATCCCAACCGAACATAAGAAACATTATCGGACGTTGGGGTGGGGATCAGCCGCCTGGTTCCCTGGACTGCACTATTGAGCGTGCGGCGGCGTGCTGGGTGGATTTCCGGCTCATGTTGGCCTAGGATCAATCGTCGGTTGATGCGTGTTTACGACCAGTTGTTTGCGTGTCAGCTTTGTTGCTGAAAGTGAGACTGTGATGGCTACTACGACCGCCACCGAAACGACTTCGACGACATATCTTTGCCCTGAAGTCGCCGGCATCACGATGACGCCAGACGAATTCGATAATGCGGACTTTGAACGCGGCTTTCGATATGAGTTGATTCGAGGAGTTGTTGTTGTGTCCCCGATGACTTCACCATTTGAACGTGGGCCAAATGATCTCCTTGGTCACTGGCTTTACATTTACCAGGAATCACATCCGGAAGGATCTGTCCTTGACGGGTCGCTGCCCGAAAACGACATCTTCATTGGCGACGACCGGCGTCGCGCGGATCGTGTGATTTGGGCGGGTCTTGGTCGTACGCCTAGCGTCGAGGAGACTCCGACCATCGCTATCGAATTCGTCTCCAAAGGCAAACGCAACTTTCTGCGCGATTACGAAGAAAAGCGACGCGAGTACGCGTCTGTCGGAGTCCAGGAGTACTGGGTCGTCAATCGATTTGACCGGACGCTGACCGTGTATCGAGGCCAAACTGAAGTCGCGGTTCTCAAAGAGAACGAGACCTACAAACCGCACCTTTTACCGGGCTTCGAGCTGCGGCTGATCGAGTTGTTTGAAGCAGCTGATCGCTGGGAGAAGTCGCAAGGCGACTAATCGGCCGCTATCGCTGGTGCATCTTCCAAGAACACGCCCATGCGGCGGAACTTCTCGTATCGCTGTTGAAGTAAGTCCTCGACGGGAATGGAACGCAGCTCGTGAAGCGTCTTCATGAGATACATCTTCACGTGCGAGGCCATCCGATGAGGATCCCGGTGAGCGCCGCCCAGCGGCTCGGCGATCACGTCGTCGACGATTCCGAGTTCCTTCAAATGCGAGGAGGTGAACTTTAGCGCGTCGGCCGCCTTGGAGGCGAACTCGTGGCTCTTCCAGATGATTCCGGCACAGCCTTCGGGGCTGATGACGGAATAGTACGAATTCTGAAGAATCGCCACGCGGTCTCCGACACCAATCCCCAAGGCTCCGCCGCTGCCGCCTTCGCCGATCACAATGCAAATGATCGGAGTCCCCAACCGGGACATCTCAAACATGTTCTCGGCGATGACCTGGGCTTGGCCGCGTTCCTCGGCACCGATGCCTGGATAAGCACCCGGCGTATCGATCAGGCAGATGATAGGCAGCCCGAACTTGGCCGCCATCCGCATTTTGCCCATGGCTTTGCGATAGCCTTCGGGATGGGCACAACCGAAGTAACACGCACTCTTTTCTTTATACGTACGACCCTTCTCGTGGCCGACGACCATGACCTTGTATTGATCGAGCTTGGCGAAACCGGTGCGAATCGCTTGATCGTCGCCAAAGTGCTTGTCGCCGTGCAACTCGACGAATTCGTCAAAAGCGAGCGAAATATAATCCACTGTATGCGGGCGATTCTTGTGTCGCGCAACCTGGACGGTTTGCCAAGGCGTTAGGTTCGCGTAGATCCGTGCGGTCAAGTCCGCGATCTCACGGCGCGTCTTGCGGATCGAGTCCTCGATCTTTGGAGTCTTCTCGGTTTGCTCTTCATACTCGCGCAGCCGGCACTGCAATTCGTAGATCGGTTCCTCAAACTCAAAGCCAGGCACTGGATCTTCCATCGTCGGTTATCGCCTTCTTGTTCGCCGAGTTATTCTTCGGAATCCGCCACCGACGCTTCATCAGGTTCCACCGGCAGTTTCGGGGCAACCTTGAAGGGCTTCGACGCCCGAAGTTCCTTCATAACCTCCACCATGGAACCGGGGCGTGCGTCCGGTTTCTTGGACATCATCCGGCGGATCAGTGCCGCCAGATCGGGCATCACATTGTCATTTTGAACGACGACGGACGGGATGCCGGCGGACAGGTGTCGCTGTAGCAAATCGTTGGGGTTATCGCCCACATACGGCGGCTTTCCACCCAGTAGTTCGTAAAACACACAACCGAGCGAGTAGATGTCCGCGCGCCCATCAAGCGGCTGGCCGCGGATTTGCTCCGGTGACATATAACTGCGTGTGCCGCGAACCATCTTCTGCTTCCCGAACATACGAGACAACATTCCGGTCGCGGCTTTCCTGGCAATTGAAAAGTCGATCAACTTGACGACTCCCTCGTCGTTCAAGAGAAAGTTATCTGGCTTGACGTCGCAATGCACCCATCCCTTCTCGTGCATGTGCCCGAGGGAAAGAGCCATCTGTTCAGCGATTTTCGCAAACTGTACATGTACCCTCGGGGTGTTTTCGCGCAGCGCTTGCTTCGCGTTCAAGACGGTGAACACGTCCAGCACAAGAAAAGCAATCTTGCCTTCCAGGTTGAATTCATGAATCCGAATGATGCTCGGGTGCGTTAGCGCGTGCCCTACCTCGAACTCGTGCTTCAGCAGTGCAATCTCATCCTTGTTGCCCCACGAATCGGGCCGCAGCACTTTCAGAACGAAGCGATCGGCCTTGTCGCGAATCGCTTCCCAGATCTGACTCGAACTGCCCGAGCGGATATATTTCACGAGTCGATAGGGACCGAGGAAATCTGGCAGTTGTGACACAATGCGTCCGCACGAAGAATTATGGATAAGAACTGTCCAACACGAACAACTTCAACAGTTTAGATGAACGGCCAGAACAGCGGAAGTGCCGCGAGGCGCTAACGGGCGGCGAGCAACTCTTCATACACGCGGCGTATCTGGGCCGTCATGTGCTGATGCCGAAATTGCTCGGTGAAACGCTTCTGCCCCTCCGTGCCTAGCCGAATTCGAAGGTCGGCGTCATTGGCCAGTAGGACCATCGCCTCGCTCATTGGTTCGATCGACATCGGCTTTAATAGAAAGCCAGTCTCGCCCGAGATCACGACTTCCCGCGCTCCATCGATGTCGTAACTGATGACTGGCTTGCCGGCGATTAGCGACTGTGGCAACGCCCTCGCCAGACCTTCTCGCAGGCTGGCATGCACCAGCACGTCCATTGCTCCGACCAGTTCCGGAATCTGAGAAGGCGGCACGAGCCCCGTGAAGACCACGTGCTCTTCCAGGCCGGCTTCGGAAATCATCTCGTCAAGCGACTCGCGCAAGACACCATCACCAACGAACAAGAAACGCAGGTTCGGACAAGTCTTCACGGCTTGCGCCGCCGCGGCCACGACGTACTTGTGACCCTTCAGGTGAAACAGTCTTGCGATCTTGCCAACGACCACCTGCTCGGGCGTGAAGCCTAACTCAGCGCGCACCCTTTCACGATGTTCGTTTGCATGGAGGAACGGTTCGACATCCATGCCGCTATAGATGGTCGTGAACATCTCTCGGGGAGCAACATTTGCATTCACCATCAAGTCCGTCATCGCATCCGCGACGCTCAGCAAGCGATGACAACGACGGGCGGCAATCTTCTCGCAGTGCCGAAACAGCTCGCGCGCCCCCCTGCCCTGATACGGATGAAACGGCGCTCCATGAACCGTGTGAACGACCGCTGGGACGTTCAGTGCGTTGGCCGCCAGCCGTCCCAACATGCCACCCTTCGCGCTGTGCGTATGAACAACGTCCGGCTCAAATCCTCGAAGGATTCGCTTGATCGCAACGTAACTCTGAAGATCACGCCACGGCTGAATCGCCCGTCGCAACGAAGGCACGTAGGCGACAGGAAATTCCAGCCCCCTGCCCTGCGTCAACAGATCGCCTTCTGGTCCGATCGCTGGTCCGGTGATCAGCAGGACGTCGTCGCCGTGTTCGCGCACCAAGTCCTCGCAGGTGAACAGCGTGTTCTCCTGGGCGCCGCCGATAATCATGCGAGTGATAACGTGTGCGATACGCATCGGCAATCAAAAGTTGAAGTTCACTTTGAGCAAGTACAATCCTTGCGGCGGTGCCGTCGCGCCTGCCGCGCGGCGGTCCTGCTTCGATAGGACTTCGCCCGGCCACTCGGAGGTGCGATTTCCTTTACCGACTTCGACGAGCGTTCCGACGATATTCCGCACCATGTTATAGAGGAATCCGTTCGCTTCGACCTCCATCACAATCCGCTCGCCATGATCCGTCATCCGCCGCTCGACAACGATGTCGTGAATCGTCCGGACCGTCGTCTTTCTCGGCGACCCTGATGTTTCGTAGCTCTTAAAGTCATGCTCCCCCAGCAATGCTTGAGCCCCCTCGTGCATCGCGTCGACGTTCAACGGATGCCACAACTGCCAGACATAGTGCCGCGCAAAGACGTCGCGGATCGGATTGTCATACACCAGGTAACGATAGCGTTTCGAGATCGAGTCGTTGATCGCGTGAAACCCTTGAGGAGCTTCTTCGACTTCGCGGATCACCATGTCACGCGGCGTGTTCGCATTGAGTCCTCGGAGCAACACGTCTGTCGAATGCTTGCTCTGCGTAGCCCAACTGACGACTTGACCGATCGCGTGAACGCCAGCGTCCGTGCGCCCGCTGGAGACGATTCGCGTCTGCTCGCCAGTGATCTCACGAATCGCTGCTTCGAGTTGGCCTTGCACCGTCCGTTGCGCGGGTTGCCACTGCCAGCCGGAGAAGTTGGTTCCGTCGTAGGCGAGTGTCAGCTTCAGATATCGCATCGGAGACCGCGCAGGCAAAGTGGCTAGAATTTTCGGGGCCACTCCCCTGCCCTGTTGGCTGTGTCGGCATCAACTCGTCAGACGGCTGCCTTGCTATGCACGAGCAGCTCAGCAACTTGAACAGCGTTCGTCGCGGCACCTTTTCGAAGGTTGTCGCTCACGCACCAGAACGCCAAGCCATTTTCAAACGACAGATCTTCCCGGATCCGACCGATGAAGACATCGTCCTTGCCGCTACACGATAGTGGCAGCGGATATAGTCCGGCACCAAGGTCGTCCAAAACCGTGATACCAGGAAACTTCTCGAACAACTTCCGAGCCTCCGCGGCTGTGATCTTTCGTTCAGTCTCAACTAAAATGCTCTCGCTGTGGCAGTTTGTCACCGGCACCCGCACGCACGTCGGGCAAATACGAATCGAATCATCGTTAAGAATCTTTCGCGTCTCCCATACCATCTTCATCTCTTCCGACGTGTAACCCGCGTGCTTCGGACTGCCAATTTGCGGGATCAAATTGAAGGCGATCGGATGAGCGAATGTCGTGTTCGCATAGGCTTGGCCCGCCAGCGACGCACGGCTACTTTCCTCCAGTTCCCGCTCACCGGCAACGCCAGCTCCGCTGGTCGCCTGGTAGGTGCTGACGATAACTCGCTTGATGGTCGCGGCATCGTGAAGCGGCTTCATCGCGACAACCAGTTGTGTCGTCGAGCAGTTGGGGCTGGCGATGATTCCGTCGTGCTTCTCGATGGCCTCGGGATTGACTTCGGCGACAACCAGCGGCACGTTCTCCTTCATCCGCCAGTAACCGCTCTCGTCGACGACGATGGCACCACGCTCGACGGCCCAAGGAGCGAATTCGGCGGAGACCTCATCCGGCGTGCTGGCGATGACAAGTCCGATGCCTTCAAATGCCTCGGGACGAAGTTCTTCAACCGTGTGTTGTTCCCCTTTAAACGTCAGCTTTGTGCCAACAGAGCGGGCGGAGGCCAGAAACTTGATCGTCTTGAACGGGAATTGACGCTCCTCCAGCAATTGACGGACAATGCTTCCCACTGCGCCGGTCGCGCCTACCAAAGCCACGTTCTCGTACACCAATCTGTCCTCCACACAAGGGTTGACATGCCACTCCGATAGCAAACCAGACATGGCAAACCCTTGAGTATAGACGCCGGTATGTTTACTTCAATGGATTGAGTTCGCCGGGTAGAATGGTCCCACACTGCATTGAAAGCACCGCATGATTGTCACCCTCGACGGCCCGGCTGGGGCTGGAAAAAGCACGATCGCTCGAAAGCTCGCCGACCGGTTGGGGTTCGCATTCCTCGACACGGGAGCGATGTATCGGGCGGTGACTCTCGCCGCCGTGCGGAATCAAGGGCCGTGGGACGATCCACGGGCGCTCGCGGGGCTTGCTCGTCAATGCCGCATCGACCTGGACGGAAGTCATGTCCGCTTGAACGGCGAAGACGTCAGCGAGCTAGTTCGGACGAATGAGGTCACGTCACATATCCACCATCTGGCAGATAATCCCGCGGTTCGCGAGCAGATGGTAGAGTTGCAGCGTGCCATCGCGGCCGGCCAGGACATCGTGACGGAAGGCCGCGATCAGGGCACGATCGCCTTTCCGGCGGCGGAATGCAAAGTCTTTCTGACGGCTTCACCCGAAGAACGCGCGAAGCGACGAGTCCTCGAACTTCAAGCTCGTGGCGACCAGATCTCGGTCGAGGAAGTCCTTGAGCAGCAGAACGAGCGTGACCACCGCGATTCGACCCGCCAAGTCGGCCGTTTGGAGCCGGCATCGGATGCGATCGAAGTCAGCACCGACAATATGTCTTCCGACGAGGTCGTCGACAGACTCGTGGAGATCGTCAGCGAGAAGACGCAGCGGGCCAATGGCTAAGCGATCTTTTATCCAACGAGTCGGTTATAGCGCGATCTGTACGTTCGCTCGCCTTACTGCCGTGGTCGTCTTTCGGATGCGCTGCAAGGGGCGGGAGAAGATACCAGCCAGCGGTCCGCTGATCGTTTGTGGCAACCACCAGAGTGTTCTCGATCCCGTTCTCATTGGTCTCGCCTTTAATCGCCAACTGAACTACCTCGGTCGCCAATCACTCTTTCGTTTCACGCCATTTCGCCTGTTGCTTCTATTCCTCAACGCGATTGCTCTTGATCGCGATGGCCTTGGGCTGTCTGGGCTTCGTGAGTCGATGCGGCGCATTAAGCGCGGCGAAGGAGTCCTACTTTTTCCCGAAGGAACCCGGACACTTGACGGTTCGGTACTCCCCTTACAACCGGGCTTCTGTGCGCTTGCTCGCCGCGGAAACGTAACGGTGCTGCCAGTCGGGTTCGACGGTGCGTTTGAGGCTTGGCCGAGAACCGCGAAGCTGCCTTCTGCTAGCAAGATCTATCTCTGCATCGGCGAGCCCCTCGCACCTGAAGAGATCGCGAAACTAGATGACAAGTCGCTTGTCGCCGAAGTCGAGCGTCGAATTCGAGACTGTCATCAACAGGCCAGAGCTGGGCGGCAGCGATAGCATATCAGCCTGGAAAGCCTTACATAATTAGGTGTTACGACGCATCGATAAGAGCGTACGCCTAGAGATGTGAAAGAAACTGATAGAATTCTGTCAATTAGTGCTTGAAACAATGCATAACAATGATCATAATCCGCATTACATCTGATCGGACACGCAGTTTGGCGAGCATAGGTAATGGCGGCTTAGTCGATGGCTGAAGAGAGAAGAACGCGTTTGCTGGAGATGGTTCGGTTGCGCGGCTTTGCTTCGCTGCCGGATTTGGCCAGCGAGTTGGACGTCTCCGAGTCCACCGTTCGTCGTGACTTAGACTATTTGGAGGAAGCTGGTGAGGCGCAGCGGACGCATGGCGGCGTCTTCTATACCGGGCCGTCTCCCAAACTACAGCACTTTGATCAGCGTCAGAAAACGCACTGGGAGAAGAAACGTCTGATTGCCGAGGCGGCCAGCCAGTTGATCAAAGACGGTGACACGATTTTACTCGACGGAGGAAGCACGACCTACGAGCTGGGACGGTTGTTAGTCCATCGCCCGCTGCAGGTTGTCACGAATTCGTTGCCTGTTGCGAATCTGTTCGCTTCGAGCAACTCAGACTTAGTGATGGTCGGCGGGTATATCCATGGTCGGACAGGTGTCTCGCTGGGGCCTTACGCCAACGAGATGCTGGCGGATTTGAATGTTAGTCGCGCGGTACTCAGCATCGCCGGATTGAACGACAACGGCTACTACAACAGCAACTTGCTCTTAGTGGAAACCGAACGAGCGATGATGAAGGCCGCCGACGAAGTCGTCATTGTCGCGGACAGCACAAAATTTGGACGGACGAATTTGGCTCGGCTGTGCGAACTAAGCAAAGCCGACATTTTGGTTGTCGACAACGAGATTACGGACGAGTGGCGTGAAAAATTGACCAACGCCGGCGTCAAGCTGATCATCGCTGGCGCAAACGAGAACGCATCACAAGACAAACGTGAGTGAATCATCCATGATGACTTCCGCACCAGGACTCGACCGATCGGCGATCGAACGGATCGTTCGACAGATCATCACGCAGCAAGTTGGCGGCTCCGCAACAACTGCATCAACAGAGGAGGAACTAGTCGTCAGCATTTCTGCGCGACATTGCCACTTGACGGACGCACACGTGGAGACTTTGTTTGGTCCGGGGCACACGTTGACTCCCATGAAGGATCTGTATCAAGACGGCTTCTACGCCGCGGAAGAGACGGTCATGGTTGTCGGACCGCGCAAGCGGACTTTGCCGACCGTTCGAATCCTCGGCCCCACTCGACCATTTAGTCAGGTCGAACTCGCGTTTACGGACTCCATCTCGCTCGGCATCAACGCACCGGTTCGACACAGCGGCAAGATTGAAGGGACGCCCGGCTGTGTGCTCGTTGGGCCGAAAGGAGTTGTTGAACTGCACGAAGGCGTGATTCGAGCCGCTCGCCACGTCCACATGAATTTCCGTGCCGCCGAGCGGTATGGCGTGAAGAACGGAAACTTGATGAAACTGCGAATCGAATCCCCGATGAGCACAACCGTGATGGAAGACTTGCTCGTGCGGGCCGACGAAACGAGCAAGCTGGAGGTCCACATTGATACAGACGAAGGAAACGCCTGCTACTTGGACGGAGCCACCAAAGTCGAATTGTTGAAACAGGAACCGTGTTCCTGCCACAACCAGTAACAACGGTCTTGCTTGACCAATGACCGACGAAGACACATTTACACAACTGCCCTTTTTACTTCGGAGAAACTTCTCATGGCAAAAGTTACGGAAGCGTTAGGCATGATCGAAACCAAGGGATTTATCACCTTGGTCGAAGCCACTGACGCGATGCTGAAAGCAGCGAATGTTCAATTCATGGGTTGGGACAACGTCGGCAGCGGCCTTGTCTCGGCATTCGTGACCGGTGATGTGGCGGCCGTGAAAGCCGCGACGGATGCTGGTGCGAGTGCAGCCGGCCGGATTGGCGAGGTGATCAGTGTGCAAGTGATCCCGCGGCCACACGACGACCTCGGTAAAGTTTTGCCCACGGGCAAGCCTGCGAAGGCCGCCAAGTAGTAACGCCATTCCTCAACACGAGACAACGCCGAATTTCTGATTCGGAGACTTAACAAGGACTCACAAATGAACGCAATTGGACTGATTGAAACAAAGGGTTTGGTCGCGCTTGTCGAAGCGACCGACGCGATGGCGAAGGCGGCGAACGTCGAGATCGTCAAGCGCGTGCAAATCGGTGGTGGACTGGTCACGACCGTCGTGCGAGGCGATGTCGGCAGCGTCCGTGCTGCTGTCGAAGCTGGTGCGAATGCCGCGGCGCAAGTCGGCGAACTCGTCGGCAGCCACATCATTGCCCGCCCCGCCGAAGGTTTGATCGAAGCTTACGTTGGCTAACAGGAATTGAAAGGGACGTCCACCCGTCATCCACGGATGACAGGAGCAGACCAGTGAAGATTCTCGTAGCAAACCTCGGCTCGACGAGCTTTAAGTACCGACTGTTCGATATGACCGACGAGCGTCAGCTGGCGCGTGGCGGCATCGAGCGGATTGGTGCCGACGAAAGCCGTTGCTTCGTCGAGATCGGCGGCCACCGCGAAGAGGTGACGGTGCCAATACCCGATCACGCGGTGGCGGTGCGCAAGTGCTTGGAGCAACTGACGGCAGCCGGCACGGGATGCATTCAGGATGCCGGCGAAGTAGCGGCGATCGGCTTCAAGGCGGTTCACGGCGGGCGAGTTAGCGGCGTGCAACGAGTGACGGACGAAGTGTTGGCCGCGATGGAAGAGATGAACCAAGTCGCACCGGCTCACAATCCGCCCTATATCAACGCCATGCGATTGCTGGGTGAGAAACTACCAGAGATTCCGTTGGTCGCTGCCTTCGAAACCGGCTTTCATCAGACGGTTCCCGACCGGTTGCGGTATTACGCTTGCCCTCAAGAATGGGCGACGAAGTACAACGTCCAGCGATGGGGATTTCACGGAGCCAGTCATCGCTACATTGCCAATCGTGTCGCCGACATGCTCGGCGAGGGACTGCGAGTTGTCTCGTGTCATCTGGGTGGATCGAGCAGCTTGTGTGCGATTCGCGGACGTGAAAGTGTGCAGAACAGCTTGGGAATGAGCCCGCAGAGCGGACTGCCGCACAACAATCGCGTGGGCGACTTCGATCCGTTTGCGATACCGGTCGTCATGAAAGCGACCGGCAAATCACTCGATGAAGTGCTTGATGATTTGGCCTGCAAGGGCGGACTGCTCGGCTTAAGCGAAGTGAGCGGTGATGTCCGAGACCTGGAGGAAGCCGCATTGCAAGGCAACGGCCGGGCGAAGTTGGCGTTGGACATGTTCACTTCGGAGATTCGACGCTACTTGGGTGGAATGATGGTGGAGCTTGGTGGGCTCGACGTACTCGTCTTTACGGGCGGCATCGGCGAGAACGGCGTTGACATGCGGTCCTCCGTCTGTGCCAACCTGGACGAGTTCGGCATTAAGCTCGACAGCGCAGCGAACATGTCGCCGACAGGTGAAGCGAAGATTAGTGCTAACGACAGCCGCACGCAGATTTGGGTTGTTCCCACGAACGAGGAGATCGTCGTTGCGCGACAGACCAAAGAACTTTTGGACAGCGGAGCTTGATATGTTCGTAGCCAAAGTAACCGGTTCGCTCGTGTCGACACAGAAAGTCGACTCGATGGTGGGCTACAAGCTACTCATTGTCGAGCCGTATCGGTTGGAGCCGAAACAGCGAAAGAGCCTCACGACCACCGGCCGCACGTTTGTCGCGGTCGATACGCTGGGTGCTGGCGAAGGCGATTATGTCCTGATTACTCAGGGGTCGAGTGCGCGGCTGACTGCCGAAACAAAGAACATGCCGATCGACTGTGTCGTCGTCGGAATTGTGGATCAGGTCCACGTTGACAGCCGCAAGGTGTACTCCAAAGAAGAATAGTCGCCTTTCGCTCCGCGAAAGGACGTTCTTTCGCGGAGCGAAAGACGACACTTACTGAAAGCTCTTATTCCCATGCAAATCAACGAATCAGTCATACGCGACGTCGTCGCGCAGGTGCTGGCCGAAGTTGGCAAAGCTCCCCTGGTCAGCAGCAAAGGATACACCGGCCGTCACGGTATCTTCGCCGACGTCGATCAAGCGGTTGCAGCAGCACGAGATGCCTTCGAGCAACTCTCGCAGCGCGGGATGGAAGACCGCCGGCGGATCATCAGTCACATCCGCCGCATTTCGATTGACAATTGTGTCGAACTCGGCACGATGGAAATGAACGAGACCAAGATCGGCCGGCTCGATCATAAAATCGAGAAGCTCAAGACGCTAGGCGAAAAGACGCCGGGTGTCGAGTTCATGACCAGCCAGGTCTACAGCGGTGACCACGGGCTGGCTGTTATCGAGCACGCGCCTTTCGGTGTGATCGGAGCCATCACTCCGGTGACTCATTCCCTGCCGACGATTACGGGAAATGCCGTCAGTATGATCGCATCGGGCAACACGCTCGTTGTCAACCCACATCCCAGCGGCAAAAAAGTGGCCGCGGAAGGTGTCCGGCGTTTTAACGAAGCGATCTACCGTGACCTTGGCATCGACAATCTGATTTGCTTGATCGCCGAGCCGACGTTGGAATCGGCCGCGGGCATCTTCGGCCATCGCGATGTCAACTTGATCTGCGTCACGGGCGGTCCGATGGTCGCTCGTGCGGCACTGAACAGCGGCAAGCGAGCGATTGTCGCGGGCCCCGGAAACCCGCCCGTCGTCGTCGATGAAACCGCGGATCTCGACAATGCCGCGCGTTGCATCATTCAAGGCGGAGCGTACGACAATAACCTGCTCTGCATTGGCGAAAAGGAAGTCTTCGTCGTCGACCAGGTCTTCGACCGGATGATGCAAGCGATGGAACGGGCCGGCGCTGCACGCTTGAATGCTCGCGAGGTTGCCGAGTTGACGCGAAACGCCATCGTCAAAGTCGGCGACGACAAGCACGATGCCCCTTCGAAAGACTTCCTCGGCCAGGACGCGGCAGTGCTGGCACGCGGTGCCGGCAAGAGCGTCCCGCAGAACACCGAATTGTTGTTCGGCGAGACGGACGAATCGAACCCGTTCGTTCCCGTCGAGCAAATGATGCCCTTCATCCCGTTTGTCCGCTGCCGCAACGTCGACGAAGCGATCGCCAAGGCGAAGCATTACGAGCACGGCTTCCGCCACACCGCGATCATCCATTCGCACAACGTCAAGAACATGACCAAGATGGGCAAGATCCTGGATACGACGTTGTTCGTGAAGAATGGACCGTCAATGGCTGCGCTGGGGCTCGGCGGCGAAGGATACTTGTCGTTCTCGATCGCCGGTCCAACCGGCGAAGGCGTCACGACGCCCATGACGTTTACTCGCGAACGACGCTGCTCGATGATCGACGACCTGTGGATCTTGGGTAAGCCGAAGAATTAGTTGTTTGGTCATACACCATTGGAAAGACAGTAAATGTTGAAAGGCTTAGTCATCGGCACTGCGACTTCGACGGTGAAACATTCGTCGATGGAGCGACAGCGTTTGCTTGTCGTTCAGCCGCAGCTGGTCGACGGCAAGCCGGACGGCGATCCGTTGTTGGCGGTCGATATCGTCGGTGCGGGAGTTGGTGAAACGGTGATGCTGACGAGCGACGGGCGCGGAGCCCGCGAGTACCTTGGCGTCGACGCCACACCGGTGCGTTGGACGACGATCGGAATTGCAGATTGATGAATCAACCATTCGATGCCGAGTTGATTGAACGCATTGTGCAAGAGGTCATCCGCCGCCTGGTCGAACGAGGAATTGACATCCGATCGGCAGCGACGAGTGAAGACAAAGAGTTGGCCGTGAGCGACAAGGTCGTCACTTTGGCTACATTGGACGGACATTTGGCCGGAGTGAAACGGTTGGTCGTCGGTGGCCGATCGATTGTTACGCCGGCTGTCCGAGATGAATTGAACGACAGATCGATTGAACTAGTTCGACGTTAGTACCGATTGATCGTAACCCGACGCGTCAGCGAGGAGAGCACCGTAGCGAACTTCCTCGCTCACGCTTCGGGTTACCTGAAAGAGTCCGCATGCGAATCGCCAAGATACTGGGAACCGTCACACTCAACCGCTCGCTGCCCGAGTTTGCGGGCGCGAGTCTGCGATTGGCGGTGCCGATGTCGTTGGCGAACCTGACGGGAGACGAGAAGCCTGCGGCCGACGAATTGGTCCTGTGGGACGAGTTCGGCTCGGGCGTTGGAGATCTGGTTGCCTTGAGTGAAGGCGGCGAGGCGGCTCAGCCCTTTCGCCCAAAGGACAAGCCGGTCGATGCGTACAACGCGGCGATCCTGGACGACATCGATTTCAACAAGACAGCATTACGAAAACTTAAATCCTAAACGCGAAACGCAGGAACCATGGTTAACGCACACAAGATCAAGCAAGACATCTGCGAGATCGGTCGCCGCCTCTACAACAAAGGATTCGCGGCGGCGAACGATGGGAACATCACAGTCCGCATCAGCGACAACGAAGTCCTTTGCACGCCGACGATGCACTCCAAGGGCTTCCTCAAACCCGATGACATCTCGACGGTCGACATGACCGGCAAACAGCTCTCGGGCCGCAAGAAGCGTTCGAGTGAGGCGCTGCTGCATCTTGAGATCTACAAAAACCGCGCTGACGTCAAGAGCGTCGTTCACTGTCATCCACCTCACGCGACGGCGTTCGCGATTGCTCGCGAGCCAATCCCGCAATGCGTGCTGCCGGAAGTCGAGGTGTTCCTCGGCGATGTGCCGATCACAAAATACGAGACGCCAGGCGGGCAGAAGTTCGCCGACACGATCATTCCGTTTGTGCAGAAGACCAACGTGATCATCTTGGCGAATCACGGCACCGTCAGCTACGGCGTGGACGTCGAGCAGGCGTACTGGTGGACAGAGATTCTCGACGCGTATTGCCGCATGTTGATGCTCGCCCGCGGCCTCGGCAAGGTGAATTACTTTGACGAAGGCAAGGAACGCGAGCTGTTGGAGTTGAAGCAGAACTGGGGTTGGTCCGACCCACGGAATACGAAAGAGTACGAGGACTGCGACATCTGTGCCAACGATATCTTTCGCGAGAGCTGGAAGGACTCGGGCGTAGAGCGTCGCGCCTTCGATGCTCCGCCGGCAATGAAACCGAACGCCGGGAAGCCGGCTCCCGCGGCAAGCAACGACAACAGTCAAGAAGCTCTCATTCAAGCCATTACCGATCGCGTCGTGGCCGAATTGGCGAAACGATAGTAGCCATCACGCTCCGTCGTGATGAGCCTATTAAGTTGGACTCGAATTGAGCGAGAGGTTATGCCTCGGTACACGTGACGATCAGGGCTCATCACGGCGGAGCGTGATGGCTACTTTAATGGTGGGCACAGCCCACCTTACGAGGAAGAACCATGAAAGTTAGCATTATCGGCGGTGGCGGATTGGTAGGTTCGAGCGCGGGCTTTGCTCTGCAATGCGGCGGCGTGGTGCGCGAGATCGCCTTGATTGACGTGAACCAGGAGCTGGCGCTGGGCCAAGCCTTGGACATCATGCACGGTGGGCCAAGCACGGCGGACCAGATCATCTCGTCAGGCGGCTACGAGCACATTCCCGATAGCGACGTGATCTGCATCACCGCGGGCCTTCGTCGCAAGCCCGACGAATCACGACTCGATTTGATCAGTCGGAACACGGACCTGTTTCTTGGCATCCTCGACAGCGTGAAGAGCGTCGGCACCAAACAAGACGCGATCGTCTTCGTCGTTTCCAATCCCGTCGACATTCTCACCTACGTCGCGGCGGACCGGCTCGGCCTGCCGCTGAATCAAGTTATTGGACTCGGGACGCAACTCGACACCATTCGCTTCCGCAGTCTGATCGCTCAGAAGCTCGGCACGCCGCCGACTCAAACCTCCGCGTTGATCCTGGGCGAGCACGGCGACAGCATGGTGCCGATCTGGTCGAGCGCGACGGTTGCCGGCTTGTCGCTGGACAAATATCCCGGTTGGACTGCGAACTTGGCCAGCGAGCTATTCACGCGCACCAAAGGCTCCGGTGCCGAAGTCATCAGCCGCAAGGGAGGTGCCGGCTTTGCGGTCGGCATCGCCATCCGAGACGTGATCCACTCGATCGCGCTCGATCAGCGTCGCGTTCTGCCGGTCTCGTCGGTCCAGGAAGGATGCTATGGCATTCGCAAGGTAGCTTTATCGGTGCCCACGGTGGTTGGTCGCGCCGGAGTCGTTGAGCGCCACGAGATCGATCTGTGGCCAAAAGAGATGCAAGGACTTCGTAACAGCGGTAATGTATTGCGACAGACGCTCGACGCCGTTATGTCCCGCATCGGTCATGGGTAGTGCTGAAGCGGGTGAAGTCACAAGCCAAAGTTCATGCAAGCCGCCGGATATTTAGCAATCGCTGCCCCCGGCTGCAAATGCGATCGTGTACGAGATAGTACGAAGACGAGCTTTTCCGGAGTAGCCACTCATGGCAATCAAGACACTCCCAGCGACGATCATTAATCGGGGGCGCGGTCCGGAGATCGCCGGCACTCGAATTACGGTCTACGACGTGATGGACTACCTGAAACACGGCTGGCCGCGCGAGCGCATCGCCACGTTGTTCCGGCTTTCGTCGTGCGACGTGCAAGCTGCCATCGCCTACATTCAGCAGCACCGTGAAGAGGTCGAGGCCGACTATCAGCGAATTCTGGAGCGGCATCACAGTTACCAGTATCCAGCCGACGTCCAGGCGAAAGTCGACAGATGTCGCGAAGCCGCCCAGCGTCGTTTGGAGCAAATTCGCCAACGGCGGGCGGACGGCGTGCGCGATGCCCAAGATCATGGCTGACCACAATGCGGAAGGGCAACTTCAAGTGCTCATCAACGTGTGCTGATGCGAGACCACGACTACGCCGAGCGAGCTGCCGTGCAACTGTTCGAGTACCTGTTGGATCTCGATAACTTGCGCGGAGCGGATCGGTTGTATATTCCCTAATCGTAATCCGACAGACGGCGAGTTTGTCGAGTCGTGACGATTCATTGCGAGGCACAGTGCCGCCTGGTCAACATCTCCGACTTCGGCCAGGAGTCCAGCACGTCGGCTTGACGCAACAGCGGCAACGTGTTGCGACAGACGCTCGAAACGGTCATGTCCCGCATCGGTCGCTCGTAGCCCCCTGCCCGGCTACTCGCTTGGCGAACGCGATGCCAGGCTGGTGGTCGCGAGCGACCGCCGTTCTACTTGGACAGCGCACCTTGGTTCAGCGGCGAAGAGGTCGGGAGTGGGGTGTTCAGAATTTGGTGATCCGTGACGAAATCGGGCCTCTCGAGTGATGCTAAGAAAGTGATTTTCAACAACTTCCCGATTTGAGTTTCGGGAGGGCGAGGCTCCTGCCGAGCCATCCGGTTCCTTGGTCCCC
>JAQBZB010000208.1 GCA_027622275.1 Planctomycetota bacterium | reverse complement strand
GACGCCACCTCTTCTCGATTACACCCGAATCCCCGCCCAGCGCTGGCGTTTTCAAACGCCGTTCACAGCTCCATCACTCTCAACTGCAGTCGGTTGGACCAACCTCCCGCAGGAAGCCGTGTGGCCTTCCTGCTGGCGGTGTCAGAGACCTCTGTAGCTGGAGAATCAATTTGATGACACTTGCGTCGTGGCCACCGAAGCCCCAACCTGCCGGCCCCGAGGTGCAAAATGTGGGCGTGTCCTGGGGTAGTTGTGCGACACCCCGAAAGCGCTCATGACGACAACTCCTGGGTCAGATGCTCCCACCGCGTGCCGCACCCAGGACTTGCCGTCAGGCGGGCTCGTCGGTAGCACCGCCGCCACGACTCGTGCTTGTGTTACACTCGCAACGTGCTTGTGTGAATCAGTGCTTCACCGGATGCTTTGCTTGGCCCTGAGTATATGCAGCGGGCGTTCGCGGCGATGTATCGGGCGAATCAGCAGCGTGGCCTGTCACGTGTCGATTCGTTAGTAGAGTTGTAGGCCGGAACAAGTCTTCGCAGTTCCGGCGTCAGGCTGCCGTCACAGTACTGCCGGAACTGCGCGGAGCCTTGGTCCGGCCTACATCGGCGTCGATGCGTCAATAGTCCGGGCGTTTGGGCTTTGGCTTCTCGAAGATCTTCTTGAGAGTTTCCGCGGCGGCCGAGGTGGAGCTTTCGGCGGTGATCGCCAGTGGAGGCGGCAGCTTGCCGGGCGGCTTCTTCTGTGGCAGCTTTTTACGCAACGCGGTGAGCTTGTCTTCTTTCTCTGGCTCGACCTGCTCGGCGTCGTTGGTCTCGTTTGGGTCGAGATGGAACTGACGCAACTCCGGATCGGACCTCCGGACAGCTCGCTCTTCCTCGTCGGCTTGGGCGAGCAGATCACTTACAAAGTCGTCGACGGGATCCCCCTTCGTGGTTCTGCCGGAGCGTTCGATCACGACTTCGAACTCGAGCCGGCCGACCCGCAATCGATCGCCAGCGTGGACAACTCGCTCCGCTGCGATCCGCTCGTCGTTTAAGAACGTTCCGGATTCGCTGTCGAGGTCGCGCAATCGGACTTCTTCGTCACGCACGGTAATCTCGCAGTGATGAGGGCTGATCACCCTGCTCGGACACCGCATGTGACAATCGCTGTCGGCCCCAATCACGAATCGGGCCTTCGAGATCGTGACTTCCAACTTCGCGCTCCCGCCATCCTGGCCCTTCAACTTGCCTTGTACGACCTTTAGTTTTACCTTCATCTCTCGACCTCGTTCTCAAACAGTCGGTCGGAACCACTCGTCGCTCGGCGGGCCGCAATCATGGTCGAGACCGCCTCGCACATCGACTGGGCGGCTCGCAATTGGCGCGAAGATTCGTTTCGCGGAGCGGAACGTCGCGTAGCATCTGGCTGGATTATAGCGTCGCGACTTGAGTGAAGCTACTTTGCCACTGTTTCATAGCCGGGAGCCGCAAAGAAGGACGCGATTTCGGCGCCGTCTTCGGCGTTCCAGATCCGCACGTTGCCGTCAAAGCCGCCCGAAGCGACGCGCTTTGTCTCGGCGTGATAAGCCACCGATATCGCCCAGTCTTGCTGACCGGCGAAGGACCGCAGCTGCTTCTGCGTATTGGCCTCGAATTGGCGAACGGACTTGTCAGCGGACGAGGCGAACAGGAATTCGCCGCTGAGCGACAGCTTGAACACTTCGCCGCCGAAAGCGACTTCGGCGGTTTTCGCCGCGTCGCTGATCTTCCAGCGGTGAATCTTCTTGTCGGTGCCAGCCGAAAAGACGTCGTTGTTCTCGGGGTGGAAGGCGACACCTTTCACCGCCTCGCCGTGTCCGGAGTAGGTCACCAGCAGTTCGCCCGTCTTGGAGTCGAAGACTTTGGCGGTCTTGTCGCGGCTGCCCGACGCCAGTTTCGTGCCGTCGGCATTCCAGGCCAGGGCCATCACCCAGTCCGAATGACTCGTGATCGAGAGCTGCTCGCTGCCGCTGGGGATCTCGAACACGCGGATCGTGCCATCGGCCGCGCCAACGGCGAGCCGATCGCCTTGCGGGCTGAAAGCGACATCCAGGACCTCGTCCGACGTGGTGCCCAACACTTTCACGACTTCGCCCTTGGCCATGTCGAACACTCGCGTCTCGCCCAATCGCCCCGGCGCGCCGCAGCCAACGGCCAAGAGTGTGCCATCGGGACTGAGCGAGAGGGCTCGCGTTCGTTGACCGACGTTCTTGATGCGCCGAATCAGAGTGCCATCGGCCGGGTTCCAAACGGTCAGTTCGTGGTATCCGCCCGCGATCAGCTCTTTACCGTCATGGCTGAAGACCACGGCGGCAATCGGCATGGCATAGCGATAGGCCGCGGGTGGCTCGGGATGCACCGGAGCGGGAACGATCGTGATCAAGTCGGCGGCCGGATTGTCGCCATCGAACTTCGCACCCTCTTCGATCCAACGTTTGAACAGCGCAATCTGATCGGCGGGCAGGGCGTCCGATTCGGCCGGCATTCTCTCCGATTCGTCGGCGGATGAAATCCGGCGAAACACTTCGCTCGTCTCAAGGTCGTTGGCAACAAACCCGGGCGAACCGGAGTCGCCTTCCTTGGTCACGCGCTCGAACGAGTCAACGCGCAGACCGCCTTCCGCCTTCTTGGGTCCGTGACATGCCAGGCACTTATCGAGCAGAATCGGAGCCAGATCCTTGCGGAAGCTGACTGGCTCGTCGGCGATGGCTGAAAAGGCAATCGAGAAGGACAGCGAGAAAGCAAGGAGCGATGAGATGCGATACATGGCGATGCTCATTTGTTTCGATAGCTCGGTGGTGGCGTTGGCGACCGGAGAAAAGTGCTTCGCACCACAAAATGCGAAAGCGGCGACAAGTCTCCGCAGTCCAAATGTTAGTGTTGGAACAAGAATTCGTTGGTGTTCAGCAGGGCCCAACAAACGTCTTCGAGGGCTTCGATCCGCCGCGAACCGGGAGCTTGCTTTAGTTTTTCGAGTTCAGCGATCTGCGTCGCGGTATCGGCGACAATCTTCTGCGCCGCTTCGTCCAACGCGGCTGTGACTTCCTCGGCCGAAACCGCCAGCGACGCACCGAGTTTCGCGACAAGATACTTTTGCACCTCGTCACGTTTACCCTCCTCCGTGGCGAGAGCCGTCTTTGCATCCACCCGAATTGCTTCGGTGATGGTTTGCAGCTTGGCGTCGAACAACTTGACCTCGAAGGTCTTGCGAATGTCGGCGACGGCTTTGTTCATGGCCGCCACCTTGGTATCTGTCTCGGCGTTGTGCTGGGCGATTTGTTCGTCCTTGGACGAGATGTGATTCAGCGTCGCGGCGAGTTCTTTCTCGGTGGGAGGCCGATTCACGGCGGCAAAGTGCAGTTCGGTGATAATCTCTTGATCCTGCTTCTGCTGGTTGAGGAGTTGGCGGAAGCGATTGTTTCCGTCCCGCAATTTGTTGTAGATCAACGGGCCATTGAAGAATTGAATCGCCATCCCCAAGTTCGATTCGCTGGAGCGTTCGCATTGACAAACCGTTTGCCGCTCAGGCTGGCCGAAGATCTTCAGAAACTCATGTTTCACCAGGTCCGGAGCCGGCAGCTGCGTGG
The DNA here is from genome assembly GCA_027622275.1 of Planctomycetota bacterium. Taxonomy (GTDB): domain Bacteria; phylum Planctomycetota; class Planctomycetia; order Pirellulales; family Pirellulaceae. The sequence continues at coordinate 13,329 of JAQBZB010000208.1, read as the reverse complement.
CCCTGGTCGTCGTCGGGAGCGAACCAAACGTTTCCGGTACGGCGGTGACGTCACAGATGGCGTCGAGCAACTGCTCGGCGCTGAGCAGTCGCGGCTGGTAATGCGAAAAATACTTCGCGTCGTCTTTGTTGAAATCGTTCGGCTCGAACGACGATTGGTAAGTGCGGCTGTTTAGGATCGCGCGGATGACGTGCTTGCGATCGAAGCCGCTCTTGACGAAGTCCGCCGCCAGCGACTCAAGTAACGCGGCATTGGAAGGGGGATTGGAATCGCGGAAATCATCGGGCGGGTCAACAATCCCACGGCCGAACAAGTGACTCCAGATGCGATTCGCTTCGATCTTGGCGAAGAAGGGATTGTCGGGCCGAGTGAGCCAATCGGCGAACAGCACTCGCCGATCGTCGACTTCCGCTTGTTCCACGTCGCCGTCGCCGGGCAGCCAAGGCTTCATCTGCTTGCCGGTTCGCGGTTGCGTGACTTCGCCTTTGTTGGAAACCCAAATGAAGGTCTCGTCGGGCTTCGGCGTATTTTGGCGTTGAACGCGATTGAAGAAGGCGGCCATGCCGTAGTAGTTGTCTTGCGTCCAACGCTCGAACGGATGATTGTGGCACTTGGCACATTGCAGCCGCGCGCCGAGGAAGACTTGCGAGATGGTTTCCACGCAGTCGTTGGTATCGGTCGCCGTGCGATAGAAGTTGGCGGCCGGATTCAGGTGCGAGCTGCCCGAGGCCGTCAGCAACTCGCGGGCGAACTGATCGTACGGCATGTTGGCTGCGATCGCTCGTTCGACCCAGCGGTGATACTTGTAGACGCCGTCGCCGCCAACTTGTTTGCTCGTCAGCCGCAGCAAATCACCCCACTTCAGCGTCCAGAACTTGGCAAACTCGGGACGTTCCAGGAGCTGATCGATCAGCTTGGCTCTCTTGTCAGACGCCGTGTCGGCCGAGTACGTCCGAACTTCTTCGACCGTTGGGAGGATACCGATCACGTCCAAGTAAACGCGGCGAACGAACTCTTCGTCGGTACACACGTCGGACGGCAAGAACTTCAGCTGTTGCAGCTTCGCATCAACGGCCTCATCGATGTAGTTGTTCGTCGGCGGGTTGTTCCAGGCGAAGCCTTCGATATCGCGGACGAAGGTGACAAACGACGACTCGATGAATTCCTTATAGCGAACAATGACTGCGGCTTCGCCTCGATCCTTGCCGACGACCAAGCCCCCTTCGGTGACCGAAGCGACGGCTTCGTCCGAACTGGTATAGACAGCGAGTTCCGTCACATCACGCACGGAACCGTCCGAATAATGAGCCAGGATGGCCAGCTGCTGGGTATGCGCCGGGCGTTTCAGCAGGCGACCCGAGGGAGGATAAACTTGCAGCTTGACAACGCGAAGCTGCTCAGGCGGATCGAGCTGGCATCCTTCGGCGATCCAATCGCGAATGACTTCATAGGCCGGATCTCTCGCGTGAAGCTTGAGTCCGCCGCCGTGCGGGACTTTCATGAGCGGTTTGAGCAACAGCAGGCTCTCCGCCGGCTCAAGAGAGTTTGTCCGGCGTCCGAAGTCTTCGTGGATCAACGTCAGCTTATCGAGTTCCGGATCGAAGGCGCGGAGCGAGAGCCGGAAGCCGCCTTTGCCGCTCGGCGAACCGTGGCAGGCACCGGCATTACAACCTTGCTTGGACAACGCCGCCAGCGTGCCGTACTCGAACGAGACGCCTTGCGGTGCTGCTTGATTGGCTACTTGGACGGGAATCGACGCCTCGGTGCCGCCGACGGTTACGTTCAGGTCCGCCGAGCCGTCCGCCTTCGGCAGCGCGACCGAACCGTCGAGTGTGAAGACTTCGGCGTTGGTCGAAGCGAATTCGGCAGCGCGGGTGAGATCCTGCACGCTGCCGTCCGCATAGTAGCCGGTCACGACCATTTGCATCTGCTCGCGGACACCGGCTAGCGTGACGGCGGGCGGAAACACTTCGATCCGCTGCGGCGCGCCGACTTGAATTGGTTCCAACGTGAAGTCGTCGGCTCGTGTCAGCCCGCCGATCGCCGCCCAGGCAACGACCGCGAAAGCTCCGGTGCGAATTCCCTGCAAAGCCATCTTCATCATTCGTCTCCTAGAGGAGTTCAATCCGTCGTTTCTGTACGATGGGCCTTCCGAGGCCGTCGCGCTGTTTGTGTCTAGAGGCAACGACGGCCTTGGAAGGCCATCGCACGGTCAAGGCACGCATCATTCCTTTTTTTCTTCAGCGGCAGCTGGTGCGGCCGCCGTTTTGATTTCTAGCGGTATCTCGTTCGTCGCCAACATTCCCTGGCCCTTGAACTCGCCATAGCTGACGATCTTGAACGTATGCGTGCCGTCGGCCGCGTCCTTGGGACCAGTGATGGTCACGTTGTAGGTGTCTTTGTCAGCCTTCACCTCCGACGAAAATCCGGCGGGCAGGTTCTCGACCATCACGGTGATTGGATCCTTGAACTCGGCGTTCGTGCGTTCCAAGGTCAACGCGAGTGCCGCTTGCCCGCTCTCCTTATTGAACGCCGCGGTAGGCGTCACGGGTTTGACCGCGTAGAACGCATCGAGGTTGCTGCCAACGACGACCGAAAGCAAACCGTTCATCCATTGGGGCGGGAACGTCAGCTGCGGCCGTTTGGCTCGTAGCGTAGTGATTGTTTCGACGACCGCTGTTTGCGGCCGATCATTCACCGTCGCGGCACCGACAAGCCGAACGGCCGCCAAGCTGCCGGCGGTCGCTCCATCGGGAACCGCAATCAGCAACCGATGCTCCTTGGCTGCTGCCGGAATCGTGGGATTCAACAGGCGCAGGCCGACCGGGTCATTCTCCAACGCCAACTCAATCGCGCCGTCGTAGCCGCTGCGATTGCATTGCACGATTAACGCCAGTGCTCCGTTGTTCGCTGGGGCGTTGAACTGGAGTCGCGTAGCGGCGTCGTTCTTGACGTCCAAGCTAAATCCCGGTGTCGGTTCGATCTCGACGCGATACGCATGGTCGGGGCCGCCGCGTCGGAGCAAGTCTTCGACCATCAGGCAGTACATGCCGTCCGCTGGAAATTTGAGGTTCAAGGTCCATTCCGCCGCGTCGTTGACTTGCGTTTCGGCGAGCTGCTTGTCGGCGGCATCGAACAGTCGCATGTAAAGCAAGCTGGGCGAGCCGAGGCTTCGCGAGATGGCTCGGAACGAGAGAGACTGGTCTTTCATCGCCGCGAACGTGAAGTAATCGCGATCGCCTTGGGAATGAAAGTGTCCGTTCACGGCAGCGGGAATCGTCACGGGCGTCGATACCTTGGACGAGTCGTTGGGTTCGGCTTCGATCGCTTCGGGCAACGAGCTGGCGACGAGCGTGGCTAGACCGGACGAGGCACCGGACGGGAACTTGGCGGCGACAGAAACTCTGCCGCTCTTAACCTCGTCCGGAATGCGAAGCACGACGGGCGTCGCGCCATCGATGTTCGATCCGGCAAAGCTGAATTGAGCCGTCGATCCCAGTCGTCCGCCTAGCGGATACGGGACGCTGACGAGCGGAAAGTCACCGATCCGCATTCGATACCGGCCGCCGCCGCGGTACTGGTTGTCATGCAGTTCGACGACGTAGTCGCCATCGGCGGGCAGCGTTAGCGACAAGCGAGAATCCGCGCCGGTACTTGCATCGTCATCGGCGAGCATCAATTCATTGCCATCCGCAGCGAGCAGGCGAACCACGGAATCCAAGCTCGATCCAACACGAGCCGCGATGACTTCGAGCGAGATTCGCTGATCCTTCTTGCCGGTGAACTTGTAGAAGTCAAAGTTGGTGCCATCCGCCGTGCCGTCGATTGCGGCGGGGATTGTCACCGCCTGTGCCTGAGCGATCGCGTGGTTCGCCCCGTTGTCGGCGACGCTCGGCAAGTCATCGATCATTACCAATGCGACGTCGGAGACTCCCGCCGGCGAACCGACGATCAAGCCCTCGATACCAACCGATACGGCTGCGTCGACCGTCACCTTGCAGACTCGCGATGTTTGATCCTTCGCATCCGCGGCACCGGGAACAAGTTCCACCTTGGCCGGGAAGCTTGTCCAAACTTGTAACGGATCATCCAGCTTCGTACCGTGCAACGTCAGCTCGATAGTCTGACCGGGCTGAACGGCGCTGGGCGAAGTGTGCGACACGGCAGGCTGCGCGAATGCTTGCTGGGCGAACAGCAACAGGACGATCAAGCACGCGGGAGAGGTAAGGGGTCTCATGCAAGCTGGCCTCATGGGTGGGCTGGGTTTCAGCGGGGAGCATGGCGGGAACATTATTGTGACCGACGCAGCAAGCTGAGTCAACAATTCAATTTTGCGCGAGCGGAACCGGTTTAGGTCGGACACCGGCTGGTCGACACTGCGGCAGTTTTTTGTGAGCAGGCTCATTTTACGGCTTGACAGCGGTCGTCGCGCCGTAATAATATGAGCGTAGTCACAATAACTGACCGAAGAGCCGAGCCATGAGAATCACAGCTGAGAAAAAGGCCGCCACGCGAGAGCGGATTCTGGACGTTGCCACGGAGCTGTTTCGAAGCAACGGCTACGACGCCACGACGACCCGAGATATCGCCGTCGCCGCTGAAATCGCCACCGGCACGCTTTTCAACTATTTCTCGACAAAAGAGGCAATTGTGGGCGCATTGGCGGACGCAGCGGTGGTGCGAGCACGGGTCGAACAAGCGAACATCGCGGCTGAGAGTTTAGAGGAAGCTCTCTTCGCGATGATCGTCGCGGAGTTGCGTCAGTTCAAGCCGCACCGCAAGTTCATCGCGCCGCTACTGGAAACGTGGCTGTGTCCGATAGCGGAGTCCGTTGATTCGAACGGCGGCAACCTGTCGCGAGTCGAGCATCTCGAGATGGTCGACTCGCTGGCCCGCGAGCACGGCCTCGGCGAACTCGCGCCGGTCGCGTTGCAGTTGTATTGGACCCTGTACACCGGCGTCCTTGCCTTCTGGGCCGCCGACAAGTCGCCGAAACAAGAAGACACGCTCGCGCTGTTGGACGAGTCGATGGCGATGTTCGCCGGCTGGCTGCGTTCCGAACAAAGCGAGTCCAAATAGAATCGAGGAGCCGGTCATGACACCAAACATTTCAGAGCTAATCGCCGCGTTACCCGAATCCGGGGACGAATCAAAGGCCACCGAGGCTGCCGCGCTTCCGGCAGCGCTCGCGAAGACGTCGTTGCGTCCGATTCCGATCGGGCGACTGAGTCGTCTGACGACGCTAGGCACGCTGCAAGCAAAGATCGGCGCGGCGTATTTGTTCCATTGGCTGCGAGGTTGGTTCCGCAATGCCGAAGCCAACGAACGGAATCTAGCGGAGACGCATTGGCAGACTGCGCTGCGGCTGCTCGACTCGATGAGCTACCTTCGCGGTGCGGTGATGAAGGCCGGCCAGACGCTGGCGAATTTTCCCGACATTGCCCCGCAGCAATTCGTCGACACGCTCCAGCAACTCCACGCCGAAGCACCCCCGATGCACTGGTCGCTGCTGAGCGAGATGGTGCGTAACGAGCTGGGCGACGACCCGGAGAACGTATTCGCCGAGTTCGATAAGCAAGCTTTCGCCGCCGCGTCGCTGGGACAGGTGCATCGGGCGCGGCTGAAGACGGGCGAAGAAGTCGCGGTCAAGATTCAATATCCCGGCATTGCCCGCGCGATCCAATCGGACTTTCGCAACTTCTTCCTGTTCCTGCTGCCGAGCAAGCTGAATCGGGATTGGGAGTATCTCAAGGACCAATTCAACGACTTGCGGCAGCGGCTGGAGCAAGAGACCGACTATGAACTCGAAGCCGCCAATCTCGCCAAAGCCCGCGCCCTGTTTCGCGACGCGGACGGGATCGCGATCCCGCGCGTGTTCCCGCAATACTCGACGGCCCGCGTGCTCACGATGGAACTGCTGGACGGATTGCACATCACCCCATTCATGGAACGCGGCCCAACCCAGGAAGAACGAAACGAAGTGGCGCGGAAGATGATGCGGGCCTGGTATCGGATGATGTACTCGGGCCGGATGTTCTATGCGGACTTTCATCCGGGGAATTTTCTGGTGCTGGATGACGGTCGGTTGGGAGTCGTCGACTTTGGCTTCATCATGATGCTGGACGACGACGAGTGGGAACGATACCGTCGATTCGATCGGGCGCAGACCACCGGTCGCCCGGAAGATCGCGTCGCGGTGGTCAAGGAGTGGAGCGAGATCGGCGACAACGAGACGGATCGGTTGCGCGTGTTGGACGAGTATGCTCAGTGGTGCTGGCTGTCACGCTACGACGGCGGCGACTTCGACTTTGGGGACGAGGCCGATTTTCGGTTGGGCGTCGACTTGTTCATGGAGATGATTCGTAAGCGTTACACAAGATCACGCCCCAATACTCCCACTATTTCGCGCTGTCAGTTCGGTTGGCGGTCGGTGTTCTATCAATTGAAAGCCAAGTTCGACATTCGTTCGATTGCCGAAGAAGAGATCAAAGCCACTGACTGGGACCGTAGCGACTACGCATGAAAGTAGGTCTCGCTTGCCAAGCGAGACCTTGCCGCAGCTGCAAACACCAACGCACTTGAACTGACAAGTCACTTCCGGCGGAAGTGACCTACTTAAGATGAAACCTAAACCAACAAATCTCGCACGACATCGCCCGTCGGGATGATTCGATGCGGGCGGGCAAAGCGATCATACAGCTCGCGGCGGTGGTCGATGCCAAGCTGATGATAGATGGTCGCAATGATGTCAGCGGGCGTGGTGGGGCGGTCCGCGGGGAAAGCACCTTGCTTATCGCTGGCTCCGTAGATAAAGCCGGGGCGCACGCCGCCACCGGCCAACATGACCGAATAGCAGTAATTCCAGTGGTCGCGACCGGCGTTGTTGCCATTGATCTTCGGGGTGCGGCCGAAATCTCCCAGCACAGCGACCAACGTGCGATCCAGCATGCCGCGCTCGTTCAGATCGCTCAGCAACGCGCTGCTCGCGGCGTCAAATTGAGGCAGGAGCGTATCTTTCAGTTTCGCGAAGTTGCCGCCGTGCGTGTCCCAGGTCGCGTTCGCATCGGGAGCCCACGAGACGGTGACGACGCGCGTCCCGGCTTCGATCATTCGCCGCGCCAGCAGCACGCTCTGGCCGTAGATATTGCGTCCGTAGGCATCGCGAACCGTGTCGGGTTCCTGCTCGATTCGGAAGGCGGCTTGAGTGTTCTTCGACGTCAGAATGTCAGTGGCTTGCTGCTGGAAGCGGTTCATCGCTCTCAGCGGAGCCGCCGACTCGCCGCGTAAGTGTCCATTAAGATTCGATAATAATTCGCTGCGATTGGCGAGGCGGTTCGCGGGGATGTCTTGTTGCAGCGTGAACTCCGGAACCGAGAAATCAGCGGCGTTGGGATCTTTCAGAATCCACAGCGGATCGTAGCCGCGGCCCAGCCAGCCGCCGAAGAAGCCCGGTTGCGGCGGGCCGGTTGCTCCCTCAAGCGTCTTGTACGGCATGGTCACGTGTGGCGCGACTTCCGGTGGCGTCGGGCGAAGCAACGCGGCCAGCGCTCCGGGACTGGGGTTGTCCGTCGGTTGGAAGCCGCCACCTTGTTCGCCCCGATCGTGACCGGTCATCGAAACATAAACGGCGGCCGCGTGCGAGTTGTTGACGCTGTGATGCATCGAGCGGACGAGCGAGCAGTGGTGCATCTGCTGAGCCAGCTTCGGCAGATGCTCCGAGAGTTGCACGCCCGGCAGCGACGTATCGATCGGCTTGAACTCGCCGCGGCTCTCGCTCGGCCCGTCGGGTTTCATATCCCACATGTCTAAGTGACTAGGCCCGCCATTCAAAAAAATGATCACCAGCGAATCGGCACGCGGTCTGAGCGATTCAGGGACACTCTCAGCGGCCAACAACTCGGGCAGCGACAGTCCCATCATTCCGGCCGCGCCGACCTGCAACAACTCGCGACGCGACACGCCTGCACATCTTGGTTGCTTCGGATTTCGCATTCGACGCTCCATGACGGATCTCCCTGTTTCCAGCATCATTGTTTCCAGCATCATAACTGTTCAGCTCTTGCGCACGAGGTGCCCCGTCGCACGATCACCCCTAGTTTACCTACAATGCCAGCACACGATCCACGAAAGCCGGTACGAATCGATGTCGAAAAACAACGAGCCCAGTCAGCGCGAGTCTGGTCAGTCCGACAACAGAACCTCTGGAAAACTGAGGATTGGCGACCATTGGAACGCCATCAGCATTATTGCCCTGTCGCAATCCAACCCGCTGAAAGCCGTGGCCGAATTCGTCGAGAACAGCATCGACGCCCACGCCCAGAACGTCACGATCATTCGCGGCAAGGAGAAAGGCCAGCCTTACCTTCGGATTGTCGACGACGGTAACGGTGTGCCGACCGACGAGCAGGGAATCCCCGACTTCAAGTATGTCGCGACGCACATCTGCGATTCGATCAAGCGCGAGATGAAAGCTCACGGCGAGCAAGGATTGCAGGGCGAATTCGGCATCGGGCTGCTCAGTTTTTGGACGGTGGGGGAGCAGTTGAGCTTGGTTTCGACGGGCCAGGACGGTAAGTCGTACGAGATGCGGATGTCGAAAGGCGATCCCGCCTATCACGTCGCGCCACGCCGCCGACTGCTCGCGGATCGCGGCACGCAATTGACGATCAAACCGCTGCTGCCCGGGATTCGGCACTTCAGCGGCGAGAAGTTGCAGTGGTACTTAGCTTCGGAACTACGCGACCGCATCCGCAACTCGGGCGTCGAGATCCGCATCATCGACCGCCAGGCCCGCGCCGAGTATGTCGTCGAACCACAAGCCTTCTCCGGTCGCCCGCTCCATCATCTGCCAACCCTCACGACTCGAAATGGCGACATCTATGTCGAATTGTACTTGGGCGAGCCGAGCGGCGAGAATCATGTCGGGCTATACCGGTCCGGCACGCGAGTCATCGAACGGCTGGCGGAGATCGAAGGGATGGCCAAGCCGCCTTGGTCGTCCGGTTACTTGCAAGGTGTGGTCGATGCGCCGTTTCTGCATCTCACGCCGGGAACCCGACTCGGCGTGATCCAAGACGAAGCCTATGTCGACTTCTTACAAGCCCTCGCCCCGCTCGAAGCAGTTCTGGACGAGATCATCGCGGAACAAAAGCAGGCCGAACAAGACGAAGTCAACCGCGACACGCTCCGTTCGATTCAGCGCGCGTTCAAGGAGGCGATGCTGGCGCTGCCCGAGGAAGAGTACGATTGGTTCGAAGTCTACGGCGTTGCCAGTCGCGGTGGCAAGCATCCCCAGCGTCCGGGAACTCCGCTCACGGATTCAGCAGCGCACAAGAATTCCAACGAAGTCCGCGAGCAGAAAGCGTTCTTTGAACATGCGGGACCGCTGAACAGTGTCCGCGTGTCGCCAGCCAGTTGTGTCGTTCCAGTTCGTGAGCAAAAGACCTTTCGCGCCGTGCCGCGCGATCGCGCCGGCCGGTTGGTGGAAGACGGTTTGCGTTTTCAGTGGGAAGTCGCCGAGGGGCGAGGGACGCTGGAAGACGATGACAAAGAGATCGTGACGCTGACGACGTCCGAAGACCCGGAACTCGTCCGGCTTCGTGTGACCGCCGGCCAGGACCGCGCCGAGTACACGGCCGAGGCGTTGATCACGGTGACCGACTCATTGTTGCCCGAGAAACCCAAGTCGAACGACCAGCGCGGGTTGCCCGATTACACGTTCAAAAAGGCTCCCGGCGAGTTGTGGCGATCACGGTACGACACCGACAACAACCTCGTCATCGTCAACAACGGCCATCGCGACTTCGTTTATGCCTCGCGGCAAAAGACGCTGAAGCTGCGCTATGTCTGCCGGTTGTTCGCCAAGGAGCTAGTCTTCCACAACTTCCCCGGCTACAGCCCCGAGCAGCTGCTCGAACGAATGATCGAGCTGTCGCTGTATACGGAAGAGAATCTGCGGTAATCGCATTGATATGCGACCGAGTAGGACGGACGCCTCGTCCGTCCACATTGAACGAACGGACGAGGCGTCCATTCTACTTCCGACGTCCTCAGCGCAAGGCTCGTCACGGCGGAGTGTGACGGCTACTTGGAAAAGCTCCCACCGCTGGCCCGCTGGTATTGCCCTGGCTTTGTTGCTGCTGGCCGGCATCACCGCAGGTGTTTTGATCAAGTGCGGTCTCAGCCTCGAACCGATGCATCGCTGGGCTTTCCGGTTACGTCGCAACGGCGTTATATTGCCGATGTAGACACAACCCAGCCTCACAACGGCCAGCCTCACAACGGCCAGCCTCACAATGGCCAGCCCAATAAGGCCAGCCCCGCGAAGGACCGACCATGGACGCCGAAATCAAAGACCAAGCCGAAACGATTCAGGAGCAGATCGTGAATCTACGAGACAGTCTTTGACTACGATAGAAAGGTCGCTCGGATCAAGGAGATCGAAGCCCAGATGGGGGCTCCGGGGTTCTGGGACAATCAAGCGAAAGCTCAGCAAGCGGTCGGCGAACTCAAATCACTTCGTTCGCTGATCAAGCCCATGGGCGCGGCGCTTGCCGCGGCGGCGGATCTGGCCGGTCTGATCGAGATGGCTGAGGAAGACGGGTCGCTCGTGGCCGAAGTCACCGGCGAGATCAAGCGTTTGGAGAAGGTCGTTGACGATCTCGAACTCAAGGCCTTGCTCAGCGGGCCGCACGACGCGGAGGGCGCGATCATGAGCATCAACGCCCGCGACGGCGGGACCGACGCCAACGACTGGGCCGAAATGCTGTTGCGGATGTATATGCAGTGGGCTCAGAAGAACGACTACAGCGTCGAACTGCTGGACCGCAACGACAACGAGGAAGCCGGCATCAACAGCGCCACGATCGCGATTCGCGGCCCGCTGGCGTATGGCTATCTGAAGGGCGAGACCGGCCTGCATCGCCTCGTCCGGATCAGCCCTTACAACTCGGAAGGCAAGCGGCAAACGAGTTTTGCCGCGGTGGATGTTTCGCCTGAGATCTCCGACGATTTTGAAATCGAAATCGACGAGGAGGACGTCCGCGTCGACACGTTTCGCGCGAGCGGTGCCGGCGGCCAGCATGTGAACAAGACCGATAGCGCCATCCGCCTAACCCACGAACCGACCGGAACCGTGGTGCAATGCCAGAACGAACGCAGCCAACACAAGAATCGCGCCACGGCATGGAAGATGTTGCGAGCCAAGATGGCGAGGTTCGAAGAGGAAAAACGCGAAGCCGAAGAGGACGCGCGGTACAAGACGAAGGCCCGCGTCGGATTCGGCTCGCAAATTCGCAACTACTTCCTGCATCCGGATCAGCGGGTGAAGGATGCGCGAACAGGACAAAGTGCCGGCAGTTTTCATCAGGTCTTGGACGGCAACATCCAAGACTTTCTCGATGCGTATCTCCGTTGGCGTGTCGGCCAGGATCAGTAACCCGGGACCAGTAACGCCGCGACGGCTTGCAGCCAAGGAACAGCCTCATGGAAGCTCGCGAGCCAGTCTCGTTGAACGCGATGAACGCCGATGGAGTCGGCCTGCAAGTTCAATTCATATGGCGTCAAGATCGGCACGTTCACACGATCAGTCTCATGATCGATGGTCGCTCGGTCCCGGTCTTCGAATCGGTGGAGGGTTCTAACGTCGATGTCTGGCCGCCAAGCCCGCCGCTACAGCAGTTGAGTGTGGAAGAGCTGCGACCGGAGACTCAAGTCGCTTTGCTGGTCGGCATGGCGGGCAAGAGCCATTGGTCAATGAGTGTCGAGCCGGCCGATGATCGGGCCGCCTTCGTGTTCGATGTCGCTTGTCGTTCAAGGGATGCCGCCGAGCAGTTGGGGAGCGGCTACTTGCTGTTGGCTGATGGGCGCTCCACCTCCGGCGAACATGATGCGACGATCGACGTGGCAGGCCGGTCGACGCGGATTCGGTGTGATCGAGACGGCCCAACGGCCGCCACGGTCAAAGAAGGTCCGCGCGGCCTCCGGATCGAGCCGGCCACAGTCATCGCCGGCGAAACGACTCGCTGGCGTTACGCGATCGAGATGAAGTAGCCGCAAGATACGACTTCGACTTCGTATACAGCTCGGCGGGAGATTTCAAAGTCGCGGACCGCCCCGCCGTGGCCGCAGCCGACTTGGCCTTGCTTTCGGGCCGGCAGTGTATGCGGTATGATCGCAAACTCTCGTCGTAGGTGCGAGATTCTGCCGGTGAGTTTGGTTGATGTAGCATGGCCTCGTAGGCCGTGTGTTATCAGGCATTTTCCCGCCCGACACGGCCTACGAGGCCATGCTACTTTGTGCGCACGCACAAACGGAGAACCGTTCCGGAGTTTTCCCACCGGAATGATTGACGTGTGTTCAGGCGTTCACTACAAAGTACGGATGCGTTTTTCGCAGAAGGAGATGCGTTCCGATGCCGGTGCTGCAATTCAAAGGCAAGACGGCGGTGGAGAACTACCACCACACCGTGCCGCACCACCGGCTGGAGTTCGACGCCAAGCTCTCGCTGCTGGGTAAGGGAGAAAAACCGTCGCTCGACGGGAATCTGATCATCGAGGGCGATAATCTGCTGGCCCTCAAGGCACTCTTGCCCACGCATGCCGGCAAGGTGAAGTGCATCTACATCGACCCGCCCTACAACACGGGCAACGAAGGTTGGGTCTACAACGACAATCTCACGCAGCCTCAGTTCAAGCAGTGGATCGGCCGCACGGTGGGCAAGGAAGGCGAAGACGCCTGCCGCCACGACAAGTGGTGCTGCATGATGTACCCGCGGCTGACGCTGCTGCGAGAGTTATTGGCGGACGATGGAATAATTCTGATTTCAATTGATGACAACGAAGTGCATAATCTTCGCGCGATGATGGACGAAGTGTTCGGCAATGGTCCTGCGGGAGACGCCGAGTCCAACTTTATGGGTTGTGTCGTTTGGAAAACTAGAAACACGGACAATCGTGTTAAGACCAACCTGTCTGAGGACCATGAGTATGTGTTGGTGTATCGGAAGACGCCATCAGGAGCCTGGAACGGGCGAGTTATCGACCGTTCAGATTTTCAGAATCTTGATGACGATCCACGAGGGCCTTATGTAACTGATCCATTGACTGGCAAAGCTACTGCGGCAAACCGACCAAATCTCCACTTTGTCATAATGAATCCAAAGACTGGCGATAAGTTTGACCCCGACCCTTCTCGTGGATGGATTACTGATAGGGCCGGAATTGGAGCAATAATCTCTGATGACCGCATGTGGTGGCCCCCGGACCCACGGCAAACGCACACTAAGTCTTTTGTAGTCCAAGGACTCGGGCAAGATAATCGGTATTCCAA
>JAQBZB010000547.1 GCA_027622275.1 Planctomycetota bacterium | reverse complement strand
GATCTGATGGTAAAACGTGGAAGCGGAAAGCAATTCGATTAAGTTCAACGCTACGCATCAGCGGGCCGGCGCGTCTGATGCTGACTTCAAAACCGACCCGACCGCCGGCGCCGTTGCATGCGATTGTTCAAGTAAGCCGCTGGCGCGGCGGGAGGTAACGGTTTCGTAAATCTACTCGATTTTCGCGTCGGACACCAAATCTGGCAAGCAGAATTTCCTTGTTGACGTTTTTCTTTTGAATCTCGAACAAGGAGACGGTGATGTCGAAACGTAATTTGCAGAACAGTCGTGGACCGAAGGCTTCTTCGCGGTACTTTGTTGATCCCTGGCACGCGAAGATGGGAGATGATCTGGATCTCGCGGGCATGAGCAAGCGGACTCGTGAGGCCTATTTGCGAGCCGTCAAGAAACTGGCGGAGTTCGCGAAGCGATCACCGGATAAAATCACCGAGGCTCAACTGCGGAAGTACTTCCTCCATCTCAAGAACGACCTTCAATTTGCCTATGGATCATTGCGAGTCGCCTTCTCGGGAATCAAGTTCTTCTACACGCGGACGTGCAGACGCTCTTGGAATACGCTCGCTGAAATGAAGCTGCAGAATGTCAAGAGCCTGCCGGAAGTGATCACCATCGAGCAGGTGCATCAGATCGTCGACCACTGCCGAGTCCCGCGAATTGCCGCCTGTCTTTGGACCATCTATTCGCTGGGATTGCGTTTAGAGGAGGGCTTGAATCTGCAGGTGGGCGATATCGATTCGAAGCGGATGATGGTCCACATTCACCGAGGGAAAGGGGCCAAGGATCGCTTCGTGCCTCTGCCCAGCTATACTCTGCAACGGCTGCGAGAACACTGGGCGACCCATCGCAACCCGAGGTTGCTCTTCCCTGCCGATGGACGCAATCACCGAGGTGCGTCGACGGCGGAAACTTCGATGCCGCCCAGTACGCTGCAGAAGCCGATCAAACAGATCGTCGACCAGTTAAAATTTGCCAAGAAAGTCAGCATCCACACTCTGCGGCATTCGTATGCGACGCATCTGCTCGAAGCCGGTGTTTCACTCCGAGCCATTCAGCAATACCTGGGACACAGCAGCCTGCAGACAACGATGATCTATCTGCATCTGACCGACTCGGCCGCCGGAGATGCTCGACAGATCATCGACAAACTGTTCCGGCGAAGCTAGTTCATGCCGACGGTTGCGGACTGCCTACGGCAGCACGCACCGGCATACCTCAAGCAGTTTGGCAACGACGTTCCACTGGGCCACCGCAAAGTGCTCAGTGCGATCACTCGCTGCCGAACGGGCGAGCTGGGTAGCGTCCAATACCAATGCTCGACTTGCGGGCATGAACACTGGGTGGGACGATCTTGCGGTAATCGGCATTGTCCTGGTTGCGGCAAAGAGCAGACCTACGCCTGGCTGGAAAAGCAGACGCGAAAGCTGAAGCCGGTGCACCATTTTCTGGTGACGTTTACGGTTCCCCAGGAGCTGCGTGAAGTGCTGCGCGGTTCCCAAGCCGATGGCTATCGAGCGTTGATGGAGGCGAGTGCCCAGACGATTCGCGATGTGGGTTCGGCAACGCGATCGCTGCAGGGCTGCCAACTCGGCTTCTTCGGAGTGCTCCACACCTGGGGTCGCGATCCGCTGGTCTATCATCCACATGTGCACTTCGTCGTTCCCGGCGGCGGAGTGTATGTAGATGACCAGGGACATGGGGCGAGTTGGAAATCGACGGCCGAGAACTTTCTGTTTCATCATGGCACCGTAATCGGTGTCTACAAGGCGAAGCTCGCAGATGCACTTCGCGAGTGTGACTTGTACGATCCGGTCCCGACGGAAGTCTGGACGAAAAAATTCGTCGTCGATATCCAGCCTGTCGGTGACGGCCGAGCCGTGTTGAAATATCTGGCGCCGTACGTCAACCGAGTCGCGATTAGCGACAGTCGAATCGTCGCCTGTGATGAAACCTCGGTGACCTATCGCTACAAGCCATCGAAATCGAAAGTCTATCGAACGTCTCGCGTCGAAGGCCACGAATTCGTGCGCGGCTTTGTGCAAATGTGCAAAACACGCTGCCGTCCGGTTTTCAGAAGATCCGTTACTACGGCTGGATGAGTTCGAACTCGAAGTTTTCGCTCGACGAAGTCAAGTCGCTCATCTGGCTGTTTCTCGGCTGGACCTACTGGCTGGCCAGTGGTCACGCGCCCCAACCCGAACCGATACTCAAGCCGCGCGTCCGCTGCATTCAATGTGGCAACGTGATGCGAGTCGTCGACGTGACAAGGACCGCGCGTGCCTCTTTCACTGAATTCGCCTTGTCCTATCTGGATAGCGGATGAACGCTGTAAGCACCCCTCCAAGCCGAAAATTCGAAGCGTCCCCGGGAAGGCGAACGAAGAATCTCTGCGCGCCATCACCGAAAAACGCTCTTTCAGCGACGATCCTCTCGCGTCCAAGATGCGTACAACGACCTCCAGGCAGGGCGTGGCATCACGCGACACTCTCAAGCACACGCTTCACTGGGCGCGACCGACCCCTCTAAAAGAAGCGTTACCCAATGGGACTCAACCGGCCATCTTGAACAGAGGCCTTGAACATCGGCTCGTGCCTCGCGATGTCAAAGCCTTATTTGTTGAACAGAGGCCT
>JAQBZB010000207.1 GCA_027622275.1 Planctomycetota bacterium | reverse complement strand
GTTTCTGTGGTGCTTACTCTTGCCTGTTTAAGCAGGCCTCGCAACGATCCCGGTAGGGGCACCACGCGATCGGCATCGTCAGTTGTATGGAACACATTTTCACAAGGCAACGGGGGGTACACGACGATGGCGACGACGAACACGTTTCGCAGCCTCACTCGCTGACAAAGCGCAGCCGTTCGTTTTCATGAGCCCACCGTGGAAGCCCTCCGACCGATCGGGCCCGAATCGTGCTGAAGTGCCACATATCCCCGCAATAACAACCTAAAAAGCCCGAGAATTTGCTTGCCTGCCCAATAATTCGTGGGGTACACCGAGTTTTGTAATCTGCCAGCGATTTACCGCTTCACAATTCGAATCAGTCTGACGAGTCGACATGATCGTCCGTCGAATGGCCACCTTGGGCTCGGGATTTCTCTCGGCGTGCGCTCGGTTGGTTATACCGAACGCGGTCCAGAATGATACAAATACAAGCTCGACGCGCAAGCGAGTGGGTTCGGGAGGCACTGACTCACTCGCTGGCGCGTCGTGCTTGTATGAACGTGCCACTTTCAACCGCGCAAAGTACAATTCGGGTTGTGGAGCGATTGATTACGGGTCGTTTCTCGCTCCTCTCGCAGCTACTTGCGGCGTCAAGCACGAGTCTGAGCTATATTGGGACCCTTGATGACAAATCGACAAGACGGTTGTGCAAATGCCAAAGAAATTCTACGTCGCGTTTCTCGTTGGGTTGACAACAAGTTGGACTTGGGCCGACGTCGACGAGACGGTTGATTTCTCGCGCGAGATTCGCACGATTCTTTCCGCAAAGTGTTTCGCTTGTCATGGGGCGGACGATGAAACGCGTGAAGCGGAGTTGCGCTTGGATCGCCGCGATGATGCAATCGCCGCGCGAGATGGCGAGGCGGCGATCGTGCCTGGCGACGCTCAGACCAGCGAACTCTATCGCAGGATCACCACCGACGATCCAGAGCGTCGCATGCCGCCGCCCGACTCGGGACACGAACTCACGAAGGAACAGATCGCGCTCCTCGGAAGATGGATCGATCAAGGTGCGGAGTACGCACAGCACTGGTCCTTCATCAAACCAATGCGACCAGAACTGCCCAACGTACAGAATGCCGAATTGATCAAGAATCCGATCGATGCGTTCATCCTGGCGAAGCTCAACGAGCATCAGCTCGGCTTTGCACCGGAAGCGGATCGCTATGCGTTGATTCGTCGTCTGTCACTCGACTTGACGGGGCTTCCACCAACGCCGGAGGAAGCAGATGCGTTTGTGCGGGACGATTCGCCGGAGGCTTATGAGCGGCTTGTTGATCGCTTGCTCGAATCCCAACGTTACGGCGAACACTGGGCGCGCATGTGGCTGGACCTGGCTCGTTACGCGGATACGAAGGGCTATGAAAAGGACCAGCCTCGCGAGATCTGGCGTTACCGGGACTGGGTGATCGCGGCCTTGAACGCCGACATGCCTTACGATCGCTTCACGCTCGAACAATTGGCGGGCGACCTGCTGCCGGACGCCACGCCCCAACAGCAATTGGCGACGGCCTTTCATCGCAACACGATGACCAACGACGAGGGCGGTACGGACAACGAAGAGTTCCGCGTCTTGGCTGTCAAAGACCGTGTCGACACAACGATGCAAGTGTGGATGGGATTGACGATCGGATGCGCCAAGTGCCATTCGCACAAGTACGATCCCATCACGATGCGGGAATACTACCAGTTCTTCGCCTTCTTCAATCAGACCGAAGACGCCGATCGGCCGGATGATGCACCGCGAATCGAAGCGCCGACCGCCGAGCAAAGTGTGGCCCGTGTCGCCTTGCTCAGCAAGCTTGAGGCCTTACGCAAAGAGCCCGAAGCAGCCGAGCGGATCACAACCGTCGAAGCAGAACTTGCCGGGTTGACCGGACAGATTCAAAAGACGCCGGTCATGCGCGAGTTGGCCGAAGATCGGCGGCGGCAAACCTTTATCCACGTGCGAGGAAATTTCCTGGAGCCAGGCGACAAAGTCGAATTGGGAGTTCCCGAAGCCTTTGGTCCGCTGCCCGAAGGCGTCCCGCGCAACCGGCTCGGAGTTGCGCAATGGCTGACTCATCCCGACAACCCGTTGACCCCGCGCGTCGCGGTGAATCGCGTTTGGGCACGCATCTTCGGTCTCGGCATCGTCGAAACGGAAGAGGACTTCGGGTCGCAAGGTGTCGCGCCCAGCCATCCCGAGCTGCTCGACTGGCTCGCCGTCGAGTTTCGTGACTCGCTCGGCTGGTCGATGAAACAGTTGTGCAAGACGATTGTCATGTCAACGACTTATCGCCAGTCATCGCAAATCGATTCGGCCAAGCAGGAGGCTGATCCGCGTAATCAGTTGCTCAGCCGCAGCCCGCGTTTCCGTTTGTCGGCCGAGGCGGTTCGCGATCAAGCCTTAGCCGTCTCGGGCTTGCTTTCGCCGAAGATGTTTGGCCCGTCCGTGATGCCGCCTCAACCGGCCGGGATTTGGCAGACCACGTATAGCCAACTGCGATGGATCACGAGCGCAGGCGAAGATCGCTACCGACGCGGCCTGTATACCTTTCTCCGCCGCACCAGTCCGTACCCGTCGCTGTTGATGTTCGACGCAGGGAGTCGCGAAATCTGCCAGATTCGACGCGTTCGTACCAACACACCTCTGCAAGCGCTGGTCACTTTGAACGACCCCGTCTATGTCGAAGCCGCGGGCGGCTTGGCCGTGCGGATCTTGAAGGAACAAAACCTCGCGGACACCACGTCGCGGGCAAGCCGATCGTTTCGCATTGTTCTCGTACGACCGCCGACGCAGCAGGAAACCGATCGGCTCGTAAGCTTGTACGAATCCGCTTGGGCAGATTTCCAGGCAGACCCAGCGGCCGTCGAGTCTTTGCTAGAATCCTCCAACGTGGCCGTCGCAGAGAATCCAAACAAGGCAGAATTGGCGGCGTGGATTGTCGTCGGCAACGTCTTGCTCAACCTCGACGAAACTTTGATGCGCAATTAGACGGGACTAAATCGGACCCGCCGAGCGAACTCATGAACCAACACCTCGCCCACGCACAAGCCGTCACTCGCCGTCATTTTTTCGGCCGCGCCGGCCTTGGGGTTGGTGCGATGGCGCTGGGATCGATGCTGCGGCGTGACGGCGTCGCAGCGGCGAATTCACCGCCCGGCCCGCTGAGTCCGAAGACGCCGATGCTGCCGGCCAATGCCACGTCGGTGATCTATCTGCACATGGCAGGCTCGCCATCTCAGTTGGAGCTATTCGAGAACAAACCAGCGCTCACGAAGTTCCACGGTCAGGAGTGCCCGCAAGAGTATCTCGATGGAAAACGCTTCGCCTTCATCAAGGGCGTTCCGAAAATGCTCGGCCCGCAGTTCAAGTACGCGCGGCGCGGCCAATCCGGCCAGTGGATCAGCGAGTTGCTGCCGCACTTCTCCTCCATCGTCGACGACGTGTGCGTGATCCGGTCGATGCATACCGAACAGTTCAATCACGCTCCCGCCCAACTGTTCGTTCACACGGGCCAATCGAAGCTCGGCTTTCCATCGATGGGATCTTGGGTCACGTACGGACTCGGCAGCGAGAATCAGGACATGCCGGGCTTCGTCGTGTTTGTGTCGGGCGGCAAGACTCCGAGTGCGGGCAAGTCGCTGTGGGGATCGGGCTTCCTGCCGTCGGTTTATCAAGGCGTGCAATGCCGGACAACGGGCGAGCCGGTTCTATACTTGTCCAATCCGGCGGGCATCAGCCGGCCGTTGCGGCGCAAGACGCTCGATGCCATCCGCGACTTGAATCAGTATCAGCAGCAACAGGTCGGCGACGCCGAAACGTTGACTCGCATCCAGCAGTACGAACTGACCTATCGGATGCAGGTCGCGGTCCCCGAAGTCATGGATATCTCGCGTGAGCCGCAGCACATTCTTGACCTGTACGGAGCGAAGCCTGTGTACGTGTCGCCGTCGGACGGAGCGGACGATCCGCGGCCGCTCTACAAAGGCGATGATCCGACCTTCGCCAACAACTGCCTGCTGGCTCGTCGTCTGGTCGAGAAAGGCGTGCGGTTTGTCCAACTTTACGATTGGGGGTGGGATCATCACGGCAGTTCGCCCGGCGAGTCGATCGACGAAACCTTGCCGATCAAGTGCCAGCAGATCGATCGCGCGATGTCGGGACTGGTAACCGATCTCAAGCAACGCGGATTGCTCGACTCGACGCTCATCGTCTGGGGCGGCGAGTTTGGCCGCACGCCGATGATGCAGAACAATGTCAACACGGAGTTGAAGCCCGGCTTTGTCGGGCGCGATCATCATCCGTATGCCTACACGATGTGGCTGGCGGGCGGCGGCATAAAATCCGGCCTGGCTCACGGCGCGACGGACGACATCGGCTATTATATTGTCGAGAACCCCGTCGGCATCCGCGACCTGCAGGCGACCATCCTGCGTCAGCTCGGTTTGGATCCGTATCGGTTTAGCGTCCCCTATCAAGGACTGAACAATCGACTGATCGGACCCACTGACGAAGGACAGGTCCTGGACGCGATCCGCGACTAGCACGTAGGTCACTTTCGCCGAAAGTGACCTGGACCATCAAACAGACATTACGCTCGACGAACGTGACCCACACCGTTATCTCTTGGGATGATGTTATTTTGCGTGCAATGTAGACCGCACACTCCGTGTGCGGAATTCGGCACACGGAGTGTGCCGTCTACAATTTTGCGGTTACGGACCGCCCTACGGAGAACGATTAAATGACTCTACTTCGCCACCTGGCAATTCGCTGCCGCGACATGGAGCGATCGCGCGACTTTTACGCGACGGTTTTCGGCTGGGAGTTCATCGGCTACCGGCCCAGCGGTTTAGGCTTGGACTTCAGCGACGGCGTGAACAACATCACGCTGCTGCAACAGCCTGACGGCATGCAGCGGCCTGCGCTGGAAGAAGGCAACGAGTACATCCACTTTGGCGTCATCGTTGACGACTTGATTGCCTGCTGGCACCGTTGCCGCGAGTGGGGAGCCGAGATTTCCAAAGGAGATGTCAAAGATCGCACCGAGATCGAACAGGACGCCTTGCCCGCGCGGTCCTTCAAGGTTCTCGACCCCGACGGCAACGTGATTGACGTGACGGCGAACAAAGAGGAATGGCGCGGCATTGCCGTCGAACACTGGTCGCGGTCGTAAACGAGCCGCTCCACGCCAACAAGCCAACTTAACCAGCGAGAAGTTATGTCGAAGGCCCTGGACAATTCGGCGATCTCCGTCAGCGGACGACGCATCATCCTGATCGTCGCTTTCCTGGGCTGGGGCTTCGCCGGCGTTCACATGTCGATCAACGGCATTGTGATGCGCGTGGCAACGGCGAACTTGATGACTGGCGACTTCGCGGCATCCGGAATCGCTGTCGATTCGGAGGCCGTCACCGCCGATGCAAAACTGGTGGCCGGCTTTGACGAGAATGGCAGCGGCATGCTTGAACAAGCTGAACGGGCCAGGGCGCGCGAGGCCATCCTCGGTCAGTGGTTTGGCTGGTTCACCTGTGCGTTTTTGTTTGGAGCGGCGGCGGGAGGCTACTTGTTCGGTTATGTCGGAGACGCTTTCGGCCGGGCCAAAGCGATGGCGGCAAGTATCCTCTGCTATTCGATCTTCTCATTGGTTTCCATCTATGTACATAGCCCGGGCCAGTTGCTGGTCCTGCGGTTTCTTACCTGTCTTGGGATCGGCGGGATGTGGCCGAACGGGATCGCGCTGTTGTCAGAGGCTTGGTCAAGCGTGTCGCGCCCGCTGATCGCCGGCGTCATGGGCACGGCCGCGAACGTCGGCATTCTGATCTTCGCGCTGTATACGGTGCTCGGTCATGAAGTGACGGCGCTCGATTGGCGCTGGACTTTTTATGTTGGTGCCGCACCGATCGTGCTAGGAGTTCTGGCGATCTTTCTGGTCCCCGAATCGCCCAGTTGGCTGGCGATCAAACGCGGTGAAGTCGCCGAGGGAGACCGGCCCGCGCCAAAAGCCGGCTTGGGCGAGATCTTCAAGCCGCCGATTCTGAAGACCACGATCATCGGCATCTTGCTGGGGACGATTCCACTCTTCGGAGGTTGGGGCGTCAGTAACTGGGCGACCGCCTGGGCGAGCGAAGTCGGCGATACGGCAAAGCATTCGGCTCCCGTCGATGCCGATAAGGCCGATGGTGAAAAGGCCGCAGCCAAACCCGAGACGAAGCAGGCTGATCCGGTCTTGAAGTCGATGACCGTGGTGGCACGATCGCTGCCGGGCTCGGTCAGCAGTCTGCTCGGCGGAGCACTGGCGTTTTGGCTCGGTCGCAAGAGGACTTACTTCCTCCTTTGCATCGGTTCGTTAGTTTGCACACACTTCCTGTTTCGAGTCGACAACCCGGCGGACAGCCATGTGCTCTTCACCATCAGCTCGTTCGGACGAGACTTGGAGATCACCGAGTTCCTCGGCTGGCAGTTTGGCCTGGGATTCTTCAGCGGCTTCTTTTTCGGCTGGTTGCCGTTGTGTCTGCCGGAGATGTTTCCGACGCGCGTCCGCTCGACGGGGGCCGGCGTCAGCTTCAATTGGGGGCGGATCCTGACGGCGTTTGGCGTCTTGCTGTCGGCCGCTGCCTTGAAAGACATGTTTCAGGGTGAATACGCGACGGTTGGTCAGATCACGGGACTGATTTATGCCGTGGGTTTGGTCGTCATTTTCTTCGCTCCGGATACGAGCGACAAGTCATTGGAAGAGTGAGCCGTATGATGTTGCGAACAGTGCTTGTTGCGATCGTGTTGAGCCTGGCGGTGAATCTGCCCGCCCAAGAGACCCGCCCGCCCTTCGAGTTCACGCGGATGGTCGCTCATTGGGCGAACTACGCCGACGACGATTACCTGAAGTTCATCGAGCAGGCCGAACCGGAAGTCGCTCAGATCGGCTTTTACGGAGCACATTTCTGGAGCCTTGTTCACACGCCGCAGTTCGCGGGCTATCCGGCTCACTTTCCGGTGCAGGGAATCGACGAATGCGGCAAGTGGTTCCAGGACCGCAACCAGGCGCTTCACGCACGCAACGTGAAAGTGGTCGGACACTTTAATGTTGAATTCCTGGTCGGTGATCCCGTCAGCGACGACGGGCCGCGGGGCTTCTTCAAGTTCTATCGCGACTTGTGGAACGAGGAGCAACTCGGTCCAAAACCCGTCGCCGATCCGATGCAGTTGTTGGAGCGGGGTGCCGACGGGATGCCGATCATTAACAGCAGCTACAGCATCGGCGGCATGCACGAGTACTGGGCCTGCCTGCGGAATCCAGGCTGGCAGGCGGTGTTGAAGGCCTGGGTGAAGTACGCCATCGACCAAGGGGTTGACGGTCTGATCGCGAATTACTTCTATCGTCACAACTGTTTGTGCGAACATTGCCAGTCCGGCTTTCGCCAACACTTGCGGGATCGCTTCACCGCCGACGAACTGCGGTCGCGTTTTCAAATCGCGGATCTCGCCGGCCACAAGTTCGACGAAATCGTCTTCTGGCATTCGCCCGAGGAATCGTCGCCGCTCCGCCGCGAGATGCTGCGCTGGTCGCAGATCTCGAACAAGCAGGTCTTTGACGAAGTGTTCGTGCGCTACGGACGATCGCTCAAGCCGGACTTGATCGTTGCCCAGTGGAATCACCTCGGCAATTTTGGCCAGATCAATTCCGACGAGCGATGCATGTTGCCCGCCGAAACGTGGGGCCGCGGTGAGGATTACCTCTGGTACAGCACCGGCGGCGCGGCTTATTACACGGACCTGTCGAAACGGTTTCTGGGCGAAGGCACCTTGCAGGCCCGCTACATTCGCGGCACGTTCGACGACAAACCGTTCACGCTCGGCAAGTACGAGAGCACGCGTATTCGCGCCGCCATCGCCGAGCTGGCTGCCAACGGCGGCGCTCCGATGGGTTTCTACACGAACTACACCGACCCAGCCGCCCGGCAAGAGATCGTGCGATACTATCAATTCCTCAAGCAATACGACGACGTTTATCGCGCCAACCGGTCACATGCCGAAGTCGCCTTGTTGTATCCGCGCAGCGAGGTGCATCGGGGCATTGTGGAACCAGTCGCCAGGTTCCTTGAGCTGGGAACAAGACTGCTCGACGATCATGTACTCTTCGATGTCATTCCCGACGACATCATGACGCCGGAGCAACGTCAGCGATATCGGTCGGTGCTGACGGTTGGCGACGCCGCCAAGCCGGATTTCAAGGCGAACCACTTGAGCCGCTTCGACGCTCCCTACACCGTGCGCGTTTCCGCCAGCCGACCGGCCAACGGTGATGACATCACGCTGCATCTGGTGAACTACAACCGCGAACAACCGCCGCTCGATGGCAACGGTCAGCCCAGCGCCGGGGGCGGCATCGTTGATGAAAAGCCGATCGGCGTCGAGCGCGTCGGCGTCGACTTCGTCTTGCCCACCGGAAAAAACATTGCATCCGTGACGGCTGTGACTCCCGAAGGCGATGCCGAGGTGCATGTCGAGTTTCAGGAAGCGGACGGCCGCATTGTTTTCGAGACGCCCCCGTTTCTGGTCTATTGCGTCGTACGAATCTTGCTGAAGGATTAGTAGCGAGTTCGCGCAACTCCTCCGCTCGCTATTGCTCGGTGATTGGGCGGCCGGGGGGTGGAGGCGGTGGTTGGTGCCAGTCCCATTGGCTTTGGTACGCGACGTCCAACCAAGGCGTGTCCAGTTTCTTGCCGCCGTCGCGGTTGGAAACGAGCAGCGCGTCCAACGCTCCGCTTGTGAGCAGCGTCCGCTCGACAGGCCAGGCCGGCTGGCCCGTCTGCATCATCTGTTCGACGCCCATCAGCAAATACGTAAAGTGCATGAACGGCCGAAGTTCCTGTGTCCAAAACACGGTTGATGCCGTCTCGTTGCCCTCGGCATACTTCCAAGCCGCGGCCCATTCGAGGACGGCGCCATTCAAGGTGAAGACGTTCGCACGCAAGCCGTCTCGATAGTCGATCACGAACAGGACCGGCTCGCGCGCCAAATCTTCAACTCGTTTTCCCGCGGGCAACGACGGCTCTTTGAGCCGCGACAAGGCGTCCTCCAACAAACTGCGGTCGTAAACGCCCTGCCCGGCAGCTTCCCATACGGCCGGTCCCGTGATGCACTGCACGGACTTGATTCCGGTCTCACCGCCGGAGCGTCGTTCCGCCAACGACTGCACCGCTTCCAAGGCGTGAAAGCCGTAGGTATCGAGCCGGTGAAAGGAAACGGCAACGATCTCCTTGAGCTTCGCTCCACGACGCACATCGGCGGGCGGATACCTCCACGACACGGGCAACGACGAACCCGCCATCATCGGTATCTTCATCTCGCGTGCCTGGTCGTAGATCCACTTGGCGTCTTCCCAGTTGTCGGCAAGGTGCTTGTCATGAAAGACGGGAACCACGCGGCCGGTGGCGCGAAATGTTTCCACTACCTCGGCGAACATCCGCCGCTTTGGGAAGACGAACTGGCCGGTATCCGATTCCGGATAGTTGCCGTGTTCGGCGATCAGGAGCACGCCGTCGACCGCGAGCTTCCCGGTGCCAAGCGTCAGCGATTCCTTGATCGTTGGATACAGCGGAACCGAGTATTCGCTGGCGAACTTCCGGCTGATGTCGTTTGCCGGAACCTGGTCGGTGTGAATCGACGCGAGCTGCAGCGACGGCGCGCGTCCTTTGCCATCGAGCGTGTCGGTCTTGAGGAGCCGCGTGAAGAACATGTCGGCGTGAGCATTGTGCCGATATTCGGTCGTGATGCCCGCGACTTGCGGAATCTTGTCGGCCGCCTGAGTCGATCCGATTGCCAGCAAAAGTACGGCGAGGAGGCAGTAGATTCGAGTCATCGGCTTGTTCCGTCTTTGGGGCAGCCGGACGAAGCGGCTATTGGTTTTGAATGATCAACGCATCTGCGGCATCGAGGTCCAGCGTGACGACTAACTTGTTGTCCTGCCGTTCCACCTGTACGTCTGCTCCGCTGACGAGACTCAACGCGCCGGGGGCATCGATCTGAATGGTGACCGTGAGCCCTTTGACTGGTTGATCGCTCCAATTCACCAACGGGATGGCGATGCCGTGCTGCGATTGAATTACCGTCGACTCGACTAGCGGCTCGCTGCAATCTACCGGAAGCTGCAGGCTGGCGGCTGGCGATGCAATCAATGCCGCCGCCGCGGGATCGAACGTGGTCGGCAGAAAGTGGATCATCGAATCGTCGGTAGCGCCTCGATCGACCGGGCGCAGCGGAATGGCAGGTTTGTAATAGGTCAAGCTCGGCAGAAAACCGCAGTAGGTCACGCGGCCGTTGCCAAACTTGTGCTCCGCGACCGCCGGCGAGCCATCGCCGAACGTCAACAAGCTGCTCGCACCGGCTAATCTGATGCGGCTCCGCACGGCAAACACCGGCAGATCCTTGGCACCGTTTTCGCGCGGGTCCGAGACGGAGGCAATCGGTTCGGCGAACGGGAGGTCTTGTTTGATCCAGGTGATTTGGTGATTCTCGGGAACGTCTAACGAGACTTCTTCGACACCCAAGACTTCGCGCAGCGTCGTGTTGGGACGATTCAACTCGTCGTACATGCCGGCACCGGCCGTTGCAAACAACTGACCACCGCCCTGCACCCACTCGGCGATCTTTTTCGACGCCGTGGTCGATACGTGCGCGTCGGTCAGATACAGCACTTTGTATTTCGCCAGTGTGCCGTCGATCGCATCTTCCTCGATGACAAAGTCGAGCGGAATCTGCTGCTGGCGAATCGCCGTGTAGAGGCCGCGCTTGGCGGCCGCGAAGGAGCCGTGACTGTCTCCCCAAATGTCGGCCGTCTCACTGAACCACAGCGCTGATTCGGCCGGCCGGACCTGCCCGCTTTGCACGATGTCCTCGAACAGGCCCAGCTCGCGGAAGCTCTTCAGCACCATCCGATACATCGCCGGATCATCGACGTGATTCTCGGTGTAGGCCACCTGCACCGGACGGAACTCGAACAGATCGACGATCTTCATGCCGTGCCCAATCGCGCCGAAGAACAACCGCCGCCATTGGTTCGGTGTGTTGTTCGGCATGTGCGGCATGACGTAGTACATGATCTTGCGGTCGGGATGATGCCGCAGTCCCGCACGGAACAGGTCGAGGTTGATGTTGTTCATCTGCGGCGTCGCGACCGGCACCTGCCAGATGTAATCCTCGCTCCAGGGCAGCGTCATTCCGCTGTCACGAAAGACAGTCGCCCACTTGAAGACCTCGCCCAGGAACATGTGCTCCTGCGGATAATGAGGCGAGAAGTTCGCACCGATCCCCGCGTTGGGAAGGTGCCGCCGCAAGATGTCCGTGCGTTGCTTGATCGATTGGATTCCGAAGTGGTACTGGAATCGCTTCGACCAGTAATAGACTCCCGGCTTCGACTCCTTGAGCGCAGGATCGATATTGTACGCGACCTTTGTCCAATCATTCCCGGCGGCAGCATCGACGTCGGACGGTTTCACTCCGCGCGTCTTTAGCCATTGCTGGAACTCTTCGTTTGCCTCCGCCCCGCCGGGCACTGGCAGCCCGATCTCGTCGCCCAGGCTCACGACGGCGATGTTCGATGCATTCGCGCCGAGCATTTGACAGTACTCTTCCAGTTTATCGGTCGGCACACCGCGGACATCGATGTAGCCCCGCCCGCCGGAAGCGTTGGCCTCGGTGTCGGCGAGCCCAAAGAGTTGCTTGAACTCGGCGACCGCGGCGGCGTGCTTGCCGCTGTCCAAGGCGTCGAACGTCAGAGCGTAGATGATCGTTTGCGTGGGCGTGCGGCCATGTGGAGCCGGATTGGCCTGCTTCAGATCTTCCACCAAATCATAGAGCACATCTTCAAGCCGACGTAAGCGCCGCGAATAGCGCGTGTCCGCGTCGGCCGCCAATGCCAGATCTCCTTCGCCCGTGAACTCCGCGAGCGGCTGGATCTGACCTGCCGCGTCCATCAAACCGAACTCGGCCTTATACTTTCCATCGCCCGTCCAGAACCACTGCCCGTCGCTGAGGGAATCCATCGTGCCGCCAACTTCGACCCACTCACTCAGGATCCCTGGTTCGACACTGACGGACGGAGTCTTCCAATTCCGCATATGGACCCAGTACGGCGAGTGTTGTTGCCAGTTGCCGCCGCCGATCGCACTCTTTCCAGTGAACGTGAGCGGCTGATCGCCGAGATTCGTCACGCGCAGCCAGGTGTCGCCGGCTTGTGTCAGCATCCCGTCGAGCGGCAAATAGTTTTCCTTCTCGATGCGTTCACTCACTTGCTCGACGTCCGTCGTCAACATGACGAGATCGACGTTTCGCCGGGCTGCCGGTTCCGGCTGTTTACCAGCCACCAGCCGGATCGTCGCTCGTCCCGGCTGCAAGTTCGCGAACGCATCGTGACCTTCCCACACGATGTTCTCGACCGCACCCCAACTCCAGCCCACCTCCTTCTTCAGCTTCTCGCGAAACGCCCAGATCTTCAGGTTGTCGCGGGCTCCGTACAAGCGATCGAGAACTGGCTTCCCGTTCTGTTCGACCTGCACGCGAAACTGTGTTTCGAAACGATAAGCCGCTTCATAACGAACGAGCACCAGATAGCGTCCCGCTTGCTTCACATCGACGTTGATCGCCACCATCGACTCGTCGCACTGTTGGGGAGCACCGAGAAATGCCTTCCGACTGAGAAAGCAATTCGCAAACGTGGCCGCATAGTAGTTTTCGCCGAATCGCTTTGCCTTCCACGCAGGCGGCGAATTCGCCGCCGGTTGAAATTCTTCCGCCTCGCAAACATAGAGACCGTCCGGCTGGACCTGCACGGCAGGCCGCTGCCTGCCGAGTTGTTGCGCGGCGGCTGGCACATCGTCGCCCGCCGACACTCGCAGACAGAAACTGATCGCAACACTTGCCAGGAGAAAACGAAACAACATCTTTGCGCCTCGAGATAGGGAGAGTGGGACCAGGAATTTTCCTCAGCGGATTGTGTTCGTGAGTATATCTGCCCGAGCATTAGAAATCCCGCGTTTACGATCTGGCCGAGTCGCTTTCTGATCGTGACCGTCAAACGCCACAGCCGTCACTGCGCCAACCGATCTTGAGTCATTGAGCCCTTTTCGGTAGAAGTCGCTCCTCTTTTCTGTCCACGTTTTCGCCTTTATCGTGCGGTTCGCCGTGCGCAACTGCCATGACGCCGCCCCTGAATGATTTTTGGAAAGAGCAGCGTGAGCGACGAGCTATACCGCTCGCGGTCGAAAATGGCACTTTCATATAACCCGTACGATGGCCTTCCAAGGCCGTCGATTGCATCACGACGGCCTTGGAAGGCCATCGTACGAAAGCGTCAACGTGATCGACGAGCTAAATGACACGATTGATCGATTTCCTCCTTTTACGCCACACAGGCTGCTGTGCAATGGCCATCTCCAGACCGTAGCCGGCATCGTGCTCCGCGGCACGCGACGCCCCTGTCGGGCGGTGCCTCATCCGGTCCTGCTGCCGGACGGCGACGTCACGATTCTGCATGACGATCGGCCCGACGCCTGGCAACCGACTTCGCCGACGGCGATCTTGCTCCACGGGCTGACTGGTTCTCATCAGAGTTCTTACATGGTGCAGGCAGCGGCGCGGCTCAACGAAGCTGGCGTGCGCACATTTCGGATGGACATGCGAGCCTGTGGAGCAGGGGAAGGGCTTTCGCGCATGCCCTATCACGCCGGTATCTCTCAGGATCTGCTCGCCGCTCTCGAACGGGTTGTCGAAATCTGCCCGGCCTCGCCAATCAGTGTCGTCGGCTTCTCGGTTGGCGGGAATATCGCTCTCAAATTGGCTGGCGAGGCCGCCGATCGCCTCCCGCCGCAACTCAGCCGCTTGGTCGTCATCAGCCCACCCATCGACCTGGGAGTTTGTGTCGATCGCTTTTCGAAGGGTGCCGCCCGCATCTACGACCGCTATATTGCCAGGATGCATTATCGGCATTTGCTTCGATCCGCATCGCTGATTCAACATGCGCCCCACGTCGTCGATGGGTTCCGACCTCGCAGCCAGCGGGATTTCGACCGTTGGTATACAGCCGCGATGTGGGGATTCGAATCCGTCGACAAGTTCTACGCCGACACCAGTTCGTGTCACGTGCTCTCAAATATCCGCGTTCCAACATTGCTCATCGCTTCGCGCGACGATCCACTGGTTCCTGTTGAATTGTTTGAACCGCTGGAGCCGCTGACTTCGATCACACTTCATTTGACCGATCACGGCGGTCATTTGGGTTTCATTGGCCGCCGAGGGCCTGATCCCGACGGCCGTTGGCTGGACTGGAGGATCGTGGACTACATCACGGCCCGTTGGAGAGCATCGGCTGCCGCGGCGGCGTGACCCGAATAGCAATCCATCGTTCTCGCGCCAGCTCAGAAGGGCGGTGCAGATAGCCGCTCGACGCTGACCTCCATTCGTAGCAGCGTCACGGGGTCGCCGAATTGGGTGTAGATCGCCACGTCGGCCGCATCCCGTCCGTAAGCGATTGCCACGCGCGCTCCTGTCAGGTTGTCCTGCGTCGGGTCGAACGCGTACCACCTCCCTCCCACGTACGCCTCGAACCAGGCGTGCAGATCCATCGGTTCGAGCGTCGCGAGATAGCCCACGACCAGGCGCGCCGGAATCGAGAGTGCGCGACAGAGAGCGATGCCTAAATGGGCCATGTCGCGGCAGACGGCCTGTGACCGCTCGTTCACTTCGCAGGCACTAATCACCTGCTGGCCGGCCCCAGGCATGTAGTGGATTGTCTCGCGAATATGGTTGACGATCGCCATGCACTGGTCGTATCCAGCCGCCCGCCCGGCGACGAGCGACGAGGCCATTTGCGTGAAGCGATCCGACTCGCAAAACCGACTGGGCAGCAAGAAGGGGAGCGTGCCGTCAGGCAAGTCCTGCACTTCCACAAAGGGAGCCCCAGGGGCCGTATCGGATGCATCGGCCGACTCGATCTCAGCGGACGTGCGAATGGAAAATGGTCCGGGCGGTGCTACCAACCGTTGACACAAGTTTCCGAACGGGTCGGTGAACTCCACCGCCGGTACGCTGGGCGATAGCAAGTACTGTTCGCGGGCGATCCACTGCTGCCAGCCGCTACGGGGCCGCAGCATGAGCAAAAAAGGAGTGGCAACCGAAGCGTTGAATTCGAGCAAGCAGGACGCACGCAACCACATGGCTAAGTTCTGCGAGAACGGGCGGGCGGAAAAGGACGATGAAGGGGATTGTAGAGCAAATCGCTCGTCCGTGCTTCAAGCCCGCGCCCCAGCGCTAGCGAATCGCTCGCGAGCAAGATCCTCGATTCGTTCGATCAATCGCAGCTGGTCCTCGGTATCGCAAGACGAAGAATTCCCCTAAAAATGAACCTACAGAGTGCCAATTGTCGTGCCAATTCTCGCCTCGCCAGCCTGACCGCAATCCGCTAGACTTCGCCCCCTCATTCATTCTCCCCTTATGTTGCGACCCATGTGGGACCAGCCGACATCTCAACGTGCGATTGTGATTGCGGGCTGTCTGGGGATGGCATACACGCAATTGACGATGTCTCCCGCCACGATTGAGTTCGCTCGCGCACACGGCGCGGATGGGCTGCACATCGGAATTCTCGGCGCGCTCCCCACGGCGACTCTCTTCATGCAGTTTGTGGCGGCAGTGCTGGTCAATCACCTGCAATATCGACGAACCGTTTGGTTTACGGTTTCGATCATTCAACGCCTCGCGTATGTTCCGGTCGCGTTTGGACCCTGGCTCGTGAAGGATGTGTCGGGCACCACGTGGGTTTGGGCGCTGATTGCGGTCACGGCTGTGAATCATGCGTTGCTGCACTTCTGCACGCCGCTCTGGATGTCGTGGATGGGCGACTATCTGCCGCGCGAGGGGCTCAGCCGGTTCTGGGGGCGGCGACATCTCTGGATGCAGTGGACGGCCGCGTTGTCATTGCTCGCGGCTGCACTCTTGCTGCTCCAGGGCGGTTGGTCGATCACGCCGGCGTTTGCCGTTCTGACGGGAGTGGGGGCGGCCTTTGGAATCGCCGACATTCTGTTGTTCCAGAAGGTCAACGAGCCTCCGGTTCAGAAATTGCCGCAACCAACGCTACGACGAGTCTTTTCCGCTCCCTTCCACGACCAACGATTCCGCAGCTACATCAGCTACGCCTGCTTTTGGCATTTCGCGGCCATGGTCGGAGCGCCGTTTATCAGTCTGTATCTGCTGGAATATGTCGGAATGAGTCTGGGCAGCGTCTTGTTGATGTGGGCGGGATCGTGGGTCGGCGGCGCGTTTCTCTCCCGCTCGCTGGGCGGCGTCGTCGAGCAGTTTGGTCATCGGCCCATGTTGATTCTTTGCACCGCCTTCAAAGCGACGAACATGATCGCGTTGCTGCTCGTCCCGCCACGCCCCGAGTTGGCGCTCGTCGTATTGACGCCCGTTTTCATGCTCGACGCACTGCTTAACGCCGGCATCGCGATCGCCAGCAACGGCTTCTTGCTGAAGAACTCGCCCCAAGAGAATCGCACCATGTTCATCGCGGCGGGAACCGCACTGGCGGGAATGGTCGGAGGCATCACGGCGGTTGGGGCCGGGGCCTTGCTGCGAGGTTTGTCGACGTGGTCGGTCACTTGGGCAGGCTGGACGTTCGCCGGCTTCCACGTGTTATTTGCCTCCAGCCTCATCCTGCGGTTGGTCAGTATTGGCCTCGCCGTCCGCGTTCACGAACCCACCGCGTCCAGCACTCGTCACGTCGCCTCGCAACTAATCGGGGCGACACCACTCCGCATCCTCTACTTCCCGGTTGGACTCTATCGAAACCGCAGGGAATTGGAAAACGAAACGGATGCCGGCAAGGCACAAGCTCCTCGGCCCGAAATCGAAGCTGCCTGAATTCACGGAAGTTGATCCTCGTTAGACAGCGCGCCGATCGTGTTGACAACTTCGTACGATGGCCTTCCAAGGCCGTCGTGAAACAATCGACGGCCTTGGAAGGCCATCGTACAGGTTCGTTGAACGTGCCACTTTTCA
>JAQBZB010000206.1 GCA_027622275.1 Planctomycetota bacterium | reverse complement strand
TCCAGCCGCCGCTGAATTGGTGGCGGCTGGAAGCCACCACTACTACCTCGAACGGTTTTTATTCAAATGGATTGTCCGAAGCGGCGGCCGCCTCTTACAGTTTCTTGGCGAACGCCTGGTCTTCCTCGCTCAAACGATCCAACGGCACGGCAATCCCCTTGCCGTCGGTGCGGCGCAGCTTGACCTTGTTATCTTCGATGCCGAGATACGTCGCTTCGACCTTGTTCTTGCCAGTGCTGTCGGTCCACGTCCGCGGCTTGGGCGTGTCGTCGAATGACGCCAGTTTGTTGGGTTGGTCGACTTCCTCGGGAGCCAGTTGGATCTGGCTCCGCGGCAACGACATATCGCCCCGCGAACCACCACACAGGCGAACCAGCACTTTCCCGTCAGCGAGCGCCTCCAGAACTTCCGCGGCAAACCAGAAGCTCGGCGAGTATCGCGCTTGCACGATTTGGCCTGGGTAGAGCGGAGTACTTTCCGTGACGGTGCGTTTGGAATCGCCGACTGGCGAAAAACCTCGGTAAGCCACGTTTAGGTCAGCTTTCTTCTTGTATTCAGGCGACCACGCGCACAGAGCTGCATGCGCGTCTTCCGCCACTTTCTTGTTGGAATTGGCCAGCAGCGGTTGAATCGTGTCGACGATCTCGGGATCAGGTTCTTTGGGTGCCTTGCCACGGAGAAACTTCAGCGATTCCAACGTGGCGGTCGTGTCGCCGGAATTCAACGCCGCGAGCGTTGTCGCCTTTTCGTCGTCGGTCAGCGGAGCTTCTTTCTTGGCCTTCATCTCGGCAGCCACTCGCGCTGCTTCTTCTTGTTTGGCTTTGGCGTCACTGTCGATCTTGGCGATCTCCTCGGCCGACAATCGCCGAGGCCCGCGTTCGCATTGCTCAAGAGAAACGCGATGCCATGCGAGGGCTCTACGAGAAGGAGGAAGTCGGGTTAAACGAGATGATAACACGGGAGGGTGAGTTGGATCTGGCGAAGCTGGGTCTCGCTAGGGCGAAAGTTGAGTACGAAGCGAGCATGAAGCTGCTCGAACTTGACGTGAGGCGGGCGGAATCGGTCTCCGAACAGGCGATGGCCGCCTTCACCGAGGCAGAAGAGGTAAACAAGCGCTCTCCGAATGCGTTTCCTTCAACCCAAGTCGGGCGGTTAAAGGCTGCTGCCGAACAGTCGCGCATCGAGTTGGAACGAGCTAAGACGTTCTTCGAGACTCATCAGAAATCGAACGCGCCGCAGGTCGAAACACCACAGGATCCGACACGGTAAATAGTAGCCATCACGCTCCGCCGTGATGAGCCTTTTTGGAAAGCGGTCGGACAGTTGTGGGGCTTTGTTTCAGATGCAACCTTCCACATACAAGGCTCATCACGGCGGAGCGTGATGGCTACTTTAGGCCTGCAACCAAGCCGGCCCTTCGCCGGCGGCGGGAAGTTGGATGACCTTCACCCGATGCACGGACGGATGCTTGAGAACGGCGTCGATCGCTTCTTGCGGCGGGACTTCGTCAAGATTCAACACGCCGATCGCCGCACCGCCAGGGCCGCTGCCCGCTCGGCCGACCGCCATCTGAGCGATGTTGACGTTGTGTTTGCCGAACGTTGTGCCGACGGCTCCGATAATGCCGGGAACGTCATCGTGCGTGAAGATGAACAGGTTGCCGTCCAAGTAGGATTCCAGACGATGTTCGCCCAGCAAGATCAGCCGCGGCATGTTGTTGCCGAACAGCGTCCCAGCGGCGGTGTAGCTCTTGCCGTCGCAAACGACTTCGGCGGTGACGGATGAACTGAAGGCTCCCATCTCGCTGCGCGACTCCTCAACCAATTCGATCCCACGCTCGCGAAGCAGCAATTCGGCGTTGATGATGTTCACCTCTTCAGCCAAAGCGTTTTCCAGCAGGCCGGCACAGAACGCGGCCGTAAGCAGACGCGTGTCCTTCTTCGTGACTTCGCCGCGGTAATTCAACTTGCACTGGGACGCGCCACCCGGATTCCACTGGGCCAGCAAGACTCCCAAGCGATAAGCCACGTCGAGATAGCCGCGGATCGATTGCAGCGTCTTCGGATCGAGTGTCGCCGCATTGACGGCATGACGAACTTCGCCCAAGAGCAAGAAGTTCAACGTCAGCTCGACGGCTTCCACCGCAACTTGTGTTTGCGCCTCCTCGGTGCTGGCTCCCAGGTGCGGCGTGGCGAGAACGCCGGGAGTTTTGAATAAGGGGCTATCGGTGCAGGGTTCGTTCTCGTAAACGTCCAACGCCACGCCAGCCAGCTTGCCGCTGGTCAGCCCTTCGAGCAGAGCTTGCTCGTTGTAGATGCCGCCGCGGGCACAATTGATCAGACGCGCACCAGGCTTCAACAAAGCGAGTGAGTCTTTGTCGATTAAATTGCGGGTGTGTTCGTTCAGCGGCGTGTGAACCGTCAGATAGTCGACGCGCGGGAGCATCGCGGGCACGTTGTCGACGTGCTCGATTCCCAACTTCGCGGCTTGTTCGGCGGAGACGAACGGATCGAAGCCGAGTACTCGCATCTGAAACGCCAATGCACGCTTGGCAACTTCCTGGCCGATGCGGCCGAGTCCGACGACTCCCAACGTTTTGTCCGCCAATTGCGAACCCATGTAGGCGTTACGGTCCCAGCGTCCCTCGACCAGGCTTTGATGGGCCGGAGCGATGTTCCGCGAGAGGGCCAACATCAAGGCAAAGGCGTGCTCGGCCGTGCTCAGCGTGTTGCCAGTCGGCGTGTTCATGACGACGATGCCGTGGCGAGTTGCCGCGACTTTATCGATATTGTCCGTGCCTACCCCGGCTCGCGCGATCGCTTTCAGCCGCCGATTGCCTTCCAGCGACTCGGCCGTGATCTTCACGCCGCTTCGGCAGATAGCGCCGTCATATTTCGCCAAGGCCTCTCGAAGCTCTGCACCTTTGAGTCCCGTCCGCACATCGAACTCGACCCCTTCCGCCTGTTCGAGCAGCGCGAGGCCCTCGGGGGCGAGTTTGTCAAGGACGATGATGCGTATCGCAGCGGCCATTCTCTAAATTCCTGTGTCGCGGTTGCTTCGTACGTGGCCTTTCGCTCCGCGAAAGGATGAACGCACTTTCGCGGAGCGAAAGGCCACGTATTCGTCTTTAACTTGCGTGGCGGTTGCGGAAATCGACCATCAAGTCGCGTAACGCTTCGACGCCTTCAACAGGCATGGCGTTATAGATCGATGCCCGGATTCCTCCGACACTGCGGTGGCCTTCGAGCGATTCGAGTTGATGCGCGGCGGCCTCGCAGACGAACGCCGCCGTCAGCTCGTCGCTCGGCAGACGGAACGTGGCATTCATCAGCGAGCGGTCGCTGGCTCGAGCGTGGCCTTGATAGAAGTCAGGACTCTCGTCGAGGACGTCGTACAGCAGCCGTGCCTTGTCGCGATTTCGCTGATACATGTTGGCCAGCCCGCCGACCTCTTCCTGCAACCACTTGCAGACCAAGCCGACGACATAGATGCCAAACGTGGGTGGCGTGTTGTAGAGCGAGTTCGCTTCGTGATGGGCTTGATAGTTCATGTAGCCGGGGAGCGAATCAGCGCTGCGTTCGAGCAAGTCCTCGCGCACGATCACGACCGTGACGCCCGCTGGACCGGCGTTCTTTTGAGCGCAGGCGTAAATCAGTCCGTAACGGCTGACGTCAACCGGGCGATGCATAAAGTCCGAAGACATGTCAGCAACGAACACCGATTCGCTCCGCTTGGGATCGCTCGCAAACTGGACGCCCTGAATCGTCTCGTTCGACGTGAGATGGACGTACGCCGAATCGCCGTACGGCAGCTCGTCAAGTTTCGGCAGCCGATCGTAGTTCGTGTCGCGACCGTCCCACAGGACTCGCGTCTGGCCCTCGCGTTTGGCTTCCTTAATCGCATAATTCGACCACGACCCGGTCAGCACAAACTCGGCCGCCTTGCCCGAGCCGCGCAGCAAGTTCATCGGCACCATCGAAAATTGCAGTCGCGAGCCGCCTTGCAGGAACAAGACGCGGTAACTGCGAGGGATCGCCAGCAAGTCGCGCAGTCGCTGTTCGGCATCTTCGAGGATGGCGATGAACGGTTTGCTGCGGTGGCTGATTTCGAGAATCGACGCCCCGCATCCGGGCAGCGACAGCAAGTCCCGCTGGGCTTCTTCGATGACTGGAACCGGCAAGACCGCGGGGCCCGCGGAAAAGTTGAAGACTCGATCAACGGCCGTGTTGGTTCTCATATTCGTCCTCGAAGCGGACAGCTCTTCCTCGAAAAAAGTACAAGCGGCGATTTTACGCTTCGACATCGATCCTGGGAATGTGGGGGAGTCACCTTGAGGTTGCAGGTCACCGGCCGATCGTAAAGAATGAGCGGCGGGAGAAGTCAGCAATGGCGAAGCGACGCCTTGAGGAATTTGAACTTGGTCGGGTGCTCGGCGTTGGGACGGCGGGCACGATCTACGAAGCGTGGGACAAGGTGAACAGCCTGAAGGTCGCGCTGAAGATCCTCTTGCCGACTGTCTCGGAAGACAAGATTGTATCCGCGAGGTTCGAGCGGGAGATGCTCATTCTCGAGAAGTTGTCGCACCCGAACATCGTGAAATATCACGGCGGCGGTCGCAGCGACGGGCAGCTGTTCTTTGCCATCGAGTTGCTGAGCGGCGAAACACTCAAGGATGAACTCACCCGCGGCGGCGCGTTTTCCTGGATCGAAGCGGCCACTTGCGGGGCACAGATCTGTTCGGCGCTGCAACATGCTCATAACCACGGCATCATCCACCGCGACCTGAAGCCCTCCAATTTGATGTTCGACGACAATGGCAACTTGAAGCTGCTGGACTTTGGGATCGCCCGCGACACGCACGAAGCCGACATCACGTCAAAGGGACTGACGGTCGGTTCGTATGCTTACATGTCTCCTGAGCAGATTACGGGCGAAGGGACGATTACCGGGCAAGCCGATCTGTATTCGTTCGGGGCCGTGCTGTACGAGGTATTGACCGCGCATCCTCCCTTCGCCGGCGATAACTTTGCTCAGATCTTTCAGCAGCACCTGACCAGGCAACCCGCTCCGATTCGCCACTTCGCGCCGCGCTGTCCCGAAGCGCTGGAGCGAATCACGCTACAATGTCTTGCCAAGAAGCCAGAGCAGCGTCCGTTCAACGCGCGTGCCGTGCAGGGAACGCTCTTAGGCCTGTTGGACAATGAGTTCAACGTCGACACGAGTGGCGACGTGCCGGCTGCCAAAGCGATCGATCTCGGCCGCGCGGTACTTGTGCGACGTCTTCGCGATCGATCCAAGGAAGTCTCCTGGCTGGCTCTCGGAGGTCTCGGCCTCGCAGCATGCGCGATCGTGTGGGCCGCCTGGTACTTTGGGGCATAAACGGCGCGAGACACAAGACCCACGTGGGAATAGAAGTAGTGCCGGATGACGAACGAAGTCGATGGGGGTAAGATTCGCATAGACGAATCGATCACGACTCGCGACTTGTACTCAGTGCCAAGTGACGACAATCCATGAAATTCCGCT
Organism: Planctomycetota bacterium; assembly: GCA_027622275.1. GTDB lineage: Bacteria > Planctomycetota > Planctomycetia > Pirellulales > Pirellulaceae. The sequence goes on along the minus strand of JAQBZB010000206.1, from coordinate 11,571 downwards.
CCGACGACGAACCAGACGACCGCCCGCGTCGCCAGCCGCCGCCGAATTACTTCGCGCGGTCGACGCAGGTTCGCGTGTTGATGATGGTCTGTTCGTTGATGCTGGTGATCGTGCTGATGCTCGAAGCACGCAAGCCCCATAACTGGGCCTGGATGTGGGCCTGGTCGGAGACGCGAGATTCGACGATATCAGTCGAGGAATACATCGACACCTTGTTGCCACCCGAGCCCCCGCGTCACGACGATCCGCCGGGAACGGTCTATGCGAACGACGCTCCCCCATCTCGGCCCGTCGCGACCGCCGAACTGGCCGAACAGATCTTGACGGTTGACGACGATGAAGACGCCCGGCAGCGGATTCGACGCGACGTCTGGCGCGGCCTTCTCAAGCAACTCAGCCGAGATGAACGAAGCATCCTGGCACGAATCTTCCGTAACTCGCGAGGCGGACCAGCACTTTCCGTGGAAGATCGCGGCGCATGGTCCGACGTGTTCTCTCAACTCGATCAAAAGTGGCACGACTACCTCACGAGCGCGAATGACGCGGTCTTGGTCGCGGGTGACGAGTTGCCCGCCGAGCAGCGGACGAAATTGTTGAACGTGCTGCGCGACTTGGAAGGCGAGTGGACCAATCTGCTCGGCCGGGCGTTACGTGCGGTGTTGGACGATCGTCCGTGGACCGAGTTGGAACGCGATGCACTGGCGAAGCTGCAAGCGACGCTCGATGAACTGGCGTTGGCCGCCATCCGAGACGACATGGTGTGGCGTCCGGAAGAGCAGACGGCCTGGTTTCGCTGCTTCGAGAAGCTGATGGCGTTGACCGATCAAGACGTGAAGCGCCAGTCGCTCGGTAATGTCGGCTTCGTGCAGTTGTTCCGTCAGACGAATGAGTATCGCGGCGAACTGGTGACAGTCACCGGGACGGCGGAACTGGCGTACCATGTCCCAGCGCCCAAGAACGATCTTGGCATCGAACGGTACTATGTCTTCTGGTTGCGACCTGGAGATGGATCGGATGCGCCGATTGTGGCCTACGCGTTGGAGTTGCCCGCAGGCTTCCCTAGCGTTGGAAGCACCCACACCAATCTGCGTGAAGAGATGACGTTCACCGGTTACTTCTTCAAACGTTGGGCGTACGGATCCCGCGACGGCATCCGCACCGCTCCGCTCGTCTTGGTCAAGCAACCGGCATGGCAGCCGGCTCCGCCACTATTATCGTCCGAGCGGCCGTCGCCATGGACGATTATCGCAGCCCTGCTGGCGGTCGCTCTGCTTGCGATTTCGATTGCCCGTTGGGTTTATAAATCGAGTAACTCGCGGGTTGCTCCTAAACACACGCCGCCGCAAGAACCAACGTCCCAACAGTTTGCCGCGATGGCCGAACATAAGATCGGCCCAACGATCACCGAAAGATTGCAGCAACGCTCCGAGCACGAGAAACAAGATTGAGTGCGTCCTTTCGCAGAGCGAAAGGCGACGATACAACATTCCTAGACGTAGAAGACGGGTTGATCAACATGGTGACGGTGACGAGACATTCAAGCCTGCTAGTGCTGACAATCGTACTGTTCACGATCCCTCCTGGCTTCGCGCAGAACGAGCCGACCGATGCCGCCAGCGATCGATCAGCCGAGGTCGAATCCTCGGACGTTGGCAAGTTGCCTTGGTCCGACCAACAAGCTCAGCTCGGCGACCTGCCAGCACGAAGAATGACTCACGCGCGAGAGTTGCTCCATCTGCTGAGCATCGACGAGAGCCAGTTGGCCGGGTTCGCGGACGGCAAGCCGCTCGGCGCTCAAGATGAAGAGACCGTCAATCGGATTCTGTACCGCATCCCGAGGTTTCCCCTGAACGACCTGCATCGCTGGGCACAGTCGACGGAGAATCTCTCTGCGCTGATAGCGGCCCCCAACGATCATCGTGCCGACACGTTTCTGATTCGCGGCCGAACCACGAAGATCGAACGGGTCGAGATCTTGCCGGAAGCGGTCGAGCGACTCGAGTTCGACCATTACTTTCGTATCCACGTCGCGCTCGATGCCTCGCCGCACACCGCCGTACTTTGCTGTCGCGAGACCCCAGCCGCTTGGGCATCCGGAGAACTTCTTGGCGAGCCGATAGTTGCTTACGGACTGTTCTTGAAGCTTGGCGAAAGCAAGGCACAACGAACCGAGTTCGCGTTTGCGACTCCGCACATCGGCTGGCTGCCGTCAGCGCCGAACGCCGCGGTGGGGATTACGACTGACCTCGTTCAACTCGCGGCACTCGGAATGGATGTCAGCTTGTTCGACGACGTGCGGCCGTTGAATCAAAAACCGATCACACAAGCCGACCGCGAGTGCTTCTATCAATTACTGGCGGCAGTTGGCAAGGCCGACGCCAACGCCATTCGGTCGCACGCGCGTCCGACCGTCGATTTGGCTGCGCTGCTCCAGCAACCGGCGACGCAGCATGGGCGATTGATGGTCGTCCGCGGTACCGCGCGTCGTGCGATGAACATCCGAGTCAACGACAAAGACATTCAAGAACGGTTCGGGATCGATCACTATTATCAAATTGACGTCTTCATCCCGTTGGATGACCAAGTCGTGCGACTTGGCAAACAGGCCGATGGTGCAGGACCGACGTTCACCAACAGCTATCCGGTCACGGTCTGTGTGCTACGACTGCCTCCGGGCCTGCCCGAAGGGACCGACATCCGCGAAGAAGTGTCGATTCCGGCGGCGTGCTTCAAGCTCTGGGCTTACCCTTCGCGATTCGTATCGGCTTACGACCAGAAACAGTTGCAAGTCAGTCCGATGTTCATGGGTGTCGAGCCACGCGTCATCCAATTCGATGCTTCACAAAACCCCTACATCGGCTTCGCCGTCGCCGGCATTTTCGTCGCTTTGCTCGCCCTCGCATGGATCGCATTGTGGCGCACTGGCCGGAACGACTCGAAGTTCAAACGCAACATCCTCACGCGCCGCTTCGAAGTGCAACCCGGCAATTCGCTGAATGATGCGGGGATCGAAGAACCGGGCGAACCCGACTTTAGCAAGTGGGATTAGAGGAAGAGACGGGGAGACGGGGAGACAGGGACAGGGAGAGGGGGAGGCGCACGCGTCGCGAGATTCCAATTTCCTTGTCTCCCCGTCTCCGTGTCTCCCACTCTCGGACGTCCCTACTTGACGTGCGGCGTTTGAGGCCGATATTCGAGTGCTGTTGGAGTTGCACCCTTGGCCACCGAGCATTAACGGCTCACTGGTGGCCTTCCTCTTGCGAGCCTCGGAGAACTGTTATGCGTCGAGCCAAGATCACGATCGTAGGTGCTGGTAACGTCGGAGCGACGACTGCACATTGGTGTGCGGCGGCGGAATTGGGCGACGTCGTCCTGGTCGACATCCCTCAGACGGAAGATATGCCAAAGGGGAAGGCGCTCGATCTGATGCAGGCTTCGCCAATCGTGGGCTTCGATTCCAACATCATTGGAGCGACGGATTACGAACCGACGCGAGGCAGCGATGTGGTTGTGATCACGGCCGGCATTCCGCGAAAGCCCGGCATGAGCCGCGACGATCTGCTCAGCACCAACGCCAAGATCGTGAGCGCTGTCGCCGAGCAAGTGAAGGAAACCAGCCCCGACTCGGTGATTATCGTCGTGAGCAATCCACTCGATGCGATGGTCCAGCAGGCGCAAAAGGTCAGCGGATTTCCTCCCAGTCGCGTCATCGGCCAGGCTGGCGTTCTCGACACCGCGCGTTATCGCGCGTTTCTGGCTATGGAATTGGGTGTCAGCGTCGAGGATGTTTCGGCTTTGTTGTTGGGTGGCCATGGCGACACGATGGTTCCCATGCCAAGCTGCACATCGGTGGGCGGCATTCCGGTTACTCGCTTGATCAGCGAAGAACGCCTCGCCGAAATCGTCGATCGAACGCGGAAGGGCGGTGCGGAAATCGTCGGGCTGCTGAAGACCGGCAGCGCGTATTACGCGCCAGCCGCCGCAGTGGCTCAGATGGTGGAGGCGATCGTTCGTGACAAGAAGCGGCTGATTCCTTGTGCGGCCTACTGCGACAAGGAATATGGCGTCGGCGGTTACTATGTCGGTGTTCCGGTCATCCTGGGATCAAACGGCGTCGAGAAAATCATCGAACTTGAATTGACCGAACAAGAGCAAGCGGACTTCAAGAAGAGCGTCGACGCCGTCCACGAATTGGTGTCGACGATGAACGAGCTAATGGGGCAGTAGCCAATCGACTGCTAGCACACTTCCTTTTTTACACAGTCGTTGGCGTTGACTTTTGACGACTGCTGTTTTACAACGCGACGTCTTCAAAACGTGTCGACTTTGGCTTTCTCATGACACCGCACTTCCACCGCTTCGCGCCCCAATCGGATTTGTTCGCGAAGCCTCTTCCTTAAGCGGCCCAATATGAATCGCATTCAGCTCGCCCCCGAAGAAACTGCTGTCACTCCGGCAACTTCAACATTCGATCTGAAACAACTCGGTGGCAGTGCGAGTCACCACCCAAGTCAACATTGCTCGCTCTTCACTCCCATGCATTACGAGCGGAAGTATGCTTATCCGCTGTTGATTTGGCTGCACGGACCGGGTGACGATGAGCGGCAGTTACAGCGCGTCATGCCGCTCATCAGCATGAGGAACTATGCGGCCGTCGGCCCGCGCGGCACGCAACGTATGGAGTCCCGAGGCTTTACGTGGGGCGAAGCCGATCAGTCGCTGGTCTCGGCCGAGCAACGCGTGTTCGACTGTCTCGACACGGCAACCAACAAGTTCAACATCGCACCGCGGCGAGTTTTCCTCGGCGGGTTTGAAGCGGGCGGCACCACGGCATTTCAGATCGGGCTGCGGAATCCGGGCCGCTTTGCCGGCGTGCTATCACTCGGCGGGCCGTTTCCGCTTAACCGCACTCCGCTGACGCGGCTGGACGAGGCTCGTTCACTCCCCTTGTTCATCGCACAGGGGCGTGATTCCGAGCGGTATCTGATCGACCGCACCTGTGAAGAATTGCGATTGTTCCATGTTGCCGGGCTTTCCGTGACACTTCGGCAATATCCTTGCGGCGACGAACTGAACACGCAGATGCTGCATGACATGGACTGTTGGATGATGGAGATCGTCACGGGGATCACCGCCGAGGCAACGGCGTCAGACATTTCCAACGAATGGAACTGAAGTCACGGTCCTCGGTCACCGCCAGCCGATTCCCGCTCGCAGGCCCGCCGCTAGCATCTCCGTTGCAACCACTCGCGTTGACAAGCTCGCTCGCTTTCGAGTACAAACGCCCCGCTTTTCTCCCGCTTGGCGACGATTCTAGTCGCCTGAAACTGATTCGGCATTCGCCAACACGCATTGGGTTCACATGGCTTCCGGGCAACCGAACACCGCACCAGCACCCGCTGTTGATCCACCGCGACTCAAGCGGATCGCTCGCGACGTGATAGCGCACATTCGCCGGAACCCGATCCAGAATGTGACGATTATCCTGGCCTTAGTCACCGCTGTCGTTGGAATGGGAGTTGGCCTGCGAGTTTATTCGCCGAAACCTGCTCCTTCAAATCGTCACGCATCCGGAACGCTCGCGGAAGCACTCGCAGCACTCGATGCCGATGATCGCGAAACGGCTCGCTCGATCGCCGCTGACCTGCGTTTGGTCGCTGACCTTCCGAAAGACGAAATCGGCGGGCCGGCCTACGTGCTGGGTGTGGCCATGGCGCAAGACGCCGAGGAAGAGTGGAACGAGAGTGAACGCCGCATTCGATTTCTGCTGGCGGCTCGATACTTGGAAGAGGCAAAGGAATCCGGCTTCCCACCGGGCCGCCACGAACACGGACTGTTTGCGCTCGGCAATTCGCTTTACGGTGCAGGACAGTATGCTCAGAGTCTCCCCATCTTTCACGAAGCGCTCGATGTTGATTTTTCACGCCGCACCGAGATCCTCGGCCTGCTCGCCAAGGCGTATCTGCGCGACGCAAAACCTCGTTACGACAAAGCGCTCGAATTCAATCGCGAGTATCTTGCCGACGACGCGTTGAGCTTCGACGATCGATACGACGCGCTGATGATGCAGGGCGATATCATGTTTGGCCAGGGTGACTTCGCGGACTGTGAGGCCGCGATTTCAGCGATCCCGGAAACTTCGCCACATTTCGCATCGGCGTTACTGCTCAGGGGCCGTCTCCTGCTGCGACAGGGCGAACAGTTGGCGGAACAGGCTGGTGACATGCCCGCCGCGGCACAAGCCATTCAGAATTTCGAGAACGCACGCGAGTTGTTCCGCCTGGCACAGGTTCACAATCCGACCGACGTCAAACTGGGGCGTCAGGCTCAATACTTGACGGGGTTGACTTACCGCAGGACCGCTCCGCTGCGGCCGACGGACGCGGAGGAATCCGTCGACTTGCGAGCCGCGCTCGAGCAGTTCGGTCGAACTCGCCGTTCGCACTTTGATACGGCCGAAGGCATCAGTGCGAGCCTTGAAGAAGCCGAGATCCATCAGCTGCTGGAAGACGATGAGGCCGCGATTAAAGCGTATCGCCAGACGCTGCGGTTCGTCGCCGACGCGCCGGCGTACAACAACCCTTGGGTCTCGCCGGACGAGATGCGGAGCCGTGTCGAAGCGTCTTACACCGCCTATCGCGACGCGGGCCAGTTCGACTACGCGACGCAGTTGGCGGCGGCCACGGCATTGGTCTTCTCGCAGAGCCATGCCATCCAACTCCAAGCCGAGGCGCGCGAAGCCGCGGCCCGCAAACTGGCCGCGGACGCCGAGGGCTTGCCGCTCTCGCAGGCGCAATCGCTGCTGGTCGACTCGCGAACCCAGAATCGACATGCCGGCGCGTTGTACGCGCAGCTCGCCAAGCTGCGATTCACTTCGCGAAACTATCCCGATGATCTACAGAAGAGCGCGGAAAACTACCTGCGGGGCCAAGACTACGTGCGCGCCGTCCGTTACTTCACACAATTCCTCGGCACCCAAAACCGGGCCGGCCGTCCACCCGCGCTGACTGCGTTGGGCGAGGCCATGCTGGCATTGCACAAACCGGAAAAGGCGTTGCCCTACCTGACGGAATGCGTCCAATACTATCCCCGCGATCCACACAGTTACCGGGCTCGTGTGATCGCCGCTCAAGCACAGCAAGAACTCGGCAACCTCGGACAGGCCCGGGCATTGCTCGAAGCGAATCTCGAACATGAATCGCTGTCACCGCGCAGTATCGAATGGCGCGAGTCGTTGTTTGCGCTCGGTGAACTTTTGTATCTCGACGGCGTTGACCAGGAGACACAGAGCCGCTTGGAAGGTGTCGCCACCGATTTGCCAACCTCCCGAAAGACGGCGTTCAAGTTTCTCGAGATGTCGCACAAGTCATTCCACGAAGCAATTGCTCATTTGGACGAGGCGGTGAAACGTGATCCGGATGCCCGTCAAGCCATCGAGGCGCGTTACCGCATCGCCGAGTCGTATCGCCATGCAGCCAAGCTGCCGCGGCGCAAGCTCGACGCTGTCACGATTGACCCGACCCGCAAGAAGCTGACGGAGGAGTTGAACAACGAACTCGCGGCGGCCGAATCGGGCTATCGCGAACTGATCGGTCTTCTGAACACGAAACAGGAACAGTCAGAACTGTCCGGAATTGAGCAACGAATCCTTCGCAACTGCTACTTCGCCCGTGCTGACGCGTTGTACGACTGGAAGCGATACGAGGACGCGATTCAAGCTTACTCGAACGCGACAAACCGCTACCAACAGGAACCTGAATCACTCGAAGCGTATGTCCAGATCGCCAATTGCCATCGTCGGAGAAATCGACCCGCCGAATACCGTGGAACGCTGGAACAGGCGAAGGTCATCCTGGAACGAATTCGCCCGGATGCCGACTTCCTGCAAACGACACGTTACACCCGCGACGAATGGGAGAAGTTCTTAGATGGGCTCGGAAGCTTGTAGCGTGGGCTGTGCCCACCAACGCCAATGGTGGGCACAGCCCACCCTACAATCACTAACTGCAACACCAACACAACAGCCTGCCAGACATGGAAACCGAAGTTCTCGCCAGTTTGATCGACAAGAAGTACGAGGTGTTGTCCTTGCTGCGGCAGCTGGCTCGCGCGCAAACGGGCATCGTTCATGACGGTGATATGACGCGGTTGATGAAATTGTTGGCAACGAAACAACAGTTGCTCAATCAACTCCAAGACGTGGAACGCCAACTCGATCCGTTTCGCAACCAAGATCCAGACTGTCGCCGGTGGCATTCGCCAGAACAGCGCCAGCAGACGCGCGACATGGCAACGCGGTGCGAGTCGTTGCTGAATGAAATCATGCTCGTCGAAAAGCAATGCGAGGGCCAGCTGGTCGTTCGTCGCGATGCCGCCGCGACCCGGCTGCAAAAGATTCACAGCGTGACACAAGCCACCGACGCCTATCTGTCCAACGCGCCCGTTTACAACCAACTTGACTTGAGTTCCGACACATGAAACCAAATTCTTCCGAAACATCGATTGCAGCCCTCGGTGGCCGCGTCACTCGAACCGCGGGCGGTCTCGAACTGGGACCGAACAGCGAACTGGAATTGATTCTGACTGCCTGGCACGAAGCCACCGAGCGATTGCAGCGGACCCACGAGGCCTTGCGCGGCGAAGTGGCTCGCTTGAGCGACGAACTTGAAGCCAAGAACCGCGAACTCGCCCGCAAGAATCGCTTGGCGGATCTGGGACAGATGGCTTCGCATGTGGCACACGAAGTCCGCAATGGCCTGGCACCGGTCACGCTCTATTTCAGCTTGCTGCGACGCCGCATCCAGGAGGACGCAGGTGGGCTCGCGATCATGGACAAACTCGAAGCCGGCTTCCAGGCGCTCGACACGACGGTGCATGACCTGCTGAGCTTCACCTCCGACCGCCAGCCGCAATATCGCCTGTTCGCCATCGGGCAAGTCGTGGAAGAAGTTTGCGATTCGCTCGCTCCTCAATTGGCGGCTCAGGACATTGCGGTCGATTTGGACGCGCCCCCGTGGCTCACCGTTTTCGCGGATCGCGACATGCTCCGCCGTGCGTTGCTGAATCTGATCTTGAACTCCGTCGATGTGATGGCGGATGGCGGCACGTTGGTGATCACTTGCTGCGCGGGTCATGACGGCGTCGAAATCGAAGTCGCGGACAGCGGGCCTGGATTGGGGGACGAACGGCAAAAGATATTCGAACCGTTCTTCACGACGAAGAACGATGGCACCGGGCTGGGCCTCGCCATCGTGCAACGGATCGCGGAAGCGCACGAAGGACGCGTGTGGGCATCGAACTGCGCCGAGGGCGGTGCCGCGTTCACGATCCATCTACCGCATCGCAACCTGGAGGCAGCGGCATGACCGAACGCAACCGCATCAACCGCGTGGCCACAAGCTCGACAACCGGGCGCGTGCTCGTCGTCGACGATCACGCTCGTGCCCGCGAATCGATGGCGGATATCTTGGAATGCGCGGGGCATCGCGTGCAATGTTGTTCCAGCGCGGTCGAGGCGCTTCGCAAACTGAATGCGACGACTTTCGACGTCATCATTACGGACTTGCGAATGCCCGGCATGACCGGTTTGGAGTTTATTCATGAGCTGTCCAAGCGGAACGACGACTCGCAAGTCGTCATGGTCACCGCTCACGCTTCCGTGACGACGGCGGTCGATGCCATGCGGCACGGCGCGTTTGATTACATCGAAAAACCCTTCAACGCCGATCAGCTCGAAGACCTTGTCGACCGAGCCATGCGGCATGGTGCCGGACGCCGCTCGACAGTTCCCGCCGCCACCGACCAGTCGAGTGCGATGGTGGGTTCGAGTCAGATCATGCAGCAATTGCGGCAGCGAATCGCGCAAGTCGCACCGACGACGGAGACCGTGCTGATCACGGGCGAGAGCGGTGTCGGCAAGGAACTTGTCGCGAAAGCCATCCATGCCGCCAGCCGACGAGCCAAGGGGCCAATGGTCAGTTTGAACTGTCCGGCCCTTTCACCGCAACTGATGGAAAGCGAATTGTTCGGACACGAACGCGGTGCATTCACCAACGCCGAGGCACCACGCATCGGTCGCTTTGAGCTGGCCGACAAAGGGACGATTCTGCTGGACGAAATCACCGAGATCAGTCTCCCACTGCAAGCGAAGCTCCTACGCGTTCTGCAAGAGAAGTCGTTTGAGCGAGTTGGATCGAGTGACACGCAATTCGTCGACGTTCGCGTGCTGGCAACCAGCAACCGCGACTTGCACGCGGCGGTTCAGGATGGCGAGTTTCGAGAAGACCTCTACTTCCGCCTGGACGTGGTCCCGATTCACGTTCCCGCGCTGCGCGAGCGGCGCGGAGACATCCCGGAACTGATCACTCACTTCCTTCAACAAGCCGCCACGCGGCTCGGCCGAGCCCCCTGCATCCTTGCTCCCTCCGCGACCGAGCTGCTCCAAGAATACGCCTGGCCGGGCAATGTCCGCGAAGTCGAGAATCTGACAACGCGGGCCAGCGTCCTCAACACGGGAATTCCCGTCACCGCGGATGATTTGCACGGCTGGCTGATGAGTCCACCTGCGACCACGACAGCGCTCGACGATTTCGATTCGAGTGCCGATGGCATTCGTGTCGGCACGAATTTGGCCGAGATGGAACGGCGCTTGATCGAGGCCACCTTGGAACATTTCAGCGGCCACCGTGCACAGACAGCGAACGCCTTGGGAATCGGCATTCGCACGTTGACCAATAAGATGCGAGCTTACGGTTATGCACCCAGGACGAAGAGTTTTGCGCGGGCCGCGTAGCAGAGGCAATTACGAGCACCGTTCGGCAGCGTCTGCCGATCGAATCGGCAACTTCTGCTGATAGCATTTGCGAAGACAAAAAGACAACACGATGATCGCACAGCGAAGACGATCGACCTAACTGCTGATCGTGACTTACTGTATAAGCGTGTTAATCGCGTCGGCATCACGGTGTGAGAAGGTGTGGCGCGCGAGTTGCGGTGAGAGAGGTAGAGCAGGGGAGCGTGACAGCCAACGAGTGTGGCAATCATGGACATCTTCAAATCAACCACGATCCCAGTTCTGCAAGAGGTTATCGGTTTTGCGCAAGCTCGGCATGAGGTGTTGGTGGGTAATGTTGCGAACGCCACCATACCCGGCTACCGCCTCCGAGATTTGTCGGTCGACACGTTTCAAGAACGGCTTCGCGAGGCGATCGAATCGCAACACGAAACCGGCTCGACGCTCTCGCCCGGTGAAATCAGCAAGCAGCGAGACACGGCCATGCAGGAGGTCCGCGATACGACACGCAATATCCTCTACCACGACGGGACGGATATCGGCATGGAACAGCAAGTGCTTGAGATCTCGAAGAACCAGTACATGCACAACATGGCGATCACGATCATGAGTTCGCAGTTCCGCATGTTACAAACGGCCATCAGCGAACGTGTTTAGCTAGCTCGAACGAAACAGGGAGTCGCCCCATGATTACCGCAATGGACATCAGCACCCACGGCCAACGCGCACTTTAGGCAACTTGGGGTAGCGCGGTAACTAGATATTGATTAAACAATTCG
>JAQBZB010000205.1 GCA_027622275.1 Planctomycetota bacterium | reverse complement strand
TCAAGCCTCGCCCTGTCGGGGAGTGAGTAGGACAAACGAGCTGAGGGTATGTCAGGTTCTCTGGAGTCGGACCACCGCTCATCCATAGGACGATGCAGGCCCGCGGTTTGTTCTGCTCGGCTGCGGCCTGAGCCAGCTTCGGCAACCAGCCCGAATAAGAAACGCCGCAGGCGCTGGCCAGACTGATTCTCAGCCAATCGCGGCGTGAGTAATCGCGGTAGAAGGATGAAGACATTTTGGTGCTCCTAAAGTAGCCATCTCGCTCCGCGAGATGAGCCTTCTCGAGTTGACTCTGAATTGTGACGGACGTCCTATTCATTTCTCGCTCCAGCCGGATCGGCTCATCACGACGGAGCGTGATGGCTACTTTACCGGCTCAACACAAATTCCGGACTGTTCAACATACCCCAAAACACCTCTTCGTAGGCCCGGCCCCGCGTCTCTTCATTCGTTTGACGCTCGACATGCTCGAGCAAGAATTCAAGTTCCTGTTCGCTCGGCATTCTCGTAAACGCCGCCAGGAATAACGCCTCGATCTTGTCCGCCGGTTTTAGAAACGGCGCATCCACGACGGCTCGCAGCGTGCGGCTCTTCTCCAGGCTCGTGGCATCGGCGGTCAGTTTGCCGTTCATGACCATCAGCGCTTGCGGGATCCCGGCGCGAAAATCTTCCGGCGAGTCGCTCGCCGCTTCGTCCATTCGATCGACGAACGCGTTTCGCAAACCATTGAACCGCGGCGGATTGTCGACGCGGCCGATCGGCAAGGCGAGCGCTTCCTCGAGCGAATCGAAGACTTGTTCCGGCGTCAACGTCTTCAGCGGACGAAGGGCCAACTCCGATTCGACATCCGTGTCTTCCGACAGGCTGACGCGCTGATAGAACGTGCTCTTGCAAATGCCTTCGATCAGCCAGCGCATGTTGTAGCCTGATTCGGCGAACATCTCACCCAGTTCATCCAAGACCGCTCGCTCTTCGTCAGTGACTTGGTCGAGGTCATCCACGGCAGCGACGATGCCGCGTCCGCAAAGATGCTGCCAGATGCGATTCACCGCCGTCGATGCGAAGTTTGGATTCGACGGGGAGACGAGCCAATCGGCGAGCGCCTCGCGCGGCGACTTGTCCTCGGGGATCGTGATCTCTTTGTCCCACAGGAACTTGGCCTTGTAAGTCGCACCTGCTTCGTCGCTGATCTGCGGCAACTGGCCGGCGGTCGCGTTCGAGAAAAACGCCGCCATCCCCCAGAAATCCTCTTGCTTCCACGAGCTGAATGGATGGGGATGGCACTGCGCACAGCCGATGCGGACGCCAAGAAAGTACCGCGTTACCGCATCCGCCGAGCTGACCGGAGTGCCGCCGTTCGCTTGATAGAACACTTGCAGAGGCTCGATGGCCGGCCTTCCCAGTTGGTTCTGGTCCGGCATCGGGTTCGGGGTCGGCGTTGAAGTGAGCAAGGTGCGGGCGAATTCATCGTACGCGACATTCGAAGCGAACTGGTCGCGCAGCCAAGGCTCGAAACCCGCCGCCATCGCCGCGTTGGGACTGTTCTGAGGAATCATCGACCGCCGCCAGATTCGCGCGAGATGTTCCGCGCTTCGCGAAGCATAACGCTCAGGCCGCCGATCATCCCGCAACAAGCGGTCGATCAGATCTTCGCGCTTGTACGTTCCCGTCGCGTACAGAAAATCACGCACCGGCGGAACACCAGGAATCGCACCAACAAGATCCAAGTAGACGCGACGCATAAAGGTGGCATCATCCACCACCGGCGGCACGGCCACACCGCGCGCCTTCCACTCGGCCGCGAACCGTTCGTCAATCCAGCGTGCTAGTTCCAACGACGAGATCTTCGGCGAACGGCGATCGGGTTCGCTCGGATCCGCCTGTTGCGCCACAGCATGGCCAACAACAGAACTTGCTAGAACGAGCAAGAGCCACACTAATACTCGACGGGTCATCATCGACTCTCCAGCGAAGCGAACGATTGTCCTGACTGCTCGGGCCAAGATAAGACAAAATGTCTTTAATGTCAAGGTGCCGCCGGAGAATTCCTGCGAAAGGGCAACTTTCTAGGGAGATGCCTGAACGAGCTGTTCCATCCATCGTTGGACTTGCAGCGCATCCGTGTAGGTCGCTCCAGTTGGTACGGCCTGCGAGCCGCGCACGACGCGACAGAAGCAACGCAATTCCTCGGCCATCATTCCGCTCGGCGGATCTTCGCGGATCTCTAGAGCCAAGGGCCAAGAAGCGCGTGAATCCCAGACCTCGATCGGTCTTGGATTGGGCTCGATCCTTGCTGCCCAACCTTCGCCGAACACCTCGGTCCTGTCGAACCCTCTGGGCGGCATTCCGGCAGGCGTCAAGTACGAGGCGGCGAAGGACGCGACCGGGCCGCCGTCCCACTTGAGTTGTGCCAGAGCCAAGTCGATGTCGCCGTTTCCCGTCCGATGGAATTGCGAGCTGAAATGATCGGGTTCGGCGCGATCGAGTAAAACTTGCGTCGCATAAAGATCGTGGACCATTGCCGCATGGAGCGGATTTTCGCCCAGGAAGTCCTTGACGATACTAGCCGGTCGATGGCGCACGCAGTTGATGTAGGCGATCGGTCCCTGCCGGCGCGCAACATCACGCAGTTGCTGAAACTCGCTATTGAACAGGACGATGTGTCCGATCATGAGATTGCTCGAGTCAGGCAGCACGAGCGGTGCCAAGCTCCGGGCCTCGTCCAAGTTGTCCGCGATGGGCTTTTCCAAAAGCACGGCCTTGCCGATCTCGAGCAGCATCTTCGCCACGGCCACGTGCGACGCGGTGGTGCAAGCGACAATCCAGGCCTCGGCGGCGGACTCATCAATCGCTTTCGCGAGACTCGTCCAACCGCGCACACCGGGCAGCTCTCGGGCCAGGGAGTCGAGGCTTTCCTGCCGACGCGCTACCAACGCAACCAATTCGGCCTCCGCGAGACCGGCAAGCGTCAACGAATGCAGCCGCCCGAAACGGCCCAGCCCGATAACTCCCACTTTCACCGGGCCGACGCTTTTCTTTTCCATTGTCGTCCTCCTGAAGCCAGTCGCGAACTGCCCACTATCTTACGTCGCCGAATTGGCTTTGAGAATCAATGACGGAGCGGCGAATTCAATCCCTAACGTGCTGGGCGATTGAACTGGCTGAGGTTTTGGAGATCGATCGAATGCAGATCGCTGACCTCGGACTGCTTTGTCTCGGGCCAGAAAAGAATCTTGCGAGCTTTCAGCAGGGCAGGAACGGCGTTGGGCGTGCGCTGATAACTCAGCGTGGCGTAGTTGCGGCCGTCGCCTTCCAGAACGAGTTGGTCCTTCGTTTTTGCGTAGGAGACACGCTGGCCGGAAGCGGTGAAGGTCTGACCGCGGACGAAGGCGTTGCCGGTTGCTTCGAGTTCCACGTCGTCGAAGCGATCGCGAGTCTGCCCCATGTCGGCAAGAGCCAGCCGCTGTGACGTGACGACAACATCCTGCGGGCCGAACGCCGCCGGATCGGTCACATCGATCACTTGGTCCCAGGCCGCAACGGGTCCGTAAACCGTTCGCACATTGCCCAGAAACTCCAATTGTCGGCCCGTCAGATTGCCCGCCAATTCTTGTTGAAAGTCGACGCGGAGGAAATGCAAGCCTTTGGGTGCCGTGGCGAATTGCCCCTCCTTGAAGATGTCTTGCCCCTGATGCACGCTCGTCAGCCAACCCGGGCCATCCCCATGCAGCACGCCGCTGACCTGGTCGATCCGCAAGTCGTGGATCTCCATCCGTTCAGAACTCTTTCGCATTCCGCGTGGATCGATCGTTTCGCTCTGTAAAGAGCATCGTCCGTGGAAGCGCAGTTCGCGAAGAGCAACTTCGTCGGTGTTGTCTGGCTGTTTGAAGTTGACGGATCGGGTGAGCGTCACGTTCAGCGAATCGCCGGTCGCGTGAAAACGGACTTGCTCGCCGGCGCGCATCGCTTGAACGCCTTGTGCGACAGCGCCGCCATCAAAGGTCGCTTGTCGTCCATCGAATCTCATGCCGTGCTGCCACTGGACGAACCAAGGGGCTTGTGGCGTTTCAGGCCGCGGCAGCGTCATCTGTCCGGGGCCTTTGATGAACGCCCGATTGCTGCCCTGATGAATCTCGATTAGAGCGCCCACCAGTTCCGCGCCTTGAGCCATCACGCGTGCCGGCGATCCTTCGCTCCCTTCGACCGTCGCGATCGGATTCTCGGTAGCGCCGTCGAGTACCTGAAACACGTGACAATCAAGCGACATGCCAGACGGGATCTCAGGAGCCGCTTGCTCTTCGCAATGCACCTTGCCTTGAGCGCCAAGCTGGAGCAATTGTGGATTGTCACCGAGTTGGATCTCGGCATTCAGCCGCTCGGCTTGGACGACCAGCTTTTGGACTTGCCCGGTCGATGATGCCGGGTTGCGATTCGCCAGCAAGGAGGAACCCGCAGTCGCACCTGTCGCCGGACGATCCGATAGATCACGATCCGGCGGCTGCGTGAACCAAATCTGTACGTCGTGAATGGTTCCGGCAATGCGCGGCGAGTCGAAGCGGACATTGCCCAGCGCCTTCATGCGATCCGCCGTGATTGCCGGCCGCGCCGCACCATCGGCGGTTGGCAGCTCGGCCAGATAGACATGCAGTTCGTCGGCAAAGAGCTCGCCGGCCTGTTCGACGGAAATATGCGCTCCGCCCAACAGTGAAAGCACATCGCCGCCCTCGGAAGGTTGCAGGACAACCTCGGATTGCCACGCTGCTTCGAATGGTTGCTGATCTTTGCCCAGCCGTCCGGTCACCCGCCCCGGCCCACCGGCCCTCATGCTGCCCAACTGTTTACCATCGCGCAACTCGTACCACAGCCACTTGGCCTTCAATTCGTAATTCTCGTTACCCATCACGACCGCTTCACGATCTCGCATCGAGATCCGCTGCGCCGCGAAGTCATACTCCAGTTGCTCTCCCTGGGCGAACGCGCCGTAGGAATCGGCTCGCAGAATCACCGGGAAGCCGATCGCCACGAGCTTGCTTGGCGCGAACTTGATCGAAGTCCCGCTGCCAGCCTCGCCGGGCGTGCTAGGTTGATGGAAATGAACTCGCAACTCTTGGCAGTTCAGTTGATCACTGGGTCCATCGACGTGGTGCCGAATCACATCGACATGATCGTTTAACGTGAGCTGCGATTCGTCGAAATCAAACTCCAGCGATCCGCGGCAGCGAATCTCAACCGGTGTCGTCTGGCTGCCGGTCGACGGCGAAGCGACCCGCGGGGCGAGCGGTGAATCCGACAAGCTATCCGCGGGAAGTTGCAGTTCGATTTTGTCGACGCGCACGAGTTCAAAGGACTTCAGCCGGCCAAGATTCGAACCCGCGCCTGACGCAGGCTTCGCCTTGGCGGGCGGATGCATGGTGATCGAAAGGTCGCCGCCCGATCCCGCGTTCGGACCGTACCGGAAGGTGACGTTGCTCGGAGTCCAGATCCGACGTTCTTCGATGCGGATGTCGCGCGTGGTGATCTCCAGCCCGTCATCCGCGCCCGGCGTGGGCGGGCTGTGAATCGTCACGACTCCCGATAGCTCGCCGCCGATCAGTCGACCAAACTCGCCGCGCGGGATGTTCAATTCGCCGTCAAAGAACAGAATCGCGCCTTCGGTGGCTCGTAAGACAATCGGCCGGCTGTTCTCCCGGTCGTCCTGACTCGTGCGAAGTATGAGCGTACACCGGTTCAGCTGCAGCCGACTGTCCGGCAACGCACGATAGTCGTCAAAGATTAACGTACCACGGTCCGTCTCCAAGATCTTGGGACGATCGAGTTCCCAGGAACCTTCGGCGAACAGCGACTCGAAGCCGCGCGATTTTGGTGTCGCATGGGGGTGCGTACTGGCAGAATGGGACGAAGCCGCCAACTCGATCGACGGTTCGAGCATCGGAACGGCGAGCACCGCGTAGGCGGAATAGCCTACGAGCACCATCACCAGAGCACCGATCGTTCTCTTGAATCGTCCTGTCACGGTTTACCTTCGCCACCTTACTTGCCGGTGTACTTGCGGATCATATCGTCCCACAGCCCCTTGGCTTTCGTGATGTACTCAATCGCTTCGCGCACGGCACCTTGGCCACCGGGCAACTTGGTGACGTGGTGAGCAACACCTTGAACCTCGTCACAAGCGTCTGCCACCGCGATCGCCAAACCAACCGCACGCATCACTGGCAAATCGGGCAGATCGTCGCCGACGTAACAAACTTGTTCGATCGTGAAGCCTAACTCGCCCGCGACTTCATGGGCCACGGAAAGCTTCTCTTCAAAACCCTGACGGACCACGTCGACACCTAACTCCGATGAACGCAACTTGACGATGTGGGACGTCCGCGCCGTCAAGATGCCAAACTTGAATCCACCCCGCCGCCACAACTTGATGCCCAGTCCATCTCGCACATGAAATCGTTTGATCTCGATTCCTTGATTGTCGAAGATGAGCCCGCCATCCGTTAACACTCCGTCGACGTCCGAGAGGATCAATTCCACATTCTTGCATCGGTCTTCGGTCTTCATATACGCGACTAACCTATCGGGCGGTTCGGTAAAGGGAGTGTTTTCGGACGATTTGGATCGGTGACTTCTGACGCTGGCACCGCATGCGCGTCCGATTCAACAGGCGATTCAAAGGACACGACGTCCGTGATATCGATTAAACCTACCGGCTTTCCCTGATCGTTCACAACCGGAAGTTCGCTAATCTTTCGCTGACCAAGAATCTCGATCGCCCGACGCATGCGGGTTCCCGAGACGACCGTGGTGGGGTTCTTGGTCATCAAAGCCGCGATGGGAGCATCCAGCGCATCATCGCGTTTCGTTTCCAGCAGCCGCGCGAGGTCGCTGTCCGTGAAGATGCCGGTCAGCCGCCCCTCCCGGTCGGTCAAGATGATCGCGCCGGTTCGCCGGCCGGGACGGCTCGCCATGACAAACACATCGCGAATCGAATGCGACTCGCTGGCAACACGGCACTCGGCTAACGGCCGCATGACATCTTCGACCTTGGCAAGTTTGCGACCGAGACTGCCTCCCGGATGAAATCGGGCGAAGTCCTCGGGGCCGAACCGGCGCATCCGGCTGAGTACGAGCGCCAGGGCATCGCCCAGCGCCATCATCGCGGTCGTGCTTGTACTTGGCGCCAGGCCATGTGGACAGGCTTCGCGCAATGGCCCCAGGTCGAGGACGACGTCCGCGGATTGAGCGAGCGAGCTGTCCGCCTTGCCGGTCATCGCGATGAGCTGTGTTTGCATCTCGGCCAATGAAGGAAGCAGACGGACGATCTCTTCCGTCTCGCCGCTGAACGAAAGAGCCAGCACGAGATCGTCGCGGTGAATCCGTCCCAAGTCGCCGTGGATCGCTTCGGCGGGATGCAAGAAGTGGGAGTTGGTGCCTGTCGATGCCAGGGTGGCCGTGATCTTTTGTCCGATCAGTCCGGCCTTGCCCATGCCCGTGACGATCACACTGCCTTGGCACGCGAAGAGCAATTCAATGGCGTCGCAAAACTCGTCATGAAGCCGCCCGGCGAGCAGGGTCAGCGCTTCGCCTTCCCGGCGAAGGACTTCACGCCCGAAGCGTAATTGCTCGAATCGGCTCAGCGGAATTGGGGTGCTAGCAGCTTCCATGCTCATGATCACGTCATCCTTGACGCGGGGAACTTGTGACAAAGAGGGAGGGGAGATTCTACCCGTGCGGGAAAAATGGGGCAATGTTAAGGCGCATTTCGGTGCCAGCTGTGCTATCTTCACTGTCAACTCACGCGAAGGCGCGAAAACCAGACCATTTTTCACCCTGGAGTTAGACATGAACAGAACAATACCCGTACGGTGCCTGATTACGCTTTGCTTGGTTGCAACGTGTGCTTTCTTCGCGAATTCGATCGCGGTTGCGGAGGTGCGGTTGGCGAGTGTGTTCGGCGATCACATGGTATTGCAGCAAGAGCTGGCCGCTCCGGTTTGGGGTTGGGCCGAGCCGGGCGAGAAGGTGACGGTTACCTTGGGCGAACAATCCAAACAGGCCGAGGCCGACAAAGACGGTCGCTGGCAGGTCAAGCTTGAAGGCTTGAAGGCCAACGCCAACGGCCAGACGCTGACCGTGGCCGGCAGCAACACGATCGACCTGAAAGATGTGCTGGTCGGCGAAGTCTGGATTTGCTCGGGACAGTCCAATATGGAATGGGCGTTGGCCAATTCGTTGAACCCCGAAGAGGAAGTCGCCGCGGCGAATCATCCACAGATCCGTCTGTTCGACGTGCCCGGCCACACGGTCTCCCCGGTCGCCAACGACGAATGTCCCGGCAGCTGGAAAATCTGCCAGCCGGATTCGGCTCGCGGGTTCTCGGCGGTCGGTTACTTCTTCGGCCGGCGGCTGCAACAGGAACTGAATGTGCCGATCGGTCTGGTCGGCTCGAATTGGGGTGGGACGCGGATCGAACCGTGGACATCGCCCGCCGGATTCCATAGTGTGCCTGAGCTGAAAGAGATCGCCGACCAAGTCGATGCCTACGACGAGACCACCCAAGTTCAAGGCGGTTCACCTTCGGCGATCTATAACGCCATGGTCCATCCGCTGGCTCCCTTTTCGATGCGCGGCGCGATCTGGTACCAAGGCGAATCGAATGGCGGCGAAGGCGAGTCGTATTATCACAAGACGCAGGCGCTGGTGAACGGTTGGCGCAAACTGTTCAATCCCGAGTTGGCCTTTTACTGGGTGCAGCTGGCCGATTTTCAACAGCCGACCGACAGTCCCGAAGGCGGTGACGGTTGGGCCAGACTCCGCGAAGCTCAACGCAAGGCGCTCAACATCAAGCACACGGGCATGGCCGTGATCATCGACATCGGCCAGGCCAACGACATCCACCCGCGCAACAAGCAAGATGTCGGCTGGCGGTTGGCTCAATGGGCGCTCAATCAGACTTACGGCAAGACGGACCTGGTCCCCAGCGGTCCGCTGTTTAAGAGCCACAAAGTCGAAGACAATGCGATCCGTTTGACCTTCGACAATGAGGGCGGCGGCTTGATCGTCGGCAAGAAAGAAGGTCTCGAACCGACCCAGCAGGTCAAAGATGGCAAGCTCCAGCGGTTCGCCATCGCCGGTGCCGACAAAAAATGGCACTGGGCGGAAGCCACGATCGACGGCGGTGACGTTGTCGTGAAGTCAGCCGAAGTCGCCGAGCCCGTGGCCGTGCGCTATGCCTACTCGATGAACCCGGCCGGTGCGAACCTCTATAACAAGGAGGGGATCCCCGCGTCGCCGTTCCGCACGGATGACTGGTAAGCGTGACGGCGCGGCCTTTCGCGGCGGTACCGCCTGAGGCTGAAAACCCGTTGGTGTGGTCCTCGAATGTCGGCTAAACTGATGCGTAGACGGTTTGCCCGCTATTCATCCCCCACCCCGCTCAGCCTGCCCCATGCGTCTGCGTGATACTTGTAAGACGATTCTCTATGCCGCGATGATCTTGGCCACCGGGGCAAGCTCATCCGACGCGGAAGCTCCGCTACACCAGCGGATCGATGCCGAGATCGGCGCTGGTGATGCGGAGTTCGAGAGAGTCGCTGCGGACGACGCGGGTGATGCGGCATTCGCGAGACGAATCTACCTCGACCTTGCCGGCACGATTCCCAGCGCCGATCGGGCACGGCAGTTTTTGGCGGACGAGTCGCCCGATAAACGTGCCAAGCTGATCGACCAGCTGCTCGCTTCGCCGCAATACGCGCGGCGGATGCAGTATGTGTTCGACACGATGCTGATGGAACGCCGGCCCGACAAACACATCCAGGCGGACGAGTGGCGAAACTATCTGCGGCAATCGTTTGCGGGGAACAAACCGTGGGACCAACTCGTCACCGAGATGCTGACCGCCGACGGCAGCGAAGAGAACACGCGGCCGGCCGCCAAGTTACTGCTCGATCGCGACATGCAAACCGACGCCATGACACGCGATTTGGGACGCATCTTTCTGGGACGCGATCTGCAATGTGCCCAGTGCCACAATCACCCCAACGTCGAAGATTATCTGCAGCGTCATTACTATGGACTCGCAGCGTTTTTGAATCGCAGCTACTTGTTCACGGATCCCGAATCCAAACAGGCGTCGATTGGCGAGAAGGCGGAGGGAACGGTCAAATTTACGTCGGTCTTTACCAGTGAATCCGCCGAGACGCCGCCACGCCTGCTGGACTTGCCGCCGATCGAAGATCCACCCCCGGCTGAAGAACTCTACACGGTCAAGCCAGAGAAAACCGTTCGCTCCGTGCCAGTCTACAGCCGCCGGTTGCAGTTGGCCGTGGCCATGACCGATCCGTCGAACATTGCGTTCCGGCAAAACATTGCCAATCGTCTGTGGGCGATGATGATGGGGCGCGGCATCGTCGAGCCCGTCGACATGTCACATGCCGGGAACCCGCCGTCGCATCCCGCGTTGCTCGATCTGTTGGCCGACGCTCTCGCCGACCACGATTACGACGTGCGCTATCTGCTGCGCGAATTGGCACTGACGAGGACCTACCAGCGCAGCAGCCAGTACCAAGACGGCGCTGAAGACGTCAGCAACGATCGCTTCGCGGTGGCATTGCTAAAACCGTTGTCGCCCGAACAACTTGCCTGGTCGATGATGCAGGCCACTTGCCTGACAGACGCGACACTCGACGATCTCAAAGCGAAGTATCGAACGGCCGACGCGGAGAACGACCCAGCGCAGGCCGAAGATCCGCTGTGGCAGGAAGCGTCTTTACACGACGCCCTCAAAAGCCACGTCGACACGTTTGTCGATCTTTTCGGCGTCCCTGGGATTCAGACTTCGCAATTTGACGCGTCGGCCAATCAGGCGTTATTCTTGCGGAACGCAGCGGTGCTGCAAAGCTGGTTGGAACCGAGCGGCCAGAGACTGACGGCACACCTCAAGACGCTCGACGTGCCGCAGTTGGTCGACGAGTTCTATTTTTCGGTGTTCTCGCGACCGCCGACCGCCGAGGAAGTTCAACAGGTAACGCTGTTTTTGGAAGAACATCAAGACAACCAGGACACGGCGATCGGACAACTCGTGTGGGCCGCCCTTTCGTCCGCCGAATTCCGATTCAATCACTGAGAAAAGATCATGCGACGAAATCAAGGATGCAATCCACTCGAACATCTAATGGCCCGGCGTCAGTTTTTGGCCGGCACCGCAGCGGGGGCTGTCGGGATGGGAGTGCTTGGCACTCACGCACAGGCGGATCAACTCAAGCGCGAAGATAAACGAATCTTGCAAGTTTTCCTGCAAGGCGGCGTTAGTCAGTTGGAATCGTGGGACCCAAAACCTGGCACGGTGCATGGCGGTCCGTTTCAAGCCATCCCCACGTCGGTCCCGGGCATTCACATTTCCGAGTTATTGCCGCACATCGCGCAGCGCATGCACCATCTCTCGATCGTGCGGAGCATCAACATCAAGATTAACGATCACGAGCAAGGGCGCCAGTTCATGGAGAAGGGACGCCGCGTCGGAGATTTTCCGTACGTGGGCGCGGTGGCGTCGAAATACTTGACGCCAGCGGACAGCGAACTTCCCGGTTACATTCACGTTTCCAGCCGCGGGCTGACCGACGTCGCTGGCGGTGCGGCGTTTCTGGGCGCGAAACATGGCCAACTGAAACTGGAAGGAATCCAACCGCCCGGCAACCTCGCGGCACCCGTCGGCATTGATGCCTTGGCCGACGCCAGCCGCGATCAGCTGCGGCTGCAATTCAATCAGCGATTCGTCCAGCGGCGCTCGAAGGCCCTGACCGAAGCCTACGACGCTTCGTATCAACAGGCTGCCAAGCTGATGAGCCGCAAGGCGATGTTCGAAGGTCAGGCGTCCCAACAGGATCTTGACCGCTACGGAACTCACGACTTCGGCCGCTATTGCCTGCTGGCACGAACGCTGTTGGAGAACGGTGCCGCGTGCGTCAAGGTCACGCATCACGGCTACGATTCACACGCCGAGAATTTCAACTTCCACCTCGAGCAACTGGGCGAGTTTGACAAGCCGTTTTGCATGTTGTTGGACGATTTGAAAGCCCGCGGGATGTTGGAAAGCACGTTGGTGGTGATCTATTCGGAATTCGGCCGCACGCCGACAGTCAACGTACGTTACGGCCGCGATCACTGGGGCACGGCCTGGTCGATTGCGCTGGGCGGTTGCGGCATTCAGCCCGGCGGCGTGATTGGCAAGACAAACGACACGGGGACCGCCGTCGCCGATCGCGAAGTGGATGCCGGCCATCTGTTTCACACGTACCTGCAAGCGGTTGGGCTCGATTCGACCGCCAACCACGATCTGCAAGGGCGCTCGATTCCGATCGGCGACCCGGCCGCTCAGCCGATCAAGGAGTTGTTGGCATGACCCCGGAAAACCCCGCCCAAGCAGCAGTCGATGTCAACGCCATCGATCCAACACAAACGCATCAGGTTGCCGAGTTCAAACACGAGATCGCGCTCACGACGCTGCGTGTTGATCCGACGGATCGATTTGCGGCGGCCGGTGCCGAAGATCTTGACGTGCAACTTTGGGATCTGGCGAGCGGTGCGCGGCGAACGCTCAGCGGACACAAGAGCTGGGTTCGATCGATCGACTTTTCGGCCGATGGCAACCGCATGTTCACCGCCTGCTGGGGCGGTGTCGTCAATGTCTGGGACACCTCGCAGGCCAAACCGGAACCGCTGCAGACCATTCGCGCGCATCAAGGCTCGGCGCGTTTTGTCCGGGTGAGCCCCGATGGCCAGCATCTGGCCACCTGCGGCAACGACCTGCTGGTCAGAGTCTGGAATTTGGCCGATGGTAAACTCGTGCATGAGTTTTCGGGTCACACGCGGCACGTGTACGGCGTCGACTTCCATCCGCAGGGGAAGCATCTGGTGTCGCAGGATTTATTGGGTGGAATCAACGTCTGGGATCTGGAGTCAGGAACGCACCAGCAGAGCATCGATGCGAGTGTGATGACGGGCTACGACAACAAGTTCGCGGCCGACATGGGCGGTGCCCGTGACATGCAGTTCAAACCCGACGGCAGCCAATGGGCCAGCGCGGGAATCACCAAGGTCACCAACTCGTTTGCCGGCGTCCAAGACCCGATCATCGTGTTGTTCGATTGGGAGACTGGCCAAGAAGTCAAACAGCTCAAGTCGGCCGACGACAACGTCAAGGGAATTGCCTGGGGAGTCCGTTATCATCCGGATGATTTCATCATTGGAGCGATCGCCGACAAAAGCGGGAAAGGCGAACTGTGGTTCTACAAACCGGACGAAGAGAAAGCTTTTCACACGATGAAGTTGTCGAGTGCCGCGCGCGGACTGGATCTTCTCTCCGACAACCGCCGTCTGGCGGTCGCCCACGCCGATGGACATCTGCGGCTCTACCGCATGACCGCCCCGTCGCCCGCCCAGGCGACGGCGACGGAAACGTCCGGCTAATGGCAGTAGTTTCAAGTTCCGAAGTAGCCGAAGTCGTGGGACTTCGGGCACTTGCGGGAACCCTCCGAACTCTCACGAGTTCGGCTACAGCCGACGCGTTTAACCTCCACACTTGGAAATGCAGGAGGCGCTGATGGCACAAATCTTGCGATCCAAATGGGCAGTCATCGAAACTCCGAGCGTGCGGAGTGAACCGCCAAAGTGCCGGTGCGCCGTGCTGGCATTTACGCTGGCGATTCTCGTGCCTGCAATCGGTGTCACGGCCGAGAAGCCGCAGTATTTCTCGATCACGATGAACGACAAGTTGATTGGGTACGCGGTCGTTGACAGCGAGACGGTCACGCGAGATGGACGAGCCCTGTTGCGACTGAAGTCCGAAACGTCGCTCAAGGTGGCGCTGCTGGGTAAGGAACGAAACACGCTGCTCGAATCGGAGACGCTAATCGAGCCGGAAACGAACCGCCCCATCAGCTACCGCATGACCGACACGACGAATGAGGTCGTCCAACATGTCGCAGCCGAGTTCAGCGAAGGCACGGCCCGCACGTGGACTTATCGCGAGGGTGACCAACGTGGTGAGCCGGTGGAAACCAAACTGGCCGAGGGCACCGTGATTCTCGGCGGCAACAACTTCGCCCACTGGCAACTGCTGCTCCAGGCCGCTGCGGATCGCTCCGCCGGCGGAGTGGCAAAGATCTCGGTCTTCCTGCCCGACACCGGGCAAGTCGAAAGCTTCGAGCTGGTCCGTGGCGAAGCGAAGGACGTTGTCCTGGCCAGTGGCGGGATGCGCGAGTGCGTGCCCTGGCGCCTCGAGAAAGCGGACCTTTACACCCTGGCTGACACTCAGACCAACGAGTTTGTCCGTCTATTCGGCCAACAGGCCGCGGAGAAAGCCGAGCGGGACAAGTAGGCCCTTCCTTTCTTCCGAGGCGTAGTCTCTTCTGAGCATGACCCATGCTAAACAAGAACGATCTGTGGAACTGACTTACGACAGCACGTTGAATACGCGGACGACGGTCATTGCGCCTTGTTTTTCGATCCACAGTCGATCTAGCTGACGCGGCGCAAACCCGATCTCAAGCAAGACCGGCGGCGGGTCGGCAGCCTCGAAGAGCATCACGACTCCAGGCACCCTCTTTTTTCGTCAAGCCAGGCTCGCGTCCTACGCGACGCGCGCGTGGGCCTTCGCACAGCGCTGCCTCGGTATGTCGTGGATTTCTTCCCGAACGATCGGTACAGACCGAGGGGCCTCAAAGCCGAGGCGAACTTTTTTGCCATTGATGGCCAGGACGGTCACAACGATATCGTCCCCGACAATGACCGTTTCGTTTAACTTGCGAGTAAGGACTAACATTTGATCTCCTCCGTGAATTGATGAGGATCAGCTTTGGCGTCCGCGGCAGCATAGAAGAGCAACCAGGCAGACTACCGGTGGTAAAATTGCGTGAGAAGTTGAGCGTCTGGCGCGGGACCGTCCCGCATCGGGTGACGCCCATCATCTGGCGGGCCGTGCAACTCGCCGGCCGCGGGTTTGCTGTTGAGCAGCCAATGGATCTTCCTGGCCAACTGGGATGGCTCCAGCGGTATGCGCGCAAAATCGTCGAGGGGAAACTCGAACACACGACACAACGCGTCCACATCGTGCGTGGCGGTGAGCACGATCACCGCCGCCAGTGGCACGTCCGCTTCTTCATGCATCAACGCCAGAACGCCATCGCCCTGGCCCCAGGGCAGCCCGGGTTCAAGCACGAGGACGTCGGGCCGAAAACGACGAAGCTGGGCCGCACACTCTAATCCATTGGCGGCCGTGGCGACCTCAAGGCCGTCCCGCCTCAGGAAATCGCAGTAGCGCTGCCGCAACTGCTCATCGGGATCGGCGATCAAAACGCGATTAACTAACATGACGCACCTCCATGCCAAGAAGGGGGTTGACCGTCCAGCCAAAATCCACATGGCCGGGGGCCGATATTCAACCAAGATCGCGTAGTTTTGCCGATAAGAGCAAGTGAAAAATAGGGTGATTTCGCACGTTTTTGAATGGGGGCTGGCCCCCCGTCCGGGAAGTAAGTCAGCGGTCATTCGACGCGCTGGCTGTCGGAAAGAAACCCGGGTTTTGGAAAAAGCCACGTTTCTGCATACGCTGTGAAACGTCCACCGAATCGCTAAACTAAAATGGCCGCAACCCAACTGTGGTACGTCGCTTCCCGACGTTCTCGGCGCGCAGCGGCGAGCCACGCTGGCAGCGCAGATTCTTAGCGACTCCGGAGCTGATCATGGCGAAGAAAAAGCAGCGGACCGACAAGGGAACCCCGGCGAAGTCCGCCGTTAAGAAAAAGAAGGAAGCGCCAGGTAACCAAAGTGCGGGCAAAGCAACTCCGAAAACCAAGTCATCGTCCGGCGCAGCGAAACCGTCGAAAACAACCGCCGCCGAGTTGGACGTGGCCCGCGACCGTCGCAGGGCATCGGAATGTGCCGTCGTTGGTCTGGGAGCTTCCGCCGGCGGCTTGGATGCGTTCAAGCGGTTCTTTACCGAAATGCCGCCGGACTGCGGGATGGCCTTTGTCTTGATCCAGCATCTCGATCCGACGCATGAAAGCCTCACCGGCGATCTGTTGGCCAAGTACACGACAATGAACGTCGAGCAGGTCGAGGATCGCATGCCGGTCGAGGCGAATCACGTTTACGTGATTCCGCCCAACCGCTATCTCGCCGTCCGCCGTGGCGAATTGCATCTGACAGCGCCGCTCGAACGCCGCGGGATGCGGATGCCGATTGATTTCTTCTTTGAGTCGCTGGCCGAAGACCAGGAGGAACGCGCCATCGGCATCATCCTCTCCGGCACCGGCACCGACGGCACAATGGGCGTGAAGACGATCAAGGCCCACGTCGGGATGGTGATGGTGCAGGAGCCGAGCACGGCCCAGTACGACGGCATGCCCCGCAGCGCCATGGCCACCGGCATGGCCGATTACATCTTGCCGATCGAGAAGATGCCGGAAGCGCTGATCAAGTACGTCAATCATCCGTACATCAATCAGGCGGGCGAAGCGACACTGGCCCAGCGCGACCCCGACCACCTGAACATGATCTTGGCGCTGTTGCGAGCCCGCACCAGTTACGACTTCCACTGTTACAAAAAGACCACGCTCACCCGCCGCATCCAGCGCCGCATGGGGCTGAGCAACGTTAAGCAGCCAGCCGATTACGTGAAATTCCTGCGCGAAAACCCGGCTGAGGTGACGCTGCTGTTCAAGGACCTGCTGATCGGCGTGACGTCCTATTTCCGTGAGCCGGACGCGTGGCGCGTTTTGGAGACGGAAGTGCTGCCGGACATCGTGCGTAGACGAAGTCACCAGACTTTGGAAAGTCGTGGTTCGCTCCGCGAACCATGTGTCGCCGTTGATTCAGGAAATGATTGAGTAGCCAAAAGCGCACTCTCGATACGTGGAATTGCCAATATTCTTTCAGCCCTTTTCTTCGGATACTCCATCAGTCCGTAACTCGCGCGGAGCAGGAAGCTCTCGACTCCGGCGAGTTGTCGGGCAGCGAGAGCTTCTCCTATCTTGACGGACAAGTGAGGAGAAGCAAGTTTGGCAAGCGTACTGGATACCCCGCTGAATCGTAACAGTTTAGTCCATTCGCCATTGGCGAGGATGTCACGTCCAGCAGGGTGAAGTCGGGTTGGAAG
>JAQBZB010000204.1 GCA_027622275.1 Planctomycetota bacterium | reverse complement strand
CCGTGGTGCTCGCCGCCGGTGATCGGCGGCCTCACCACCGACTTCGCGGTGCTCGACCACTCCCGGGACGAGGCCTGGCTCGTGCTGGACGAGGCGGCGGACGACGGTCGCGCGCCCTGGAAGGAGCGACGCGATCAACTCCTGACCCTGCTGGCCGAAGGCGGCCGGACGGCGCCCGTCGCGAGCGCTGGCGAACTCGTGCGTCACGTGACCGCCGCCGAGCACATCGCGCGCATCGAACGGGCGCGGGGCTGGATCGCCGAGGGCGAGTTCTACCAGGTCAACCTCGCCCAGCACTTCACCCGGGCGACGCAGGGCCACCCGGTCGACCTGTACACGCGGCTGCGTCGCGCGAACCCGGGCGGCTACAACGCCTACGTGTCCTGGGGTCCCGAGCCCTGGCCCACCGGCGCGTTGCTGTCGACCTCACCGGAGCTGCTGCTCGCCGTCGACGGCCGACGCGCAACCACCCGTCCGATCAAGGGGACGACCGCGCGCTCGACGGATCCCGTCGAGGACGCTGCCGCGGTCGCGGCCCTGCGCGCGTCCGCCAAGGAGCGCGCCGAGCTGGCGATGATCGTCGACCTCGAGCGCAACGACCTCGGCCGGGTCGCGACCCCGGGCAGCGTCACGGTGGGTGAGTTCCCGGAGGTCGAGAGCTACCGCAACCTGCACCACCTGGTCGCAGAGGTCTCGGCCGAGCTGCGCAGCGGGTTGGACGGCGGCGACGCGCTCGAAGCCCTCTTTCCTGGCGGCTCGATCACCGGCGCGCCGAAGGTCCGGGCGATGGAGATCATCGCGGAGCTTGAACCTACCGCGCGGGGGCCTTATTGCGGCTCACTCGGTTACATCGGGTTTGATGGGTCGATGGACCTCAGTATCTTGATCAGAACCATTACCGCCGGTCGCGGTTGGTGGCAAATGCCCGTCGGCGGCGGCATCGTCGCCCAGTCGAATCCGCAACAAGAATATGAAGAAACCTGGCACAAGGCCACCGGGATGCTAAAGGCCCTTCGCTAGTTCGAGTCGCATGTGATCCTACTGATCGACAATTACGACAGCTTCGTTTTCAACCTCGCCCGTTATTTTCAGCGGCTGGGGCAGGAAACGCACGTCGTCCGCAACGACGCAATAGATGCCGACGGCGTGAGAAAACTCGCGCCCGCCGCGATCGTCCTGTCGCCGGGGCCATGCACGCCGAACGAAGCCGGATGTTCCTTAGACGTTGTTCGCAGATTATGGCAAGACTACCCAATACTGGGAGTCTGCCTCGGCCATCAGACGATCGCTGCCGCGTTCGGTGCGGTGATCACTCAGGCACCGCAACCGATGCACGGACGGACGAGTGCGGTCGATCACGACGAAGCTGGCGTCTATCAATCCATCCCAAGTCCGTTTACTGCCTGCCGATACCACTCGCTGGTCGTTGAAGCGACGTCGCTACCTGACGAATTGATCGTCACGAGCCGTACGAGCGACGGAGTCGTGATGGGCCTTCAACATCGGTGGGCTCCGATCGTCGGCGTACAGTTTCACCCGGAGTCGGTGCTGACGGAGTACGGCTTCCAATTGCTGAACAATTTCCTGGTGCTCGCCGGTCTCACACCACACGCGATTCCCACGACACAATCCGAGCGACTCTACTCCGCTCCCCCGTCAAGGCAACTGCCCACCACACCGGTCACGTTCTGAAATGATTCTCGAAGGCGTAGTCACAACGTTGAATGAAGACGGCTCTCCCAACATCTCGCCGATGGGGCCAGAGGTTGACCTGCCGCTGACCAGGTTGGTGCTGAAGCCGTACAAGACCTCTCGCACTTACCAAAACCTGAAACGAATTGGCGAAGGCGTGCTGCACGTGACGGACGATGTCGAACTGATCGCCCGCGCCGCGATCAATCAGTTCGACAAGCTGCCCGCAATGTTCCCGGCGGAGACTGTTGCGGGAGTCGTCTTGGCAGACACATGCCGCTGGTACGCTTTTCGAGTCGCCGAACTCGACGACCGCGAAGACCGGACGCGAATCGAATGCGCAGTCGTTGCACAGGGCCGCCTCCGCGACTTCTTCGGCTTCAATCGCGCCAAGCACGCGGTGCTCGAAGCCGCCATCCTGGCGACACGCACGGAGTTTTTGCCACAATCTAAGGTCAGCGAAGAACTCTCGCGCTTGCAGGTGTTGGTCGAGAAAACGGCAGGCGAGCAGGAACGGCGGGCATTTGCGCTGCTCGTCGCTCACATCGAGGCCGCCTACGCTCGCTCGTCAAATGAGCCGGGCTAACCCGGATTATTCATGAACCGGTCAGCATTGTTCAAAATATACGTTTGTGAAAAGAGTTACGGCTATCTTGCTCAAAACACCGCGCAAATCAGCCGCCACGCGCTAACGTGCAGTTCTCCCGGAGTTTGCGAGAACCGCAGGCTAGCGCCAGGCGGCTGATGAATAATCCGGGCTAACCAAGGTCGTTCGCACCGGCGAACAGATCTCGTCCCTTGACCAAAGCCTTCATCTTCCCGTCCGCCACGCTGCGCGGCAGCATCCAGAAGCCGCAGTCGGGATGCGCGTACTGGATGCGGTCGATACCGAGTTCGTTGGCGGCTCGCTCGATCCGCTTGGCGACCAGCGTGGGCGATTCGACTTCGTTGTCTTTAATGTCGATGACACCGATGCCGAGCCCGAGTTCCGGCTTGACGTCTTTCAAGATCGACAACTCTTCGGCGGGCCGTCGCGCAATTTCGAGCACGACGTGATCGGCTTCCAGCGCGTTCAAGAAGGCGACGAGCTTGTCATACGTCCCCTTCTGGATCGTCTGTCCGCCGTAGTTGCCATAGCACAGATGAACGGCCTTCTCCGTCGTCACGCCTTCCAAGACGCGGTTGATTCCGGCGGCGGCGATCGGGCCGTCGTCGGCGTGGCCGGTGACATTGGCTTCGTCCACCTGAATCACATCCGCGTCGATCGCTTCGATTTGCTGCTTGAGTACATCGGCCAGAGCCATCACCAATGCTTCGAGATCGTTGTAATGCTGATCGGCCAACATCTTGGCGAGCATGTAAGGGCTGGTGACGGTAAACTTCTTGGGCTTGGTCGTGAGATCGCGATACATCTCGTAATCGGATTTCAGGTCGAGCGTCCCCGCGTCGAGCGGTCCAACGACGATGCCGGGTGGTTTGGCGCGAAATTCGTTTCCCGACTTACTACGCCAGGCGGCGAGTTGCTGAGTGGAAAGGACGGAGTTGACGCCTTCCATCGGTCGGACGAAGAAGTCAATCATCCCGTTCGTTTCCGCATGATTGACGTCCCAGCGATAAAGCTCGCCGTCGGCTACGACATCGATGCCAGCCAGTTCTTGCGTCTTGATCACCGCGAGAATCGCGTCGCGCAGACTCTCCCGCGTGCTGAAGACTTGCAGCCAAGTCGGCACCGGATAGCTGCCGACAACGGTTGTCTTGATCATTTGATACTTTCTCGGACGGGAGTCAGTTTATCGTTTAACGGCAAGCCGAAGGCGTCCGCGACGCGAACGGCCACCTTCGCCGTTGGCTTGCCGTTAAACGACCGAAACACTACTGTAGCGAAGCAAACTCCCACTCGTCGGGCGATCGCATCGCGCTCATGTCGGGTTCCACTGCGAACCCAAAGCCCGCGCATTGTAACGAGCCGATTTGGAACCGGCCATCAACCAACCGCGGCGCGACGATTCCGTTCTGCTCCGCGTACAGATCGCCATGGACAGCAAGAGCGGCGACTTGTTGTTGCCGCGGTAGGTAGGAGAGTCCACGATGATAGTGGTGTCCATTGCGTTCGATGTGTTCGAGGCCGAGTGTGGCAACAAGACAGAGATCGGATTGGACCGGAACGATTCCGACGCTGCAAAGATCTTCGCCGGTCATGATGTAGTCGTGAGATCGGCCGCGATCGTTGTACAGCCAGGTCAGTCCCGCGTTCAGCAAGCTCTTGACGGCTCCCTTACAGCACTTGCTGCTGATTCCTCGATAGCCGAGTTCAATCGCCTTGGAGTACGAATCGAGTGTCCCGTCCGATTCGTCGATAATGACAGGCTTTGTCTGTGACAATTCGCGAATGCCGCCCGTATGTTCCGCGGACAACGCGATCCCGCGCTCCAGCGGTTGTTCGACAGCGAACACGTTCGACCACAGCGTTTCCAAAGCGGGCTCCCTGCGAATCGCTTCGATCAAGCCATCGAAGTCGCCTGCCTGGGAGTACTGTTCGTTGCCGTCGAGCGTGACGCCGTACCGGTCGCCTCGATGTCGCTGCACAATCGCGGCGATGACCATCAGCCGTTCGATATCCCGCTCCAATTGATTCGAGACTTTGATCTTCAAGTAGCGCAGGCCGCACCGCTCGACATACTCTTCGAGCGCTTGCGGGAAACCATCATCAAGCCGCTCGTCCATCGGAATGTCGCCAGCCGTCAGCGGGTCGGACAATCCGACCGTATGACGCACGTAGATCGAGTCGCGAGGCTGCGGCGGCAGCCAATCTCGCGGTTGCAAGCCGGTGAGCTGGGGATGAACATCCCCAGGCACCAAGCCGAACAAGTTGTCTCGCACGGCCTTGGCGAAGCTGACATGCTTTGCCCGGCAAATTGCGTCGAGGATCGCGCGCTCGACAACGCTGGCTCCGAAGCTTGCCAACAATGGAGGCAAGTCGCGTGCGACGCAGGCCGCATGAACATCCGCCAAGGCAGTTTGCCATGCTGCAAAGAAAGAGCCGGGTAGCGCCAGTTCAGTTCGATAGCTCGCATCGGCTTCGGCGATCACCCACAGCATGTCTTCAATCTGGTGGTCGAAGGCTTTCCCCGGAGCCTTGTCGAACCAACTGGGTGGCAGGCAATCGCCGCTGTAGCCCGCTTGCGCTTGGCCATCAACTTCGATGACCGCTCGGAAGACGGCCTGTGGGCAGCGTGTGAGGCAAGCCTTGCCGTAACGAAACGGCAGGCGCGTGGTCGAGTTGCGAAGTCCGAGTCGTGTTTCTTTCAGTGCAATGTGCATGAGCTTGTACGTGGCCTTTCGCTCCGCGAAAGTGAACTCTTTCGCGGAGCGAAAGGCCACGTACTTCGCGGTCGGGCTCATTCTACATGATTCTCCGCCGCCAACATCCGCAGGTGATCGAGCACGGCGTAAGCAGCATCGGGCTCGGCGTGGAAGACAGCTTGCGAGAACGGCGGTGCCTGTGCTTTCTCGCGCAAGATGCTCAGGTGATGTTGCAGCAAAAGTTTTCGCTCGCGAGTGGTTTGCAACAGAAAGTGCAGCCACAACCATGCTTCGGCGTAGTCGCGCTGGGTCATCTGATCGATGGTGACCAGTTTATCGAGTCGCGCCAGGTCCGGCTTCCAGGCACCTTTGCTGGCCTGCGTGTCGAGAAGTTTCAAATGCGCGGCGTGCAGTCCATTCCAGCCTCGTGGCGTTTCAAAGTATTCCGCGATCCCTTCGTCGAGCCATAGCGGCGTGTTGGGAATCACGCTGTGCAAGTAACCGTGTGTTACCTCATGCCGCAGATCTTCCGCAACGCGATCACCCCACTGAGCGTAGACCGTCAGACGCGTGTCGCTCTCGACAAAGAAG
Source organism: Planctomycetota bacterium (assembly GCA_027622275.1). Taxonomy (GTDB): domain Bacteria; phylum Planctomycetota; class Planctomycetia; order Pirellulales; family Pirellulaceae. Next base: position 11,644 of record JAQBZB010000204.1, on the reverse strand, counting down.
GCGCGGCGATCCGGCAGATCGGGGAAATGCTTGTCGATGTATTCTTGATAAGTCTTGGCCTTGGCGAACAAGTAAATGTGAATCGGCTCGTCCGAGACGGGCACATCCAGTTGCTCCGCAATGTCGCCACGCAACGCGACAAGCTCTTCGACCAATCGGTGACGAGTGGCAAGTTTGAAGTCACTGTAAACGACCAACTGATCGCGAACGACACTCAATTCTTCCGGCAGCGTCGGCACGGCGCGCACGCTCGCACAGCCGGCCGTGAACGCAATTAACAGCAGCGCGATCCCAAATCGCAAGGCAAGACTCCCGGGCAGGTAGCATCGAAGGCAGGGAGTCTAGCAGAACCTCCTTTTCGGTAGAACAGCAAGCGTCTCGGCCAACCCCGCTCGCCATTAGATGGCGGCCCCAACGAGTTTATCCAACTCTTCCTTGAGTTTTCCCAAGATAGCATCGTACGAGAAGGCACCCAGCTCTTCGGTGCCGCGTTTAAGGTTGACAACGTTTGGGCCGCACCACAGCCCCAGATCGGCATCGTCCGTTTCGCCCGGTCCGTTCACTCGGCAGCCCATGACGGCGATCGTGAGGGCGTGGTCCTTGGCGTACGCAGTCATCAGTTTGACTTGTTGAGCCAACTCGATGAATGCTTCGTTCTCGACGCGTGAGCAGCTGGGGCACGAGATGATGTTCAACGTGTTCAAACCATAATCGACGACGGATCGAACCCGGCCCGCCGCGATGTCCGCGAGGATCTGTCGTCCCGCTTGAATCTCTTCGGGCTTGTTCGCATTAGGAACGGTCAACGAAACGCGAATCGTGTCGCCGATGCCGCGACTGATCAACTGCTCAAAGGCGATCCGCGTTTTAATGATGCCATCCGGCGGCATGCCGGCTTCGGTCACGCCGAGATGCAGAGGGACGTCCGGCCGGGCTTCGGCAAAGCGGCGATTGACGTCGATTACCAGTTGCGGGTCCGAATCCTTCAGCGAAACGCAGTAGCGCGTGAAGCCGATCGAATCGAGAAACGCGCAGTGATCCAACGCGCTCTCCAACATCGGGCCGACGGAATCGTCTTCCGCGTACTTCTCTTTCTTGGCGGGATCGACACTGCCACAGTTCACGCCGACACGAATCGCGCAATCGTTCTCCGCGGCCACTCCCGCGATGTAGGCGACCTTCTCTTGCCAAGGCAAATCACGCTCGTGGTGATACAGGTGACCAGGGTTGTAGCGGATCTTGTCGACATGCGGCGCGACCAACTCCGCGAGCCGGTAGTTTTCTTGAAGGTCGACCGAGAGATTGGCCTGCGTCTGGCGACGAATCTCGGCCAGGGCTTCGGCGTCTTTCTTGCTGTCGACTGCGATGCGGACGATATCCGCGTCGGCGTCGTGCAAGGCATTAATTTGCTCGACGGTCGCGGCGACGTTCTGAGTATGCGTCGCGGTCATGCTCTGGACAGCGACGGGATGGTTGTCGCCGATTGTCACGGAGCCGATCTTGACCGGACGCGTTGGATTGCGAGGGATTTCCACGGTGCTTAAACCTTCGTTAGGGATCGTCGTTCGCCGACGGTTGACGTTCGATCGTAACCCGACGCGTCAGCGAGGAACGAGGTCGTGATGGTTCCTCGCTGACGCTGCGGGTTACTTGTGTATTCTCCACTAACCGCAGCAAATCCGGCAACATCACATCGCCAGACTAACGGCCAGTCTCACAGTCGGGAAGCCGCTTGACGCTCTGCCAACCAACTGATATCCCGGTGATGTGAAATACGAGCCCAATTTCCATGTTGTCTTGCACGAGCCCGAGATCCCGCAAAACACGGGAAATATCGGCCGCACGTGCGTTGCAACCGCGGCCAAATTGTGGCTGATCAAGCCGTTGGGGTTCAGCATGGAAGAGCGGATGGTTCGTCGCGCTGGACTCGACTACTGGCCGCACCTGGAGTGGGAGATCGCCGGGAATTGGGACGATGCCGTACGACACCTGCCAGATCGCCGGCCGTGGTACTTCTCAAAGAAAGCCACGCACTTGTATACCGATGTTGCGTTCGAGCGAGGCGATGTGTTCGTATTTGGTTGCGAGACGCAGGGCCTGCCGGACTCGATGATCGACGCCAACCGCGATCGCTGCCTTCGTATACCAATCCGTGAACAAGTCAGAAGCTTGAACCTCGCTAACGCCGTCGCCGTGACGCTCTTCGAGGCGATGAGACAGATCAATCTAATCACCTAGGAGCCGCCGATGCCAACGATTCCCGCCGATCAACTCCAAGATTTCGCGACCGCCCTGCTTGCCGCCGGAGGCGCGACGGACGAAGAGTCGCGTCGTGTCGGCCCGAGCCTGGTGGATGCCAACTTGAAAGGTTACGAGTCGCACGGCGTGATGCGGATTCCGTATTACCTGGAAGCGACCAAGAGTGGCGAGTGTGAATCGGGAGCCGAGTTGACGATCCTGAAAGAGTCGTCGACGCACATCACGGCGGACGCGAACTGGGGCTTCGGCCAGGTCCAAGCCGGTCGCCTGTTGGAGCGGCTCAGTGAGAAGGCCCATGCCAATGGCATGGCGATCGGCACGATGATCCATTGCGGGCACATCGGGCGGCTTGGTGAATACTGTGAACGAGCGGCGGGCGAAGGACTCGTCTCGATGATGATGGTCAATTCGCATGGTGCCGCTGCTCGAGTTGCGCCGCCCGGTGGCAAAGCGCCGCGGCTTAGTACGAATCCGCTGGCCATTGGCGTTCCGAACGGCGACGAGCCGTTGATCCTTGATTTCAGTACCAGTGCCACGGCCGAAGGCAAAGTGCGGGTGAAGAAGATCGCGGGCGAAAAGTGTCCCGAAGGCTGGTTGCTCGATAGCGCAGGCCGACCGACGACCGACCCCAACGACTTGTACGCCGACCCGCCGGGCTCGATTCTTCCGATGGGAGGCGCTCAGGCGTACAAGGGCTTTGGCTTGAGCCTGATGATCGAGATTCTTACCGGTGCGTTGTCAGGGGGAGTGGTCGCACGACAGCCCTTTTATCCAAAGAAGGGCAACTGCGTGTTCGTGATGTTGCTCGATCCGGCTGCGTTTGGCGGCACCGAACATTTTCAGACGGAGGTCGCCCAGTTGGCGGACTACATCCGCAGCTGTCCGCGAATCGATGGCTGCGAGCGGATCATTCTGCCCGGTGATCCCGAGCGTTTTGTGTTGGCCGATCGATCTGTCAAAGGGATTCTCCTGGATGACGAGAATTGGGCCGTGCTCTGTCGACTGGCGAAAGATTTAGACGTCGCGATTCCCAACGTGTAGAACGAACAGGGGCGGGGCAGATTTGGACTGCTGTGACTCGTTACAGCTTTCATTTGCGGCGACGCCGCTTTCGGTTTGAAAGGGGAGCGCGATCCGGAAATAGCAAAGTGGCTATGCCACAAGAAGGAAAGCGGCGACAAGTCGCCGCAGTCCAAATCGCGTTTCGACAAACTGCACGCTTGCAATCGGGATGCAAGAGCCACATCATATTGGCTGCCACCGACTGCCTTTCCCACCTTCCCGACGAGGCCGACCAATGAACGCGTTACGTCTCTCCCTCCCGTCGCTAGTTGTCTCGTGCTTCCTCGCGGGCCTTCACGCCGCTGAACTTGAACCGGTCCAAGGCGTCGCCGCACAGCCGCTGAAGGCACAAGTGAAGCGCGTGGTCGAAACGCTCGGCTATCTCGGCGAACCGCTGACCGCCGAACAGCAAAAGCAGTTCGAAGCGGCAATCAAGGAGATGGACGACGATAAGGCGGGTGCGGCGATCCAAGCGGTGCTTGATCCGCTCTGCCTGGCCGGTGTCAACATTAACCCGGAAAGCCGCGTCAAGGTTGCGCGCGGTCATGCGGCGGCACAATTGAACGAGCAGGGCTGGCAGGTCTTTCTGGTGAAAGTGGATAACCAAGCCGGCGTCACCGCGCCGCTGGGCGTGCAAAGTCCGAATGCCGAGCCGGTTTATGCTCGCTCGAGCAACGCGGCGGCGCCGGATCTGAGAGTGAAGCCCGAAGATGTGCCCAACCGCTGGATGGACGTGCAATCGTTCGACACGCAGCCGTTGAACAAAACACTCTCCGGGTTGGAACTCGAATACCGCGTCATTCAGATTTACAGCCGTGATCGCGGGAAGCGTGAAGCCACCTTGAAATTCGACGTCGGGCAAGGGACGCAAGATCTTGGCTTCAGAAACGAATTGGCGATTCTCTTTGAATGCCAAGCGGCCGTGAAGGTCGAAGTTACGATCCTCGATACGGACGGCACACCGACGACGGGGCAATTTGTCGTTCGCGATTCGCACGGTCAGGTCTATCCAGCTCGTTCGCGGCGGTTGGCACCTGACTTTTTCTTCCACGACCAGGTCTATCGGCACAGCGGCGAGTTCCTGGTGCTGCCGCCGGGCGAGTACAACGTCACTTACACTCGCGGTCCCGAATACCGAATTCTAAAACGCGACATCGTCGTGCCTGCCGCCGAAACTCACAGAGAGGTTTTTCAACTCGAGCGTTGGATCAAGCTGATCGATCACAACTGGTACTCGGGCGACCATCATGTACATGCGGCGGGTTGCGCGCATTACGATGCTCCGACCCAAGGCGTCACGCCGGAGGCGATGATGCGGCACATTCTGGGCGAGGACTTGAATGTTGGCTGCGTGCTTTCTTGGGGACCGTGCTGGTATTTTCAAAAGCAATTCTTCGAAGGCGATGTCAGCCGTCTGTCGCAACCGAATTACTTGATGCGGTATGACGTGGAAGTCTCGGGATTTCCTTCACAGCATGCCGGGCACCTCTGCTTGTTGCGACTGAAGGACGACGACTACACCTATCCTGATGAGGCTGAATTCGACTGGGCATTCGGCCCGGAGAAAGGCCACTTCAAAGGCACCCGTACCGAACACCTCGGCGAATGGCCGACATGGGACTTGCCGATTCTCGCTTGGGGAAAGAAGCAAGGCGGCGTCGTCGGCTTCTCGCACAGCGGCTGGGGCTTGCAGTTGCCGGATGTGATGCCGGATGGAACACGACAGTTTCCCGAAGGACGTTGGGGCGGAGCCAGCCCCGATTGGAAAGGCCGCTCGCCGGACAAGCTGCCTGATTACGCCATGCCGCGCTTCGACGGAATCGGCGCGAACGAATATGTGGTTGATGTCACGCACGGCGTGTGCGACTTCATTTCGTCCGTCGATACGCCCTCGGTGTGGGAATTGAACATCTGGTATCACACGCTGAGCTGCGGCTACGAATGCCGCATCAGCGGCGAGACGGATTTTCCATGTATCTATGGCGAACGTGTTGGACTCGGCCGCGGGTACGTCAAACTCGACGATCAACCGCTGACGTTCGACAACTGGATTCAAGGGATCAAGGATGGTCGGAGCTACTGCTGCGATGGTTTGAGCCATCTGTACGACTTTCAGGTAAACGGTTTAGGAGTCGGTGAACAGGGAGTCGATGGTCGAGCCAGCGTTCTGGGAGCGAAGAGCGGTGAGAAACTTCAAGTGAAAGTGAATGCCGCCGCGTTTCTTCAAGAACAACCACGTGAAGACATCCGCCGACTGCGCCTTGACCAGAAACCTTACTGGCATGTCGAACGGGCTCGCGTCGGGAACACGCGCCAAGTTCCTGTCGAGTTAATCGTGAACGGGCAATCCGTGGAGACCAAGAACATCGACGCGGATGGCGGCATCCAATCACTTCAGTTTGAGTATCCTCTGGAGCGTTCCAGCTGGGTCGCGCTGCGGATCTTCCCAAGTTGCCACACGAACCCGATCTTCGTGGAAGTGGATGGCCAAGCGATCCGAGCGAGTAAGCGCAGCGCACAGTGGTGCCTCGACGCGATCGACGTGTGCTGGAGTCAAAAGGAACCGCGCACTCGTGCCGAGGAGAAGGATGCAGCAGCGGCAGCCTACGAGCAGGCGCGGATCGCTTATCGCGAGATCCTGGCCGGGTCGTTTGATGACATCGAGAGCGCCAAATAGTCAATCTATGATCAAGCGACCGGAACGCAAAACGGCCGGACGCATTTTTGAATTGAAGGGAGAGGATATGAACGTAAATCAGCGACGCGCTGAAGAGTACGCTGCTAGTGCGGAGGCGGGTACATTAGGTGGATACGCACTTGCGGCATTGGTCAGCTTGCAGAAAGTGCCACGCCAAATCAAAACTGAGTTACGCGAAAGAATTGCGGCGACCGACGACAGCCTTCATATGAAATCTCTTACTCTTGCGAAACTCGTGGACCGAGAGCGGGTAGGTCGCGACTTCATTTACTGGCTGACTGACGACGGTAAAGAAGCCGTCATAAAATGTAGCGGGCGCGACAACTCGGTTTTAAGTGAATCGCGAGCTAGCACGAGCAAGCGGTTGACAGCGATTATCCAACGTGAAGGGGATGGATTCGTGTCACTCTGTCCCGAACTGGATGTGGCCAGCCAGGGTGACACCATTGAATCGGCTCGCGAGAATCTTCGTGAGGCGCTGGAGCTGTTCTTTGAGTGTGCTCCCGCCGAGGAGGTTCAGCAGCGGACGGGAGACGAGGTCTTCGTGACTCAGCTCGAGGTTTTCAATGGGTAAGCTAGGTGTGCTAGCTGGCCAAGAAGTGTGTGCAATTCTCGAGCGGCATGGTTTCCGGGAGGTTCGCCGACGAGGTAGTCATATCGTGATGCAACGCGTGACCGCGCAAGAAACTACGACGGTGCCCGTCCCAGATCACCGTGAACTTCGGATTGGCACATTGCGATCGATCATCAGGCAATCCGGCGTGCATCGGACCGAATTTGAGAACTGAACTGGCTGAAGGAGGACGCGGTTCTCAGCGAGTTGGCTTTCGTTGTTGGCAGCGAGGAGATGAAGCGAGGCAGTCCCTTGCAGCGACCTAGTGCGTGAGAATCCTCCGCGAATCGTATAGGATCCGTTTGATTTCGCAACTGCGGAGTCGTTTTCGAGTTCGATGCCTCAGGCAACACGACAAACATGAATCCTTCCCACTCTTTGAAAACGCAAGCCCAGCGTGTTGTTCGGGGATTGCGGCGCGACTATGCCGATGCCGAATGTGCGCTCGTGCATGACACGCCCTTTCAGCTCTTGATCGCCACGGTGCTATCGGCCCAATGTACGGACGAACGTGTCAATATCGTGACGAAAGAGTTGTTCGCGAAGTATCCGACGGCAAAGGAGTTGGCGGCCGTCCCTTTGAAGGAGATCGAGAAACTGGTCCAAAGCACCGGCTTCTTTCGCAACAAGGCCAAGAACATCAAGGCCCTTTCAGAGCGACTGACAAAGGAATTCGACGGTGAGGTCCCGCCAGACCTCAATCTTCTCGTCGACCTGCCCGGCGTCGGTCGCAAAACCGCCAATGTTGTGCTCGGGACGGCTTTTGGAATTCCAACGGGTGTCGTGGTCGACACGCATGTGGGGCGAATTAGCAAGCGATTGGGGCTTACCGAGAGTACGGATGCCGTCAAGATCGAACGAGATCTGATCGAACTGCTACCGCGAACGGAATGGATCGACTATTCTCATCGATTGATTCACCACGGTCGCCGCGTCTGCAAGGCACGAAAGCCACTGTGTGACGAGTGCGGGTTCAAGAAGATCTGTCCCCGAATCGGAGTCGAACTGTAAATGATTCTTTCTGGCGACGAGATCCGCAACCATCTGGGCACCGAGATTGTGATCGATCCATTTAATGAATCGAATATCAATCCGAACAGTTACAACTTGACGTTGCACGACGAGATCATGATCTACGAAGAGGTCGTGCTCGATATGCGTCAGCCGAATCGAGTCCGTCGGATTCAAATCCCGGAAGACGGCCTCGTGCTGAATCCGAATCAGCTCTACCTCGGCCGCACGGTCGAGTACACCGAGACGCACAACTTTGTCCCGATGATCGAAGGCCGCTCGTCCGTCGGCCGACTCGGCTTGTTCGTCCACGTCACGGCCGGTTTCGGCGACGTTGGCTTCCGGGGACATTGGACGCTGGAGATGTTCGCCGTCCAGCCCGTGAAGATATATCCGGGCGTGCCGATCTGCCAGATTTTCTTCCATGAGATCAAAGGCAAGATCAAAGAGTATTGCAGCGAGAAGTATCAAAACGCCCGCGACATCCAGCCCAGCTTGCTGTATCGCGAGCTGAATGCTGATGCGAAGGATGACGATCCGCAGTTGGTATTTGAGTTTGGAAGGGACCGGCAGTAACGGTCGACTCATTCGATCTCCACCTGCGGATGCAGTACAATCCAGGCATGGCAAGACGTGACAGGATATTGGATACACTGCTCCGCGGGACATCGGACGCGAACATCGGGTTTTCCGACCCGATACTCACGCCGAGCAGCAATCCGTTGATCTAGTCATGGAACCAGAACAGCAATCATCGGAACCTACCGGCCCCTACAAACCTTCCGACGAAGCCGGCCGCTACAAACCTTCCGAGCAGGCTGGCACCGTGATCGCCGACCGCTACAAGCTGCTGGAGAGGATCGGCGAAGGGGGCATGGGGGAAGTCTGGGTCGCCGAGCAGTCGCGCCCCGTCCGCCGCAAGGTCGCAATCAAGCTGATCAAGGCGGGGATGGATTCGAAGTCGGTGCTGTCGCGCTTCGAGGTCGAGCGTCAAGCCCTCGCCGTCATGGACCATTCCAACATCGCCAAGGTGTTCGACGGCGGACATACTGAACACGGCCGCCCCTTCTTTGCGATGGAGTATGTCAAGGGCGTGTCGATCACCGCCTACTGCGACGATGCCCGGCTGAGCGTGGCCGAGCGGCTCGCGCTGTTTGTCGAAGTGTGCCAGGCGGTGCAACACGCTTATCAGAAAGGGATCATCCACCGCGACCTCAAACCGTCGAATATCCTCGTCTGCCTATATGACGGGACGCCGAAAACGAAGGTCATCGACTTCGGCCTGGCCAAGGCGATGCACCAGCCGCTGACCGAACATACGCTGTACACGGCCCACGGCATGATGGTCGGTACGCCCGCCTACATGAGCCCCGAACAAGCCGAGTTCAACAACCTCGACATCGACACGCGCACCGACATCTACTCGCTCGGCGTGGTCCTCTATGAGCTGTTGACCGGCACGACGCCACTCGACAAAAAACGATTCAGGGAAACACCGTGGTCGGAGATGCTGCGGCACATCAAAGAGGAAGAGCCGCGCCGCCCGAGCACTCGCCTGAGCAGCAGCGACACGCTGCCGAACATCGCCGCGAAACGGCAACTGGAGCCAGCCAAGCTGTCGCGGCTGATTCGCGGCGAGCTGGATTGGATCGTGATGAAGTGCTTGGAGAAAGAACGGTCGCGGCGCTACGCGACGGCCAGCGCGTTGGCCGACGACATCCAGCGCTACCTGCGCGACGAGCCGGTCGAGGCGTGTCCGCCCAGCGTCGGCTACCGGCTGAAGAAGACGCTACGCCGCCACAAGGGTCCGGTGCTGGCCGCCTCGTTGGTGCTTCTGGCGCTGATCGGCGGCATTGCGGGCATGACCTGGGGATTTGTGGAAGCACGCCAACAACGCGACAAGACTAAACTGGCCCTGGACGCGAAGGAACGGGAATGGCAGCGGGCAGAGGACAGCGCCGCGGACGCGATGCTGCAAAAGGCCGAGGCACTGAAACAAAAGCAAGAGGCAGAGGCCAACGCTATCGAAGCCAAGCGACAGGAGACGGAGGCGCTGAAACAAAAGCACGAAGCGGAGCAGCAGGCGGCGATCGCCGAAGCGGTCAACGAGTTCCTCAATCGAGATCTCTTCGGACAGGACGACTTCCGAAACATGCCGGGGCTCAACCCGAATCTCACCGTGCGGGAAGTTTTGGATCGCGCCTCGACCGCCGTGGAGAATGCGTTTCCGGAGCAGCCGCTGGTGGAAGCTGCCGTGCGGCAGACGTTGTCGGATGCCTACGACTCGTTGGGCGAACTGGAGAAGTCGCAGGCTCTTTCCGAGCGCGCTTACCAAATGCGGCTCACCCACCTTCGGCCGGATCATCCCGATACGCTGTTGTCCAAGAAGAAAGTCGCCGTCGGCCTGGCCTTGCTGGGCAATCGGGAACGCTGCATTGAACTTCTTGAGGAAGTTGTCGCCGTCGCATCGGAGAAGCTCGGCAACGATGCCAACGATACGCTTGGTTACAAACACAATCTGGCGTTCAACTACTCCAGGGTTGGCCGATTCGCGGAGTCCGAGCGGATCTTCCAGGAAGTCCTGGCCGCCCAGGTCGCCAAGATCGGCCCGGACTATGGCGAAACGATCGGGACGCGCGGGGAACTCGGCGGCATGTACCGGCTGTGGGGCAAGTACGACGAGGCCGAACGGCACCTGAAGGAAGTCCTCGATTGGTTCCGCGCCAACGTCCATCCCGATCATCCTCATGCACATCGGTACGGCATGTATCTGGCGGATACTTATCTCCGCTCGGGACGCTTTGACCTGGCAGAGCAACTGTTCCATCAGGCCGTCGAGGCGTTGACCAAAACGGCGGGGGCGGACAGCAAACGCGCGCAGCTCGCCAAGATCGGGCTGGCTTGGGTTTACTCCGCACAGAAGAAGCTCGACCTGGCCGATCCGCTCTACCGTGAACTGATTCAGAAACTGAGGGAAGCCCGCAGCGGCGTTTCCCCCGACGTCCTCCTCACCGAGAAGGATTTCGCCTGGATCGCTTACAACGTGAGCGAACCCGAAGCCGCCGTGATGTTGCTTCAAGCCGCCGCGGAAGCGAGCCAGCAAGTTCGTGGAGTGGGCCACGCGGATACCCTATACCTCATTGCCAGTTTACTCGAAATCTATGAGGCGACGGGCCGACAGGACGAGGCTGCCAAGTGGCGGAATGAATTGGAGGGTGCGAAGTGAAAACAGCGCGATCTAGAAAATGAATCACTACGTCATCGTGGTCGAGAAAGCGAACGGCAACTACGCTTTGCGTGATGGAATGCGGTCAAATTCTCAACGCGAGTACACTCCGCTCGCCACCCCCGTTCGATACCGACAACTCTGTTGAGCGTAATCGATCGCGCCGCGTAATGGGCTGGAAATGGAGCACGGGGCGACGACGTGGCGGCTCGAGGGCAAGCGGTCGTGGCGGGGGTATTCATGCGACGAATCGCGGGGTTTAAGAACGCTTTGGCACCGGCGATTGATCGTTAGGATGCAACGCCGCGAACCGTTTCGGCGGTTACTTCCCGTTCGGCACTGTGGAACGGCGAAAACTCAAGCTGACCGTGATCGAAGCGACGTTGGCAGACTGGATGGCGCTGACGTCGACGGCCTGTAACGGCCGCAAAGCATGGCTCCAACCGTGCTTAATATCAACGCGAGGCTGGAGAAGACCGATAGAATGCTTGCCGATGGGGACAGTTCCTGATTTACTAAGGGCCTACGGATTTAGCCGGAGTACGTTGGTTACCGATGATTAGTTAGAGTATGATTTATGTCTTAATCAATCGGATCTGCGTGGCATGACCATTCATTCTTATCAACTGCTGAGCGGTGTTGAACCTGTATTGCATCGGCTGGCCACGGAAGCTCGGTTCGCTCGCTCGGGGCAATTCTACTCGCAGCTAGGCCCAAAACAAGCGATCATTCGAAGTCTGCTTTAGCCAAAATCGTTGGCGCTGTCCGCGCGCTT
>JAQBZB010000546.1 GCA_027622275.1 Planctomycetota bacterium | reverse complement strand
ACTTGTTAGCATTGTCTTTGGGTTTTTGGTTTTTCACTCGTATGGAGCGCTGAAGCCGCGGCCGCTAGCAGGTAACGACCCGACCCCTTAGGATTGGCCTCCCTGAACCCGTCCGCCTGTCCTCATCGCGATGAGGTCTTTGTCATCTATTAGATGACAAGCGGTGCGGGTCCGCAGAATAAGATTTTCGCTGCGCTCACGTCGCGCCACCTCCAACGTCACTTCCGCGAAAGAACGAAAGCGCGCGAGTCAGACTCCTTTCGCAATACGGCCTTGCTTAAATTCCTCGCGCTGGGTGCCGTTTCCAATGATTCCCGCCCACCGTCAACCTGCGCTTGCTCTCATTCACGGAGCCGGGCTGGAGGTGGGAGCGTTGCACGAACCGTTCCCCCTCCCGCCGGGAACAACGGTCACCTACGCGGACAGTCTGAAGGTGGATGAAGCAGTCCGTCTGTTTCCCGAGATCGATGAGTCAAAGACAGTGCCGTCCCATAGCGCGATGAAAAGCGGCATTGGCGGCTGACGTTCAGAGGGAACGGAGGAGAAAGATGGTCAGGGTGCATTCATGAATCTTGCGATTCTCCTGGGCGACATCGGGATTTCAGCCCGCGTGCTGTCCCATAGCCTGCGGCGCGAGTCCGGGGAGGAATGCCTGGTCTGGCTGGGCGCGCATGCGCCATCGGTCGCGTGCTGTCCCATAGAATTCAAGCAAGTCCGGCAAATGGAAACGGTCCCAGACGACGCCGCGGATCAGGGTGAACAGACGGGTGAAGCTATGAGACCAGTCGTGGAGAAAGGCTTGGAAGCGCAGCAGCACGTAAAGCAGGAGGGCGATCCAGACCTGCCAGCGCACGGCGTTGGCGCTGTGGCCGAGGAAGTCGCAGAGCTGCAGGGTCTGTTTGATCTGCTTGAAGAAAACCTCGATTTGCCAACGGCATCGGTACAGGTCGGCGATGGTGGCAGGAGCCCACACGAAGTTGTTGGTCAGAAACTCCATTTCCACTTCCTTGCCGTCGAGTTCGACCAAGGCGGTGACGCGACGCAGACGGGTGGGGTACTCTCCGCGGGACTTGTCGGTGATCAGCACGACCTCGTCATCGCGCAGGATTTTGCCTTCCGGTCGGCGCAGTCGCTTTTTGACGACCCGCAGTTGCACGTTCACTTTGGTCCGGGTGACCCAGAAGACGCCGCGAATGAACAGACCGAAGAGGTGGGCGAAGTCCACGTAGGCCCGGTCGAAGATGACGATCTCCCCGGAGCGGATGCCGGCACAGACCTCGCGAGCACGGGCCGCGTCATGGTCGCGGGCAGTGTCGACGATGGCGAAGCGCGGCAGGAGGCTCTGGAGGTCCAACCGGAGGTGGCACTTGGCGGCGGCCTTGCGCCGCCGGTGCTTGGCCCAGTCCAGACACGAGGCGACGAGCTGAATGGTGGTCGAGTCAACCACATGGACGATGCGCTTGAAGCGACCGGCCAAGCCTTTGAAGCGCCGTCGGGCACCGAACTGCGGTTGGATCGACTGCAAATGGGAAAGCACCTCCCAGAAGAGCTTCTCGGCCATCGAAGCGTCACGATGTTTGTTGGCATGGGAGAATCCGTTGCGGCTGGGCGGGGTGGCACCCCGAATACGAGCCAGCCAGCCCATGTGGTGATTCAGGGCATCACAGACGTCGTTCAAGCCGATCGCGTGGGTCAACTGCGCGTAGAGCACGGCTACCAGATGGCTCCACGCCGAGAAGGTTCGTGCCTTGGCGTCCACTCCGCATTCCCTCGCCAGTTTTCCGACGAGATGGCCGGGGATGAGATTGCAAAGCTGGGCCAAGACACTGAGCTTGCCCCTGGTTGGAGTTGCCCGCCTAACGGTTGTTTTTTTCATCACCCGGTCGCTAACGCGGCCAATCAACCCAGGGCAACTCCAACCACCCCTTCTTCAGCGTGAGCGAGCAACAGATCAGCCTCGAACTCGATGTCGGCTACCAAACCGCACCAGCGGTCGTCCCCGAACTTCGAGACGAGATCGCTGCCACTTGGGGGCTGCCGCTCGGTCAGCGTGTGGAAATCTGCTTCCGTGGCGGAGAACGCTCAGCGGTTACCGGTATCCTCGAACTGCTCCGCGCACCCAACTATCCGTGGGAACCTCGTCAGTCCTTACAACTTGGCATCGCCGGGCTCATCTTCAGCAGCCGTGAAATCGACCGATGGACGATAATCTGACCAACCCTGTGGGACGGCTGTGGTTCCAAACCGAGCTACTTGCGTCGACTATCTTGCTGAAACACTGGAGTGGCCGTAACTCCCGGGGTGTTTCGCAGTTCGAGGGAAAGACTATCGAGGCTTTAATTAAGTCTCCAAAATCTGAGATTGATACAACAAAGGCGGTTGAGTTCCTCAGGAAACTAATTGCTTTGTGATTTTCCGTGGTCGCAGGCGGGCCGTGTGGGAATGCAACTGGTGTCGAAGTTTTCCAGACCAAAGGCGAGCGGTAATCACCTGTGGAAGTCACGCAAGCAGCGCTTTCACCCCTTTGCCATGCACGTCGGTCAGCCGGAAGTCGCGGCCTTGGTAGCGCGATAGGTGGATAGACACTTTATTCCGTAACATAGACGCGCGTCCGCCAGACAGCCGAGGCGTCATAAAAGACTTCGACGGTCACCGCCGTCGCCGCGCCCGAAGGCGGAGTGAAGGTCA
>JAQBZB010000203.1 GCA_027622275.1 Planctomycetota bacterium | reverse complement strand
TGAATCGATCAAGCTGTCCAGCGCTTTGAACGGCACCGATTCCTGTTCGTAGCAGCGTCCTTCCAAGACGATGGCTTCCTGGCTCGCGTTGATGCCGTCGAGAAAACTACGAACGAGGACGCTCTTGCCCATCCCCGACTTGCCATGCACGAACATGCTGAGCGTGCCGCCGGCCGAAACTTGTGCGAACGATGCCCGGAGTCGTTCAAAGTGCCGCTCGCGACCGACCAGTTCAACCGACTTGAACGCCACGGCGCGTCTCGGCATGATCATCGTCTCGGTGGCGTCCGCGGGACTAAAGCACCGCAGGACTTCCTCAACGGATGGACGCTTTTCCGGATTGGGATTCAGCAGCGCCATGCAAAGGTCGTTCAGATGCTTCGGATTATCGAGCTGATGCTGCCAGGGTTCGATCGGCGATGCGGCTCGTTTCTTCGACAGAATCTGCATCGTGTTGCCCCGAACCGGGAGGCGGCCCGTGAGTACTTCGTAGAGCATCACTCCGACCGAGTACCAGTCACTGGCCGCCGTCAACGGCTCCGCGTTCGCCTGCTCGGGAGACATGTACCGCGGCGTTCCCTGAATCAGTTTGGCACCGCCCTTCTTCGGATCGAGCGGGACCGCCAGGCCAAAGTCCAGTAACACCAGCCGGCCCTCGGTCGTCACCAGCACGTTGGAAGGCTTGATGTCGGTGTGCAAGATACCCGCCGCGTGTAACGCGTTCAGACCGGCAGCTAGTTGTGTCATTGCATCCCGCAGCCGCTGCATTCGCTCGCCCGTCAACCGGCGTCGGTCGGTTTCGGAGGCTGCACGCGATGTTTCGTCGACACTGGATGCAAGCTTCTCAAAACCGGACCAGACGTACTCCAGAAACTCGACACCCTCCAGGATCTCCATACTGAAACACCATGTATGTCCATCCGAGAGCAGTTCGTAGAGTGACGCGAGGTTCGGATGAGCAATGTCGGCCAGCACGCGGAATTCTTGCTTAAAGCGACGGAGGCTGTCTGGATTCATGCGCTGCAAAGTTTTCAGCGCAACCTCGCGGCCCAGTGCTTTGTCGCGAGCGCGATACACGACACCCATTCCGCCGCGACCGAGTTCCTCAAGGACTTCAAGACCGGGCAGCTGAGGCGGCTCTAACGGTTCAGACAGGGGCGTGCTGCTGGAAGGACCAGCTGATCCACGCGCGTCGGACGCCAAGTCACGCGACCCTGCCGCCACCGAGGGTTTGCCGGAACCTGCGTCTGTGGGAAACGCATGATCTAACGTGAGGAACATCGAGGATTCGGCATCATCGACCGGGCCGGCCGCCGCCGAGACCCTGCCTGCGTCGTCGGCCTTCTCTTTTGAACTGGTGCCGCCGCGCGAAGCGTTGACGGAGTCGATCGTGATGTCAACAGGTTGACTTCCTCGCGTCTCGCCATCGGGTCTGCAACTCATGACCGAACCGCAACGGTGGCAAACAAATTCCTCGTCGGTCAATTCAGCCGTGATTTCCAACCAGTGACCATGGTGACAGAGCATTTTCAGAGTCATCGTATTTCTTCAGCGTAATCGCTGTCGTCGGTTGGTTCGACACACTCGGCACTGGAAAAGCTCACTCTCATTTCCGGCGTACTTGATAGTTGCCGCGACTGGCGTCGTATTCGAGTTCGATGAAGCCTTTGGCTGCCGTGTCCTTGAGTAATTGAGAGAAACTTGTGTAGCCGTAGTATCCTTCGTTGAATCCTGGATACACGCGGCGGACGGCCTGCTTCAGCGCCGAGCCCCAGACTGTGTCGGAGTCCTGCTCCATCGACTGCAGCACTTCCAGAAGCTGAGTGGCGGCTTCCTGCTTCTTGTCTTCCTTTGGCTTGCCCTTATTGGCCGGTGGCCGCCGGCTCTCCTTTGCCACTCGAATCAAGTCGTCGTAATAAATGAACTCGTCGCAATTGGAGATCAGTAGATCGGACGTCGAACTCTTG
The DNA here is from genome assembly GCA_027622275.1 of Planctomycetota bacterium. Lineage (GTDB taxonomy): Bacteria > Planctomycetota > Planctomycetia > Pirellulales > Pirellulaceae. Next base: position 15,346 of record JAQBZB010000203.1, on the reverse strand, counting down.
ACTCCGCAGCCGATGACGCGCTTGTTGTTCTCCTTGAGCTTGGAAACCAGCGGCGAGAAATCGCTGTCGCCCGAAATCAAGGCGAAGGCGTCAATGTGCTGCTTCGAATAGCAAAGATCCAGGGCATCCACGACCATGCGAATGTCCGCGCTATTCTTGCCACTCATCTTGCTCTGCGGAATGTCAATCAGCTCGATTCCTTGGGCGTGGAACTCCCGCACGGCCGTGGCGTAATTGCGCCAATCACAGTAGGCCCGCTTGTAAACGAGACGCCCTTTCTCCAGCAGCCGCTTCAAAACCAAACGGATCTCGAAGTCGCCCGACTTCATATCCCGGACGCCGATCGCCAGGTTCTCGAAATCCACGAAAACAGCAATGAGTGGCTCTGTCGACATGAGTGATTTGGCTCGCGTAAGAAAGAGGATTGCGAAACGGACAAGACTCGCGCCGGGTTCGGAGCCAGAGAGATTGCCGAGGCAGCATCTTCCCTTACGCGGTCGGGATCTGGCAAGTACGGGCAGGCACCGGAACTCCGCGGCGAGTTCTGAATGCCGACCACGTGAGCCTTTCGGATCGGTCGGACATACGATCCGCCAGCAAAACGATCAGGATTGTACATCCCGCGTGATGGAGATACAATATTTGAATGTGCAAAGATGGCACGCGTCAGGAATAACGCTCGCTCGAAGCCCCCGAGACACAAGATAATGTCAAAACCGCGAGTGACCCGCGAAGACTTTTTGGAAGATGCCCAAGGAAGAACATTTGCGGACGTGGTCAACAATCCGGAGCAGCCTTTCGACAAAGTGTTCGAGTTCTTCGAAGATGCGGATCGCCAGCAGCGGATGGAAGAATCCGAGTTGCACCACGACCGCTCTCCATTGGCCGGCGTCGTGCGGGAGCTGGAATCGCAACCGGATATCAATCAGTTCCTCGCAGGCACACAGACGCGGCGCAACGCACGATTCCGGCAGGCCATTGGTGTTCTGGTTCGCATGATCATGGAACGTCGCGGCTGGCAGAAGACGGGTCGAAAAGGCTCGCTCGGCGTGCGAGCCGCGGGAGCTGAGCGGACGCCCGCACACAACACGGGAGGCTTGGCGTTTTGGTTCGTCCGTGCCGAAAGGTACGAGCGATCTGACGGGATGCCGTTCCGATCGGTGCGCGAGCGCTGTCAAGAACTCGAGTCCGCGAGGCCACGACAATCGCAGAAAGAACGACGAGCTAACCGCCCCTAGATGTTGAACACAACAGCCGCGAGCCTTACGTTAAGAAGAGTCAACACGCGGACGAGGCGTGCGAACCAGATCAAACGAAAGCACTGCTGAAAATGAACGTCCTTCGCTGGTTGACTGGTCGCTTCTCGAATCGCGATAAGGCTTTGTCGTTCTACAAGCGGGGAATGGCGAAGTCGAAGAAACACGAGCACCAGGGTGCGATCGATGATTACACGACGGCCGTTGACATGCAAGACGCGCCGTCCGACGTGAAAGCGATGGCGCTCTATAACCGCGCTTTGGTTTACGCGACCGCTGGGAACGGTTCGAAGGCCACTTCAGATCTGAACACGGTTCTCGGAATGACAGAGGCACTGCCCAATGTCAAGGCCGAGGCCAGACGAAAGCTTGCGAGAATGCAACGCTGATCCAACAACAGCAATATGTAGAAATGCTAGGTGGATCCCAAACCCAAGGAGGGACGGATGCTCGTTTTAAGCCGAGTCACAGTACTAGCCAGTCATTGTAGGAATTGTAGACGTCGCGCCGTTGCGACGTGACCTTTAAGTAGCGCTCTTTCGCAGGTTCATGAAGATGACAGTACAAGAAAAGACACGTTGGAAGACTTGGGCGGATGGTTTGCGCCAAGAGATGATGACCAGTTTAACGGAGGAGGTCACTAAATCAGTGGAATCCATTACCTCCGAAACAGCCACGACCAGAGCCGAAAGTTCGCTGCGGAGCGTACGTTTTTGGCGAGCTTGCCAATTAGGCGAAAGCCCGAACGACTGCCTGGCGAAAGCTGGTTTTGAAATCGAGTTTCAGCAAGACGAAGAGAGTAACGTGCAGGATGTGACTTTGCGGCTCAACCAGACTTGGATGACGATTCTGCATCGCGTACTTGATCGAAAGAACGCTTAGGGATCACATTCTCACCAATGTGGTCAGGCGCATCAGCCTCGATAACCAGAAGCTTGACCACGGCCAACCAGCGGTTCGTGAAACGACGTGCCACGGGGCGTGAAGATCGAATTTCTACTGCCGTCTGAATCCAAGGCGGTGGTCATGCGACGTACCTTGGCTAAGCACGGAGACACTGATGTTCGAGATCTTTGCCCCACTTGTCGCGGTCGATCTCCAATACGGGTTGGTCATGGGTGCGAGCATCGTTGCGGTATTGTTTGCCCTACTGCTTGTGGCGGTTTCGCTTAACTACGGCTCGCTATGGCTTCAGGCCTATATGTCCGGTGCGGACGTCCGCGTGGCGAGTTTGATCGGCATGAGCCTCCGCCAAGTCAAACCTAGTCTGATCGTCTCCGCCAAGATCATGGGAAGTCAGGCGGGGTTGAACATCGACCGCAACCAGGGCATGAGTACCGCACGCTTAGAAGCCCATTTCCTGGCCGGAGGTGATGTCATGAACGTCATCCGCGCCATCGTTGCCGCTCATCGTGCCGGCATCGATTTGGACTTCGACCGTGCCGCCGCTGTTGATCTCGCTGGACGTGACGTGTTGGAAGCGGTGCGTATCAGCGTCTTTCCCAAGGTCATCGACTGTCCAGCACCTGAGGCGGGCCGCAAGATGACGCTGAGTGCAGTCGCGAAAAATGGCGTTGAACTGCGTGTCCGCGCTCGCGTGACGGTGCGCACGAATCTGGATCAGTTGATCGGCGGAGCGACCGAGGAAACGGTCATTGCCCGCGTCGGCCAGGGAATCATCAGCGCCATCGGTTCCGCCGAATCGCACATGGAAGTGATGGAAACGCCCGACCGAATTTCCAAAGGCGTGTTGAATCGGGGGCTGGACGCGAATTCCGCCTTTGAAATCGTTTCCATCGACATCGCGGACATCGACGTCGGAGAAAACATCGGAGCGCGATTGCAGACCGACCAGGCCGAAGCGGACACACGCATGGCCCGAGCGCGTGCCGAGGTGCGTCGCGCGAACGCGATCGCCCTCCAACAGGAGATGAAAGCCAAGGTGGCAGAGAATCAGGTGTTGTTGGTACTCGCTGAAGCCGAGATACCGATGGCCATCGCCACGGCGTTCCGCGCTGGACAGATCCATTCAAAACGCCCTCCCCAACCACGAAGCGGTCGCCCGAGAGATCCGCTGGCGGGTGTTCCCTCTTTCGATCCGACGTCCGGTCCGCGACGACCACCGGGTGGACCAACGAGCCCAGTATCCCCGATCACAAAGCCGAAAGGGGAGCAAGGATGAGCCTCGCAGAGGCTCATTCAAACACGAAGCGATCTCGTGGGAGTCGCGAGTTTGATTTGGCACCGCTGGTCTACTGAAACAGTCGGCTACTTCTTCGCTTCGCGATAATCGGGTACCTCTTCTTCGCTTCGCGATAATCGGGTGCCTCGGCCAGCGTGAATATCACGACCTCTTCCCCCGTCAGGGTGCTAATGTCGTGATGCAAACTGAGTGGTTTGATGCCGGTGATCTCCTCAACCAGCGATTCCAAAGTCGGTCTCGCTACCTCGATCAGCTGCGATCGGACTTGCTTCAGCAGGTCGCGTCCTTTCTCAGCCGGCAGCGCCTTCACCAGATGTTGCTCGGCGGCGGTCAACACACCCTGCAAGCGAACCACCAGCAGATCGCCAATCAAATGCGTGTGGATGTCCTTGGGGCCGCGGCCCATGTACTCCTGTTCGAAATGCGACATCCCTTGGCAGACGGCGGCTTCGATCTCTCCCCGTGTCTTCATAAACGATCTGACAGTCCTATCGAGCAAACCCTGAAATGAATGGAAGGCTAGAACATTTGCAACCATGCAAAAACAGGCAACATGCTTTGACCAACAGCGACAATTCTATACGAAACGCCAACGACTTACGCCGTCGAGATGTTGGCAAAGTTGGACATTCCAAATCCTCTCGCTTGTTTTGCCGACGGGATGCTGTAGACTGACGTCAGTCGAGTGAAGGGACAGTTCACCTTTCCTCGCCATACTTTCGGATGACTAGATAAAGAGCAGCTTGGAATCACCAAGGGGCTCGTTGAAAAGTAAACCGATGTGGCGGAGTACCTCTGGGTGTTCCACCACGTCGGTTTTTTTATGCGCTCATCGAGGGAATTGAGACGGTTCGGTGCGGCAATGCCGCGAAACACTAGCCGCTGCAGCGATCATCATGAAGGAAAACAACATCGGAACGAAGTCGCAGGTCACGACCGGGGCGATGGTGCAAGTGTTTTTACTGACGCCAGACGCGATTCCGCTTACGCGCGCTGACCGCGAGTCGATCGAGTGCGCAGATGACGACGGGCTACACCCGGCCGCTGCCGACTTTCAGAATCATTCAAACTCCAAGGCATAACTAAGGATGGTAATCATGTCCCCACAACGGATCAGTGAACGGACGACACCAGAAATCCAGAATCTCGACGTCTTCAAAGGCAAGCCGTCACTACGCCATCCCGCTTCACCTCGCGCCCGAAGTCGTGAAGTTGATCGTGCGCAAGTCGTGCGAGAACTCCGGGTGTTAGTTGTCGCTGATGGTCGGGACATCGCCGACTCGCTGGTCAGACGACTGCGCCGCTGGGGACACGCTGCCCGCACGGCTCAAAATGGCCTCGCTGCCCTCCGAGTGGCCGCGGCTCAGCACCCGGATGTCGTGCTGCTGGACATGGAAATGCCGTTTATGGATGGGTATCAGATCGCAAGACATCTACGGCTCGACTTTCCAAGAAGAACGTGCTTCCTCATAGCGGTTACGGCGCGGTCGGAAGACGAACACCGCGAACAATGCATTCAGGCAGGCATCGACCTGCTGCTCATCAAGCCGATAGATTTGTCGGATGTGGAAACAACGCTCTTACTGGAGTGCGAACTCGTGAATCGGCGGCACTCGTTGCGAGCCGATAGCAAGCAAAGGTGCCGTTATCGACTCGCGGCGACCAAGGTGAGAGCGTAATGTCAATTAGCCTCCAAGAACTGTGTCGACAAAAAGGCGTCTCCCTGTTGAGTCTGGCTGAGCGAAGTGGTGTGGATCTCAAACGGTTGCAAGCTATCCTCGGCGGTCGGTGGACTCCGAACGCAACTCAGCGAATAAAGATCGCCCAGGCGCTGGATACGCCGAGTGGTGACATCGCTTGGCAACATAGCACGCCGGTGGAGCATTTCTATGGACCGTAACTAGGCACGAGGATTACGAATGCTCGAAAAAGTAAATCCAACGTCGATCGTGGTCGATTTGCGGAGTTTCCGCTGTGAGAGTTGCAAGGTGGCGTTGCATGACGAATTGGCAAAGGTTTGCCCGGTGTGCGGCGCACCGTTTGACAGGATTTCTCCGAATCATGTTGGCTTAGCCGCTAGGCTGGAGCGACGACGAGCCAACGTGGTTGCCACACGCTGAGAATCGCTACCGCATATGATTGTCACATTTCTGGCGTGCGTGTTAGGTGGATTGCTGTGGCTCGATCTGTCCAGTGAGATCAGAACTCACAGTTGACCGATCATCGGGCTAACCATCGCGAGCATGGTGATTGCCACTCGCAAGCGGCGCGAAACAAGTTGAACAAAGCAGTCGGTTTTGCATTGAGAACTTCTACCGGGCGTCGTGCTCGCATGCGGCCCGATGAACAATCCCGCTGCCAGCCGGATCTGGCCCGAACCTACGCTTCAGTTGGCCTGACATTCACAACAAACCTTCCGTGGGCCGTTCATGAACTCGGCGTTTGAACTGGAGTGCGTTAGCTCGCCGCTTGTGTGCGGCGGATGTGGGCGTAGTTCAAGAGGGCGACGAAGAGGCTGCCGCCGATCAGGTTGCCGAGGAGGGCGACGGTGATGAAGCGAAAGGCTTGCAGGGCGGTGAATTCGTTGCTCATGAAAAGAGCGGCGAACATCTCGACCGAACCGGCGATCGAATGGTGAAGGCCGCCGATTCCAATGAGGAACGTGACCAGGTAAACACAGGTCATCTGAGAGCCCATCCGCGGGCTGGAAACCGCGAGCCAGGCTCCTAGTGCCATCAACCAACCAGCGAGCAGAGCGCTGACCAGCAGCGGCAGTGTCTTGAAGTCGACGAGGTGATGGCCGATCGCGATGTACCCCTCGCGAGCGCCAACGACATCGCTGGCGGCTGTGTGTAGCAGAGCGCCGATCGCGGCTCCCGTCAGATTGCCGGCGATGACGATTCCCCACAGACGAAAGAGCTGCTTCACGTTTGCCTTGCGGTCGAGAACCGTCCTCGAATGTTGCACATGTGGTTGCTTGCAGGCGCGGCGTCCTGAGTTCCATGAGTGGCCTCGACCGCTACGAGACTTGCAGTTCTTCCAAGACAACCGATGCTGTCGGTGACTGCTTTAAGCCAAGTTGCTCGCTGATCAGACGGATGCACTTGCGTTGATCGTCGGTCGGTTCGCCGCCCGCCCCGAACCAGCCTTCGCCCGACGCCTTTGCGACCGCAACCATCATGCGGGCGACTGCCATCTTGACGAGTTCGACGAGGTCGGCGTTGGCGACCGACAGGAATATTCGCAGTGTTTCCAGTGCGTATTCGTAAACGACGAGCAGCGGTGGCCTGGCATCCGTGAGCAAGTGGTGCAAGATCGCGGCGCGGCGTGCTGTGCGTTGATTTCGAGCCGCGTCTCTTGTTCACCGATGGCGTAGGCGTCACGCAGTGAAGCCGCGTTGAACAGGTTGCTCAGCTTCAAATGTCGATCCGAATCGTCGCTCCAAGTCGCCACGTTCGCGACCATGTACATCGGAAAGCAAGCCAGCGCGGTCGTCGCCGATGACAGCTTGTGCGTCGGCACGGTCTTGCACTGCAAGCCCAGCTTGTTGAGGCGTTCGATGACGTCATTTAAGACGATGTCGTGATCCACGGGATTCTCCTGCATTACTTGTCACGCAAGGTCGTTTTCGAGCACAGCGACTGATGTTTTATGGTCACTCAACGCCGTTTCGTTCCGGTGAAACTGAAACCGGCGTAGCGCGTGGGCAATCGGAGGTGGTTGGTGTTCGTGTTCGTATAATTGCTGCTTATCGACCTTCGGGATCAACTCCGACCGCAGCAGCCTCGCAAATGCTTCGCGCGGTTCATCCAGGAGAATCACTTCCTGGCGATCTCCGAACGGATGCCAGTTGCGATCCGGATTGATGACGACCATGTCGACGCCGTCTTCGTGAGCGCATTCGAACCATTTCAGGATCTGAATCGGTTTCAACTCGCCGACACCGTGATGCTCCGACCAGGCAGCCGTGTGGATATACTCTTGAGCTGCCTCGCGATTGGTGAATACAGCGATCGCTTCCTGCTGTTGCTCCGGTCCAGCGTGAAAGATGGGAGTGTCGAGAAACTCGGAATCTTGGTGTGTGATAACAAAGGCGGTCATGTCGTTTTCCTTGCGGGTTGGTTGGTTTTTCCTCTCATGCTAGTGAACGCGTCTGTTCGAACCTGTGGCCGAATATCCCGTAGATCAAGCAGCCGCCGTGCCAAAGGCCGAGACCGGGCGGTAACCATCGTTGAGAAAGGGCTTTACGCGGTTCTGCGGCGATAGATCAATCACGGTCCGTCCTGCTCGCCACACGACCAGCATGGCTGTTGGACAATCAGTTGGCTGCTGCGGAGCTTGCAAGCATTGCCAGCGCAATCGGCGGCAAAGCGTTGGCCAAACTACGCACGCTGCTTTGCCAAGACACACTGAACTTGTTTTCGTCAAAAAGGGAGGTTGGCACGGCTTCTGCTTAAAGTTCGTGGCTGAATGGAATCCTCCCATCGTTCCAACTCGAAAGGACTCTGCGATGCTCGTACTCTCACGCAAGGTCGGCCAGTCGATCAAGATTGGCGACGGCATCACCGTCGTCGTGACCGCCACAACGAAAGGGCGAGTCAGACTCGCGATCGAAGCACCTACCGAGATCCCGATACTCCGCGGCGAATTGCGACCGTTCGACGACCAGTACGATCTGCGGGAAGTCGCGATACCTTAGCATACTGCGAAGTAGCACTTCGATTCTGATCGCTCGACGACCGCAGCTGTGGTCGTCGCTATCCGGCCACCGCAGGCTTCGCTGGGAAAGATCCGGTGTCGGCAAGCGGATCGGGCTTCGCTTGCTCCAATGTCAGTTCGCCGCGCGATGCCGCTGCCGCCACGTCATCCGTCGCATCGCGGAAACGGCTGATGACGACGGTAATGTTGTCACTGCCGCCCGCGTTGTTGGCTTCGTCGATCATTCGCTGGCAAATCGCCTCGCTCGAGTCCTTACTAGTGAGCAGTTCGATCAGACGCGGATTGTCCAAGTACTTCGTCAAGCCATCCGTACAAAGCAAGATCGTGTCGCCCAATTCGAGATTCGCCGCGTAGACTTCCGGGTCGACACTTGATTCGTTTGCGCTAATTGCATTCCACAGCGTGTGACTCCATCGCCCAGTCACTTCGTCTTCCGGCTCTCCATCCATGACGGGAACGTCCTGCGTCTCTTTGTAGAGCTGCGCCATCGTGTGATCGCGCGTGATCTGTTTGAGCTTGCCACCGCGTAGCACATAGCAACGGCTGTCGCCCACGTGTACGACATAGATGCGCGGCCAGATGATGTAAGCCATCGTTAGCGTCGTTCCCATGCCACGCCGCTGCGGCGTCGCTTCGACATCACGCTGCAACATGGTTTGGCAATGTTGCAGAGCCGCCTTCAATTCGTCGCGAAAGTCTTCATCGCTATCGGCTCCGAGGCCGAAGTACCAGTTCAGCGTATTCAACACATACGTCACCACGCTATCAACGGCAAGTTGGCTCGCCCGCTCTCCCGCCTCGTGTCCGCCCATGCCATCGGCGACCGCCAACAGCTTGCCTTGCGAGTTGCCGAACAGTCGCGTTTGATGGTCAAGACCGAGGCTTGTCTGAAGAACTCGCATCGACTTGTTGAGATCGGCGACGATGAATTGGTCTTCGTTCACCAATCGCTTGTGGCCTATGTCGGTCAAACCAAAGCAATCCATTTTGCCTGACATGTCGTCACCTGGTTCCTTACGCCGCGTTCCTTACGCCGCGGTCGCTCGTGTACTTAGCTCGCGGTCGAGATCGAGGACGGCGGACGGATCGTCCTTGACCATCCTCAACTGCTTGACGATCTCGCGGCAGACTTGTTCTTCGCTCACCTGCTCCGTCAGGAACCATTGAAGTTCGACCAACGCGGCGAACGCCTTCTCGTCGAAAGCCAGCTTGTAGATGGCATCGATACTCTCGCTCACGCGTTGCTCGTGTTCGTAGGCTTTCTCGAAGACATCGAGCAACGATTCGTAACACGCCGGCGGCTTGCCAATCTGATTCAGCTCGACATCGCAATCACGAGCCAACAAGAAGTGGTGAAGTTTCATCCCGTGGGCTTGTTCTTCGCTGCTTTGCATTCGCAGCCAAAGGGCCGAACCCTTGAAGGCATGACGTTCGCACCACGTTGACATACCGAGGTAGATGTACGAGGCGTTGAATTCCATGTTGATTTGGCCGTTGAGTGCTTCTCGAATCTTGTCGCTAATCATGGGTTCGTCCTTGTGTTGAGAGTTAGATTGTCCGCTGCGTCGCATTCCGTCTTTGAAGCAGGTTCAACATCGAATTACTCAGGCTCCGTCTTGGGCTGTACATCGACTTGGACTCCCTTTCCGCCACCTACTTCCACGTCAATCGCGCCGGCTTCCGGATCAACTTTGTTGCCCTCGATGTTGATGTCCAAACCGTCTTCGCCGCCGACGTTAATGTCGATCGACGGTCGCGGCGTGTGATCGCCTTGGCCAGGTACGGCGTCGTTGCCGCCTTCGTTTGTCGACGCGGCCGGTTCACAGCCTGCGGCAAGCACCAACAGTAGCATCGCGAAGAAACTCGCCAGCGCCTTATTCATCCAGGTAGTTTTCATTTTGCTTCTCCTTCAGTTGTAGCTCGTCGAGCGAAGGTCGTCACGTCACTTGCTAAGACCAAATGCACATGCTGTGCCGAATGCTCCATTAGCGGCGAATTGACTGCGTGAACGGGCGAGGCGATGTCAAATTCGAGCGTCTAATCAACGACCCTTCGAGGCCGAGTGATCAGTCCAAGTACGGCACAGAACAATGCTCCGCCGATAATGGACCAGATGATCGGGATCGATTTGCCGCCGACACTGATCGCGAAGATCTCGGGCAGGCCGGTGGCCCGTGCGAGCCACGTCCCAACGAGCGTGCCAATGAAACCAACTACGATCGCAACGAGGCATCCGCCGCGTGAATAACCGCTGAGCGATTGGCCTAACGCACCGCAAAATCCGGCGACTAACAGAAGCAAAAGAAACTCGACGATGGTCATTGGTTGGGTTCCTTGTTTGATTCGCGGAGCTTTGCTTAGGGGCACCAGAAGCAGACGGTGTGCCAGGCGGTAAACGGTTGCATTCCCTTCAACTTGGACAGCAACGGTGGCAGACGCGCCAGCAACGTGGTCGCCGGACGATCAGCTATAGGCCCGCGAAATGCAGTGTCTTCTTGCAACTGAGTTGCACGTCTCGTACGGGTAGCTTGGCACGACGCTTGCATCACAATCCTCATGCTCCGCTCGCCCGACGTGGTGGGCCACGAGGCCTGCCGCGTCATCTTTGTGTCGCTGATCGCTCCGCGATCCACGACGATTTACGAGGAGATAGCAATGAATATGCTCGAACTTCTGCCCGACTTGTTTGCGAACCAGACGCGACTGACACTCCGAATGAGCCGCGTGGGTGATGAGAAGGCGACGAATGTTGTCGTCGATCGTTTTCCAACAGTCATCGGACGGAGCAATGAAGTGGACTTGTTAATTGCCGACAAATTCGTAAGTCACATTCACTGCCTGCTGAACTGTGTAGATGGCGTGTTCGTCATTCAGGATCTTGAGTCGCGGAACGGAACCGAGGTGAACGGTCGATCGATCCGTATCAAACAGCTCGAGGAAGGCGACGTAATCATCATCGGTGCAACGCGGATCTCGGTTTTTCGATCGATGCGGGGATGCGAAGCATGAATGAACTACTGCAAGACGTGTTACATGGGCCGATCGGTTGGCAGATCATGTGGAGCGTTCTGGCCTGTATCGGTATCCTACTTGCGGTCGCCGTCTTGGACGGGCTGGCTTCGCCAAACGCGACGAAGCGGCGACGTCAAACCGACCATTCCGGGTGTCAATGGCGTAATCCGTCGCGTAAAGTGACCCAACGGAAGGCGGATCAGCGGCCGCCGAAGTAGACATCCTTGTCCAGCCGGATCGAATCGATGAGCGCCAGCCGCCTTAAACCTCATGGTCTAATTTGGGTTGGCGTCGCAGCCGCGTTGGCGTTGGCGTTTGCGATCGACTCGGCATTGGCTTTGGGGGTAACCGGTTCGATTCTCTATTTGCCGGTCATCTGGCTTGCCTTCCGTTGCGAGCGGCCGACGGCCATTTACATGACCGCGGGCGTTTGCTCGTTCATGGTTCTGGTGGACCTGCTCATCTCGTCGCCGGGAGGTGAACCGTGGAAGATCGCGGTCAATCGCACGCTGGGCATCGCGGCGATATGGATGACGGCGATGTTGTGCGCACAGGTAGTTTATACGCGTCGCAAGCTGGCCGCGCGGGATCGCTATCGAGGAGCGATCGTCGAAACCGCGCTCGATGCTGTTATCTCGATGAACGCACGCGGTTGTGTTGTCGATTGGAACGCCCAGGCGGAAACAACGTTTGGCTGGACGGCTGGGGAGGCGGCAGGGAAAGAACTCGCATCGCTGATAATTCCAGAACCGCATCGTGCCGAGCATCGCGCAGGATTGCAACACTACTTGAAGACCGGCGACGGGCCCGTTTTGGGACAGCGCTTGGAGCTGACCGCATTGCGAAAGAGTGGCGAGGAATTTCCCATCGAACTGAGCGTGATCGCGGTCCCGCTGGATGATGGCGTACTCTTCAATGCCTTCTTACGAGACGTCTCGGAACGCACCGAAGACGCTCGGTACCGGACGAGAATGGCAGCGCTGGTGGATTCTTCCTACGACGCCATCATCAGCAAAGATATCGCCGGCACGATCATCAGTTGGAACGTGGGAGCCGAGCGTGTTTATGGCTTCACCGAGGAAGAGGCGGTCGGACAAACGATCGCCATCATTTTGCCGCCGGATGTCGAAGAAGAGGAGGCGGAGATTCTACGTGCGCTGCAGACGGGACTACGATTGGAGCAATTCGAGACCGTTCGCCGCCGCAAAGACGGCAGGCTGATTCCCGTGTCGCTAACCGTCTCGCCGATCGCTGACAACGACGCCACGATCATTGGTTCTTCGACGATCGAACGCGATATCAGCGAGAGCAAACGACAGCAGGAAGAACTTCAGCAGGCGAAGGAAGCTGCTGAAGAGGCGACACGCGTCCGCGCCGAGTTCCTGGCCAACGTCAGCCACGAACTGCGGACTCCGTTGAACGCCATCATCGGCATGACGCAAATCACACTCGACGAAGAAGTGACCGACGATGTCCGCGATTACGTGCAAACCGCCGACGACGCGGCCCGTTCACTGCTGACGCTGCTCAATGATATCCTCGATTTCTCGAAGATCGAATCGGGCAAGTTTACGATCGACAAGGAACCGTTCTGCCTGCGCGAAACGATCGACGAGACGGTCAAGACGCTGTCGATGCGGGCGTTCGAGGAAGGCATCGAACTCGCGTGCGAGATCGACCCTGCTTGTCCCGATAACTTGATCGGTGATCCGATTCGTTTGCGGCAGGTGCTCACCAACTTGATTGGTAACGCAATTAAATTCACGGATCGAGGAGAAGTCGTTCTCGCCGTGAAGGCGTCGCGAAAGTGGCGGCAGGAGACGCAGCTGCGGTTCTCGGTGCGCGACACGGGCGTCGGGGTTCCCGCAGAAGATCAACGCCGCATCCTCGAACCGTTTACTCAGGTGGACGCGTCTTCGACACGGCGATACGGTGGAACCGGCTTGGGGCTGGCGATTTGTACCGAGTTGATTCAGTTGATGGGCGGCCGAATGTCTGTGGAGAGCGAAGCCGGCTCGGGGAGCTGTTTTTCGTTTCAGCTTTCCTTCGCCAGACAGAAAGATCCCAATAAACAGTCTGGCGACTTCACGCCGCTCGAACAGTTGCGCAACATGCGTGTTCTTGTTGTTGACGATAATGAAACGAATCGCCGCATCATCTCCGAAGCGTTTTCCAACTGGTCAATGCGGCCTGACACGGCGAACGACGGCGAGCAAGCGCTAGGTCGGTTGGAACAAGCACGCAAAGCAGGCTCGCCCTATCCACTCGTGATCGTCGACGCCCTGATGCCCGGAATGGACGGCTACACGCTGTCGGAAGAGATCGCAGAGCGATTACCCGACCCGCCGCCGGTCATCTTGATGCTATCCTCCTCGGATCGCCACGAGTTCCGCCAGCGCGAAGAAGCGGCGGGCGTTTCGGTCTATCTGCAAAAGCCGGTCTCGCAATCCGATCTGATGGACGCTGTGATGCGAGCGATGAACGTGCAGGTTGTGGCGGACGTTGATCCTGGCAGCGACTCACCACACGCGCGAATGAACGATTCGCTGTCGGTCTTGCTGGCCGAAGACACGCCCGCAAACCAGAAGGTCGTAACAACGATCCTGAAGAAACGTGGCCACGCCGTTACCGTTGCGCAGAATGGTCGCGAGGCCGTCGAACTGTTTGGCAAGCAAGCTTTCGATGTGGTGTTGATGGACGTGCAGATGCCGATCATGGACGGCATTCAATTGACCGCTGCAATCCGCGAGCACGAGAACGCGTCGGCCAAATCAACTCCCATCATTGCCATGACCGCACACGCCATGACCGGCGATCGCGAGAAGTACCTGGAAGCAGGTATGGACGCCTATATTTCGAAACCAATCGACGTAAACGTGCTGATCGAGTTGGTCGAGAGTTTCTCGAACGAGTCACTGCCTGCCGGAGGCGATGCACCGTCGATAGAAACCCGCAACGTAAGCGAGGTGTCTGCCTCGACCGTTATCGACTTCGACGGTGCAATGAAGCGGCTCGCGGGCGACAAGGATCTCTTTCGCGACTTCATTGGCTATTTCGACGAAGACTCGCCAAAACTTCTCGCCACACTTCGTGAAGCCATCACCGATGGCGATGCGCCTACAGTGGAACGCGCTGCTCACAGCTTGAAAGGTCTCGCCGCCAACTTCGGCGCAGAAGCTTGCGTCGCTGCTGCTCACGAGTTAGAAGAGCGTGGCAAGCACCATGACCTTGCAAACACGAGCGAACTTTTGCATGGTCTGGAAGAAGAAGTCCGGCGGCTTGGCGAGGCGCTCAGGGCGTATCGCAAGTAGCTTCATTGTTCGATGCGAATCGGACTTCATTGCAGCCTTCGGAAATGCCGTCTGTCAAAAACACATCATGCGTCTCGGCTCGGCCATCGATCGTCAACTCAATGCGAGCATTGGTAGGCGGATAGTTCCGAGGCTCGCGTACAATGCAGAAATCTGGCCCGAGCTGTGCTACATTCAATGTGTCGCCATCGACGTGCAAGCTCGCTTTGACAGTTGCCGAATAAGTTTGGCTTTCGATCATGAGTACCTATCCAGATGATTTAGCGCAACGCGCTAGTGACTACGCTGCGTTTCGCAATACAAGTGTTCGCTTTGACCGCCAGCTTGGCTTCGGCAACGACGGACAGGTTTGGCAGTCCCACCGCAAGTCAGCCATAAAAGTTTTTGAACGCTTCGGAAATTATAACCGCGAGGTTGCATGTTACCAACGGCTTCGTGATTTGAACATCGACGAAGTTGGCAATCTGTCGGTTCCTCGATTGGTCGACTTTGACGAGGAATTGCTGGTTGTTGAGATGACCATCGTGACGCCTCCCTTCTTGTTGGACTTTGGCAAAGCATATCTCGACCAACCGCCCGACTATTCTGCGGAAGTGCTAGAAGATTGGGAGCGTGAGCGGGTCGAGCTGTTCGGCGACCGATGGAGCGAAGTGCGGGAGGCATTGTCGTGGCTGCGGTCGATCGGAATTTACTACTACGACGCGAAGCCGGGCAACATCACGTTCGCGGACGAATGAGGTGGCTTCCGATTGGGCGTTGGGCCAATGCCACTTGCTTTGTAGCGGAGCGGCGCAAGCCGCCCGGTACGAACCGCTGAAACACCGCGAAATACCGGGCGGCTTGCG
>JAQBZB010000545.1 GCA_027622275.1 Planctomycetota bacterium | reverse complement strand
GTTGGAATACCGATTATCTTGCCCGAGTCCTTGGACTACAAAAGACTTAGTGTGCGTTTGCCGTGGGTCGTGGGCCCGTTGGCGTTGCAAGTACAAAGCCCGTTGCAGGTACAAGTCCCAGTAGGCTTGGATCACGGCAAAGGCGTGATCTTGCAATTCACGACTGAGTTCGAATGCGGCGATATTCGTGTCGATCTCGGCCAGTAAGATCGCACTCTCGTTGTATTCACGTCCCGCGCGCCGCAGCAGCGGTTGGTTCAAACCGAGTGTCATGCGCGTGGCGGCTTGCTGGTCGGGGATAAAGAATATCGAGTTGGTATCTTGCAACCCGATCTCTTGGGACATCTCGATTGTTCCGCCCAGTTGAGTCTTCTGGCGCAGCCCGCCCTTGCTGAGCCAACGCTGGTCGTTAAAGCGGGTCGGGCCACCGGTAGTGAGTGTGTTGCCAACGGGGTTGCTCAGATCGTCCCATCGCGACTCAAAGAAAACGGCTGGGTCGAAGTCCGCCATCGCTTTCAGCACATTCTCTTGCTGGATCAAGGGTCCCTGACTAACGGCCAGGACATGCTCGGACTGGGCAAGTGCCTGCACGATCAGTTCGGTGGCCGTCACCGGCACCGATTCCGCGGTGGGGCGTTGCGGCTCGCTGACATGGTGTTCCCACCACGCCGAGACGTCGGCCAACTGCGGCCCGATGGCAGTCGTTCGTGAAGCGGTGGTTTGTGTCACTGGGGGCAACCGAGTGAAGCGAATGTTGCTTCTTGGTGCGACTGGCATCGGCGGCCAGACACCTCGTGACGGCGGTGGACTCGTGGAAGGCAAACGGAGCATCGGCATCTGGGCTGACACCAAACTGGCACAGCTCCAGGCGATAACCGCGACGATCGTTGCCTCCCGCACGACACGCATTTGACTTCCGAACCTTCCGTTCATTCGGATTATGCCGGACCCTCCTGTTCTCTGCGCAACACTGCGCACAGACCGGCTAAGCCACTCTTCGGCTGAGAATGTCCCGAAGACGGCATCGATTCGCGCCGTTGGCGTCGCGAATCGGAGCAGGCCATCGCATATCCGCTATCGACCTTGCTCGTCGTATCAACGGAAGAAGCCGTGCGACGAGCGCGGGCCGCACAAGCGGACTAAGCGGCTTGGCGCACTGACGCCTTTTGTACGATGGCCTTCCAAGGCCGTCGTGAAGCAATCGACGGCCTTGGAAGGCCATCGTACGCGTTCGCGGCTTGGCGCATTGTTGCAGTTCGAACAAGATGCAGGGATGAATACTGAGACTCGAACGAATCCAACGCTGCTTCCGCTGGAAGTAAAGCCTCTGAAGATTGGGCCGCTTGCCATCGATCCGCCGATCTTGCAAGCCCCGATGGCTGGCTTCACGAACTTTGCGTTTCGGCAAATCGTCCGCGACTATGGTGGTGCCGGGTTGCAAGCAACCGAGATGGTGAACGCTCGCGGTTTCGTTTGGATGGACGAAATGAAGGCCGAGCATCCTGATCGCTTGTGGGGTGTCAAGGACGAACCGCGACCGCTGGCCGTTCAAATTTGGGACAACGACCCGGAGATGCTGGCGAAGGTCGGACATCGATTGGCTCATGAGTATCAGGTCAGCATCGTTGATATCAACTTCGGCTGTCCCGTCCGGCAGGTGACACAGAAAGCTCACAGCGGCTCCTACTTGCTGCGTTTTCCAGACCGCATGGGTGAGATCATTGAGCGCGTTGTCGAAGCCTGTCGTCCAACTCCCGTCACGGCCAAGATTCGCCTCGGTTGCACGCGCGACCAGATCAATGCGATCGACGTGGCCCAAGTTGTCGAAGCAGCCGGTGCCGCGGCGTTGACGGTGCATGGCCGGACGGCCCAAGACTTCTTCAAGGGGAACGCTGACTGGAATCGAATCGCCGAGATCAAAACCTATTTGAAGCACATCCCCTTGATCGGAAACGGCGATCTGGACTCGGCGGAGAAAGTGGTGGAGGCATTTCGCCGCTATGATGTCGATGGCGTCATGATCGCCCGCGCGTGCCTCGGTCGACCCTGGTTGTTTCAACAAGCCGCGGCCGCTCTGCGAAGCGAAGAAATCCCTCCCGATCCGAGCATCGACGAGCAACGAGAATGCATGCTTCGGCACTACGATCTCGTCGTCGATCGCTTCGGCGTTGAAAAGGGAACGCTGTTGATGCGGAAGTACGCGTGTTGCTATGCACAGGGAAAGCCCGGAGCCAGACACTTCCGGGCACACGTCGCCAACGTCAGCACGCCGGACGAGTTTCACGCCATCGTTCGCGAACACTTTCCACGCGATTAGCCCTTCGGCGGGTCTTTCAATTCGGCGAGCGGCCGATGAAGAATGATCGGGAGGGTGAGTAACCGGGAGGGTGAGGCTCCTGCCGAACCGGCTCAGCAGGAGCTTCGCCCTCCCAAAACGGCAAACTTGGCGCCAATATCGTAGAACATTCCAATCGGACGACATCGTAACACTTCAACGACGACGTTCATCACCGTTCCGCCGTAGGTCACCAGCCGCAACCACAGATACTTATCGCGCAACGCCCGGGTGCAAAGCATTCGCGAGCGTTCCCAATTAGTAGGCGTGGGTGAAGAACATTTATCCGGCAGATCGCCAAGGCCCGCAGGGCCGAAACATCCATTGCCGGGGTCGTCAGGCCCCGGTTCCAGCCCATGCAGGGGACG
>JAQBZB010000202.1 GCA_027622275.1 Planctomycetota bacterium | reverse complement strand
CAAACAACACATCGGGCGCTAGCCTTTTCAACCGCCCCAGCGCTGGCGTTTTCAAACGCCGTTCACAATTGTTAACTGCGATGCAAAGAACGTCTCGAAGGTCACGCCAAGCTGCTTTGAGTCCTTCGTTGCCTCAAGATCCGAGAGTGCTTTCGAAAGCGAGCCGTCGTGGCGACCAGCGACGTCCTGCGCGACCCTCAGGAATCGCAGAGCACTGTATAGGACTACCGTTCCCTGAAGAAATCTGATGTACGGCGGAACGACTATGGACATCGGAGTTCCGCGAAAAGCTTCCATCCAGTAGTTCGGTGCGTCCCTATCCAAGTTCTTCAACCGAACTTCCAACTCGTCTTTGTCCATGCGAATCGACGCCTTCGTATAGCCTGCTATCATTATCCCGCGTTAGACTCGGATATCGCGGTAGTGGGCATGTTATCCGTGGCTGGGACTGCTTGCAAGAATTATTCTGCGTTGACACGGGATATCTGGATATTGGCCGTCTGATACGGGATATCTGGATAACACCCGTGTGTTGATCTTCGAGGAGGCTGGTCATGTCGCTGGAACTGGCAAAGCGGGCAATTCAGCGGGCGCAGCTGCGGGACAATGACCGCAAATGGTTTCCGCAGTGGCTGGCGCGCTACGCGGCGTGGGGCAACCGCCCGGCGAACCAGGAATTGCCGGTCGTTCGAGAATGGCGTGATCCAGGCTTCGCGTGGGTGAGCGGTTTCAAGCTCATCCAGCATGGTTCGAGCCGTCCTTGTGCATCGAGATCCCCTTGTTCAGCGGAAGCAGCATCGACGCGGTTAAGGAGTTGGTACAATGTGACGTCAACTTCGGCTGAATAACTCAACCAACCGTTTACTCAAAGGCGGGCCGTAAGAGCGGCTTGTTTCGACTCGACCCAAGAGTTCAGTGATACAGATCGGATTGCTCGCAGATGTGTGCTCGCTTCAAAGTTTCGGACGACTTCCTGGAGTACGGCAACCAGACGCTGGCGGCGTTTGACTTGCAGATCCAGCCGGGACTCTTTTCAACCGGCGACTTCTACCCCACGTACAATGTCATCACGTTGCGATTGGACTCTAGCGAACGATGGACGCTCGCGCCAAGTTCATGGGGCTTGGTGCCGGCATCATGGAGGCCCTCGAAGGCCGCGACCTCGGCGACCGATGTCCTCAAACAGCGGAAGCGCTTCCAACGCGAGAAGATCAACGCCCGCTCCGAGACGGTTCACACGACTTGGCCTTGGAAGTTCTCGTTCAAAACGCAGCGCTGCTTGATGTTGGCGACCAGCTTCTTTGAGCCGCATATCGAGGGCGGTCAGGCTCACTATCGCTTGACGGATCAGCGTGCCTTCTTCATCCCGGCGTTGTGGGCGAGTTGGGACATGCCAACGGACGGCGTCGATTTACTCGACAGCTGTGTGATGTTGACGACCGAGGCCAACGAGTTGGTCCGGGCGACGCGTTCCGGCCGCTTGCGCCAGCCGGTTGTCTTGACCGACCCCGAGGATTGCCGCCGATACTGCTCGACCGACGTGACGGAACACGCGCAGCTCGAGCCGCTGTTTGCGCCTTGTGATTCAGGCCAAATGAGTGTCGAACACTTGAAGAAGGCGGTGAAGTAGTCAACCAAGTTCCTGCAATCGCTCGCGCAGCTGCATTCGCGCTCGATGCAGTCGGCTGCGGACCGTGCCGACGTTGATGTCGAGAATCTCGGCAATCTGTTCGTAGTCACGTCCATCCAACTCGCGAAGAACTAGAATCGATCGATGCTCTTCGCTGAGCGTGGCCAACGCCTTGTGGACTTGAGCCGCTTGTTCCTCGCGGATCATCTGATCGCCCGGCGCATCGCCTCCGTCTACCGGCTCGAACCCCGCTTGCTCGCGATTCTTGTCGACCGATGCCTCAACTCGCTTGCGTCGCTTGCGGCTGATTGCCATGTTGAACGCGATGCGGTACAGCCACGTGTAGAACTGGCTGTTCTGTTGGAACTTCGCCAATTTCAAATAGGCTTGGACGAACGCTTCCTGAACAACGTCCTCGGCCTCGGCGGCATTCCCGCAGAAGTGGGACATCGCATTGAACAGCCGGTTCTGGTGGATTTGCACGAGTTGGCCGAACGCTGCTGAGTTGCCCTGCAGCGATGCGTCGATTAATTGCGACTCGTCGATGTCAGGCATCCGGAACCAGATTGGAATAAAGAATTGCAGATTGCGTCAGAAGCGACAAACGAGGCGTGATCCGCCAAACTTCTATCTTGCGGTGCGAGACCGAAGATTGTCAAACGGGGGAGTACAAGCACGACGCGCCAGCGAGTGAGTTTGGTGCGCCGAGTGCCCACTCGCTGGCGCATCGTGCTTGTATTTCCTGACAATCAATGCTGCCTGAGAGTTGTGCGAGTGCGGTTCAATCGGTCGGTAAGCCACTTGCTCTCAATACCACCTCTTGCACGGCGAGATCGTGTGCCGGTGGGAAGTCATGTTCCTTTTCCCCGCGGATGATCTTGGCCAGGTCGAGGAAGTCGCCATCGTATCGTCCGCCGAGCGGCTTGAGTTCGACTTCGCGAGTTCCTTGCGTATAGTCGCCGTGAGTAGCGTCGAGAGCTAACGTCGCGCGAGGCGGCTCGAGCGGCTTGATATCGATCGAGCCTTGATCGCCGCACACGACAAACTGCCGGCGGCGGCCTCCGTCGTATTCGACAAGAGCACTCCGCACCGTGGCAGTCGCTTTCGGATACTCCAGCACGGACAAACAGTTATCGAGCAACGAATCCTGTTCCGCGAAGGTCTGGCGATTGAAAGGAGTCACTTTCGTCGGCCGCCCCAGGATTTTGACGACTGCATCGATGACATGACAGCCAAGCTCGAACATCGATCCGCCCGCGTACTCGGCCAACTCGCGCCGCGATCCCTCGCCGATCTTCTTGCTGATGACCGTATGAACTTCAAAGACATGACCGAACCAACCTTCACTCGCCGCGCGGAATGCGAGTTGAAATGCGGGGTTGTAGCGGAACATGTAGCCCATCTGCACGACTCGCTGCTGCCGCGTGGCATCGTCCAGAATCCGTTTGAAGTGGCTGAGCGATTCGCCGGCGGGTTTGTCCAGGTGGATGTGCATCCCGGCTGCAACACACCGCTCGGCGGCCGGCAAGAGCTGACGTACTTCGGTTTCGACGGCGACGGCTTGCAGCCCGAAGGTGTTCAGCAGTTCTTCCTCCGACATCCATTTCAAGTCGCGATAAGTCGCGCTGTCCGTCAGCTGTTGCCGCCGCTGCGCATCCGGCTCGACGACGCCGACCACTTCGTACAACTCGTTAAACTTTCGCAGTGTGTCCATCTTGCCCGAAGCGTGAGCGTGCTTGGTGCCAATCTGGCCGACCTTGATCTTCGCGGATTCGGCCGCGGCCACGTGATAGCCTGCAACGGCGAGCGCTGCGCCCGCTGCTGCAGTGTGCTTTACAAATGTTCGGCGATTGACTGTCATCTTGTGCCTTTCATTTCCATACGTGTAGTCGCATCACACATCACACACACTCGCGCCATGCCGCAAGGCGAAGGTTTTATCGTCCCAGGTCGGAATAAATTCCTGAGTGACGTAGCCCGTGTATCCCGTTTCGAGAATCGCCTTCATGACGGCCGGATAGTTAATCTCCTGGGTGTCGTCCAGTTCGCCGCGTCCGGGGTTGCCGGCCGTGTGGTAGTGTGCGATGACGTCCTTGTACTGGCGGATGCGGCGGATCACGTCACCGTTCATGATTTGGACGTGATAGATATCGAACAACAGCTTCATGCTGGGCGAATCGACGCGGCGAATCAACTCCACGCAGAAATCGACGTCGTCGCCGAAGTAACCTGGATGTCCCTTCATCGGATGACTGCCGTCACGCGAATTCAGATGCTCGAGGGCCAGATTGACCTTCTTCTCCTCGGCGTATCCGATCACTTGCTTCCAGCAGTCGACGCAGTTCTTCGCGCCTTGTTCGTCGGTAATGCCGGCTTCGCGCATCCCCGTGAAGGTGATCACGTTCGCACATCCGACTTCAGCCGCCAAATCGATCTTCTCCTTCAGCACCTTGACGCAGTACTCGTGGTTCTCGCGTGTGAACGGCCCTTTGGCGAAGCCGTGACTGCTGACCAGCGAGATCTCTAAGCCCAACTTCTTCGCCGCCGCATAATCTTCCGCCGGAATCCCCTCGATCCCGATCAGGCCGATATCGACCGCGTGCTTGGCCAGTTCGACCGCAGGCATCGGATTGAAGCACCAGCCCATCACCGATTGGCGAATACGGCCATTGGTCACCTGGAAGTCCTTGGAGACCGCGTCTGGCGGCACTTGCGCGGTTGCTTCAGCACCGACGGCTGCGATTCCGGCGGCACCGGCGGCAACTTGAATCATCTCGCGTCGTGAACACTTCATCGGCGATTCTCCTTGAGGAGTTGTGGATTCTGATTTGAGCCACCATTATGGTCCGATCCTGTCCGACAAGTCCAGCGTGTCGCCCTAGTTTCACCGCCCCGATCACTTGCCACGGCAAACCTCCGATCGACTATGATAGACCGGCAATCATTCCCGCCCACCGCTACGAGGAGTTCCCACCTGATGGCACAACCAACTCGTGTTATCCGACGCCTGCTTGCAGCGCTCACCGCGTTCACGCTTCTGGCGACAATATCTTCCGCAGACGAATTCCCGCAACCCTTCAATACGCAAGAGCTAACCGAGCCCTTGCTCACTCCCGAGGAAGCTCGTTCGCGGATTTCGCTGCCCGAGGGTTTTAATGTCTCCGTCTTCGCCAGCGAGCCGGATGTCAACCAACCGATTGCGCTCGCGACAGACGAGCGTGGGCGCTTGTGGGTCGCTGAGTGCTACACCTATGCCGAGAGCAAGACGAACTACGAGACAAAACTCAAGGACCGCATCGTCATCTTGGAAGATGTCGACAATGACGGGCGTTTCGACAAGCGGACGGTGTTCTGGGATCAGGCGAGCAAACTGACCAGCATCGAAGTTGGATTCGGAGGCGTCTGGGCCTTGTGCGCGCCGGATCTGCTGTTCATTCCGGATCGCGATCGAGACGATGTTCCGGATGGCGAGCCGGTTGTGATTCTGAACGGCTGGGACGGTGATGTCATTCGACACAACATCGTTAACGGTCTGCGCTGGGGGCCGGACGGCTGGCTGTATGGCAGACACGGAATCACAACGATCTCGCTGGTCGGCGCACCCGAGACGGCTCCCGAACACCGCACCCAAGTCGACTGCGGCATCTGGCGTTATCATCCGACACGCAAGAGTTTCGAGATCGTTTGCAGTGGTACGACGAATCCGTGGGGGATGGATTGGGACGATCACGGGCAGATGTTCTTCATTAACACGGTGATCGGTCACCTATGGCATGTGATTCCTGGTGCCTACTACCAGCGGATGTTCGGTGAACATTTCGACTCGCACGTTTACCAACTCTTGCCGCAAACGGCCGATCATTATCACTGGGACACCAGGGAAGCCTGGCACGACATCAAGAAGCTCGGTGTCACTCCGACGACCGACGAGGCTGGCGGCGGACACGCTCACTGCGGAATGATGATCTACTTGGGCGATAACTGGCCGGCGAAGTATCGCAATCAGCTACTCGCCTGCAATTTGCATGGCCTGCGTCTGAACTGTGATCGGCTTGAGCGAGCGGGTGCGACTTACGTCGGCAAACACGAGCCCGACTTCCTGCGGACGACCGATCCTTGGTTTCGTGGCATCGAACTCGTCACAGGCGCGGATGGGGGCGTCTACATCGCGGACTGGTCCGATATCGGCGAGTGTCACGATAACGATGGCATTCATCGCACGTCGGGGCGAATCTATAAGGTGACTTACGGTCAACCAAAGACAACTGCGATTGGCGATCTATCGAAGCTGAGCAACGAACATCTCATCGAGTATCAGCTTCATTCGAACGATTGCTTGGTGCGCATCAGCCGACGTTTGCTGCAAGAACGAGGCGTTGTCGGCGTGGACCTAAAAGATGCTCATCGCCAGTTGAACGACATCTTCGATCACAATGAAGACGTGACTCGCAAGCTTCGAGCCATGTGGGCATTGCACGTGACCGGCGGAGCAAGTGAGGCGTGGCTGCTGAAGCAACTCCATCACGAGAACGAACACGTCCGCGTGTGGGCCGTCAAGCTGCTCGTGGACACGGGGACGGTCACGGTCACGACACGCGAAGCCTTTGAGAACCTCGCGGAACAAGAATCATCGGGGCTGGTTCTTTCTTTCCTCGCATCGGCACTCCAGCAGATCCCGAGCGGTGACCGGTGGGTCTTGGCAGCAGCACTGGCCAGCAAGCAGCAGTTCGCGGCTGATCCAATCTTCCCGCTGATGGTTTGGTACGGCGTCGAGCCGGTGGTTGCTGAGCATCCGACGCCAGCCGTTGGACTCGCGGAGAGCAGCAAGCTCCCGCTCCTACGCGAACACATCGCCCGTCGAATCACCAGCGAGATCGAGCGGCAACCGGCCGCCGTCGATCAGCTCGTGTCCTTATTGAGCAAAGACCGCGCAACAAGTTTTCAACGCGAAATCCTCGCCGGCATGGAGGTCTCGCTAAAAGGTTGGCGTCGGGCCGCCGCTCCCGCCAGTTGGCCTGTTGTGGCACCAGCCCTGGGCCAGAGCCGTGATGAACAGATTCGGTCCCTGAGCCGCGAGTTGTCGCTCGTGTTCGGCGACGGCCGGGCGATGGACGAGTTGCAACGGATCGCTCACGAAGGCACCGATTTAGCCGCCCGCCGCGCTGCGATCCACACGCTGGTCGCAGCTCGTGACCCGACAATCGTCCCGTTGCTACAAAAGCTCCTTGGCGATCGCGACCTCGGCATCGATGCGATCCGGGGGCTGGCGGCATTTGACAATCCAGCGACCCCGCAGCTGATCATCGAACATTACAGCTCGTTTCGTCGCGAGCCGACTCGACGCGAAGCGATCACAACGCTCACGTCGCGGCCGGATTCGATCAACGCGTTGTTGGCCGCCGTAGCAGCAGGAAACATCGCCCGCGACCAGGTGTCGCCATTTCAATTGCGCCAGATGCAGTTGCTTGCCAACACCCAGATCAACAGCGAGATCGATCGGTTGTGGCCCGAGTTGAAAGCGATCTCGTCAGAAAAGATAGAACGGATCGCGCACTACCGCGAATCGCTAACACCTCAAACAATCGGTGCCGCGGATCTTTCAGCCGGCCGCGCGTTGTTCAACCAGAACTGTGGGAAGTGTCATCGATTGTTCGGCACCGGGGGCGGCATTGGCCCGGACCTGACTGGCTCGCAACGGAACAATCTCCATTACTTGCTCGAGAACACCGTCGATCCAAGCGCGACGGTGTCGAAGAACTTTCATCTGACGATTGCCTTGATGGATGACGGCCGTGTCGTCAGCGGGATCGTTGCCGAAGAAAGCGAGCGTACGATCACCATGCAAACCGTTTCGGAACGGCTCGTTTTGCTGCGCGACGAGATCGAGGAACTACGCGTCTCGAACCTCTCGATGATGCCAGAACGCCAACTCGACGTGATGACTTCAGAACAGGTCCGCGACTTGATCGGGTACCTCATGTCGCCGAGCCAAGTCCCGCTTCCTGGCAGTACCGGAACCATCGATCACCAGGAGTAACGCCAGCCGTGAGCATCGGCCCCGCTTTCATCTTTTGAGGGATAAGCCCGGATTCCAGCCTGATCGGGTCATTCGCCTGGCACTGGAAGACTAGGAGGTTTGCGGGGAACTGGAATACGTACCCCGCTTCCATACTCCGCACCAAATCTGCTAGAATCTCCGCCAGCCTAGTAGGTATCTGCCCCACCTATTAGGTTAGGCCGGTCGAGGAAATCTGCCCCTCCTCGATCGGCCGTTTTCTTTTTAAAGAAAATTCCCGGAATTCCGACCCGGTTTTGGGCGCGTTTTGCAATAGATACTTATGAGTACTTGTATTAACGCGCGGGCCGAACCACCATGGCCGCAATCCGTGTCCTGCTGATCGAAGATGATCCGGCATACGTTCGGTTGATCGAGGGTATGCTTGCATCGTCACCTGTCGGATTCCACGTTACCGTAGCCAACCGACTGACAGCGGCGCTCAGCGAACTCTATCGAAGTCGCTTCAACCTGATTCTGACGGACTTGAACTTGCCCGATATCAGAGGCGTGGACACAATCGTTGCGGTGCGGTCAGCCGAGTCGGCTCTGCCAATTATCGTGCTGACCGGTTTGGAAGACGCAGACTTGGAAGAGGAAGTGCTCTCGCGTGGTGCCCAACTCTGTCTACGCAAATCGGCTGTCGATACCAAGACGCTGCTCGATGCGATGCATCAAGCGGTTCGTATCTCGCGTCAGCGTCTCCCTCCTAGTAAGGGCCGGCAAGTCGATCGATTGCTCACTGAGTTAGAGGGGAACATCATTGCCGTCAAGAACGCGGTCGCTCTTCTCGACAACAAGCAGCGAGATTCCCAAGAACAGGACGCTGTCCATACGATTCGATCTCACATCGGCAAGATGCAGGATAAGATCAGCAGCTATCGGCGGCTCGATCGATGAGGGCAATCGCGAACAAGGCCGGCGAACCTGATACAGTCCGCCGGCCTATGTGGATTTCAGCCTGGAAGTCGAACCAAACGCCTACGCACAGGTGTTGGCCAACCCGCCGCTTGAGATCTCTTGTTCGAGGCTCTCGATCCGCCCGGCGGCACGGAACTGACCGGCAATCATGGCACGTCCGGTCTTGGTCCAAACGCCGATCGATCGGACGGCAGTCTTGCTAGCGGGATCGAGGAAGGTCACTTTGATGGGAGTGATATCGTTGACCGTGACTCCCGCTTCGTCGTGCGAGTAGTCCACGAGCAACTCGACCTTGCGACTGGTCTCATCGTCCTCCCATACCGATTGGCAACTGTTCATGCGGTCACTCCCATTCAAACTTGTTTTTAATCGTATCTGTAAACACAAATCGCGCTCGACTCCCTGGCGAGGGCCAGACAGCCAGCGCGAATCTGGAATTATAGTTACGAATTCGGTTTTCAGCTGCCCCGGTTTAACCAGTTCTTGAAAAAATACCGAAAAGGCCGGTCGATCGGTGTGGATAACACGTGCCAGCCCAAATGCCATGACCCACGGCCCCGACCCACCGAAGCCAAGGATTTGGGTTTTTGCTATGTTTATCTCGCGACAATCGGGTCGAAGCGGCACGCCAACGACAGAAACACAATTCACAGGATCGAACTAGATGCAAGCCAAAGAGATCAAGCCCGGAGCCGTCGTCGTGTACAACGATTCACCAGTTTTGATTGAGTCGATGAGCGTCCAGTCGCCCTCCGCGCGCGGCGCCGCGACCTTGTACAAGTTTCGAGGTCGCAACCTCGTCACGAAGCAGAAGCTGGATATCACGTTGAAGGGGAGCGAATCCCTGGGTGACGCAGACTTCCAACGCCGTCCCGTCAAACTGATGTATAGCGACGCCACGGATATGCATTTCCTGGACGATCAGGACTTCAATGAGTGGACGCTGCCGATGGAAGATGTCGGCGACGCGACGGATTACATCACGCAGGGACTCGAAGGCATCCTCTGTCTGGTTTACAACGACGAATGCATTGGTGTGCAGCTGCCAACAACGATCGAGTTGACCATTACCGCATGTGATCCCGGTGTGCGGGGCAACTCGGCAACGGGCCGGACAAAGCCGGCAACCTTGGAAACGGGACTCATCGTCCAGGTTCCCGAGTTCATCAAGCAGGGCGAGCGAATTAAAGTGGATTCACGCACCGGCGAGTTCCTGTCCCGGGCGTAGTTTGTTGCCTCGCGAAACCTAACCCTAACTGTTGGGGTTTAAGCGAGTGTCTCGTCGCCAATAACCTGTGGGTAATGCCATGAAACGATTTGTCCTCGCCATGTTCTTATGCTTGTCCGCCGGTTCGATCATTGCGGCCGAGCGGCCAGCTGATGCGAAAACCGCCGACATCGCGCCGAAGTTTTCACTTGGCGATCATCGGGGCAAGCAATGGCAGTTAGCAGACTTCCGGGAGAGCCGGGTTCTTGTCGTTGCATTCTTGGGAACGGAATGCCCGCTGGTGAAGCTTTATTCACAGCGGCTGCAAGAGATGTCAATCGAATCCGCGGCTCGGGGAGTCGCCTTCGTCGGAATCAATCCGAATCAGCAAGATTCGCTGGCCGAGTTGGCTCACTTCGCCAAGTCGCACAAAATCACTTTCCCGTTGTTGAAAGATCCGGGCAACCGAGTCGCCGATCAGTTTGGTGCGACTCGAACGCCGGAAGTCTTCGTGTTCGACGAGTCGCGTCATCTGCGCTATCACGGTCGCATCGATGATCAATACACCTACGGGATTCAACGCCCGAAAGTCGAACACGAGTATTTGCGCGAAGCGATCGACGCGCTGCTGGCCAACGAGCCGGTCGCGATCGCGGCAACGGAGACCATCGGATGCTTGATTGGACGAGTGACCGAGCCTGATCCGACCAGCGATGTTACGTACGCCAAACAGATCAGCCGCATTCTCCAAAAGCGCTGTGTGGAATGCCATCGTGAAGGCGAAATCGCACCGTTCTCACTGACCAGCTACGACGACGCGTCGGGTTGGGCCGAGATGATCGCGGAAGTTGTCCAACAGCAGCGGATGCCGCCTTGGCATGCCAGCCCGAAACACGGCGAGTTCGCCAACGACACTCGGCTTACCGACGAGGAGAAGGAACTGATCAACAATTGGGTCGCCAGCGGCGCGCCCGAAGGCGACCGTTCCGAGTTGCCTCCACCTCGGAAGTTTGTCCAGGGTTGGCGGATCGGCGAGCCTGACCTGATCGTCAAGATGTCGGACAAGCCGTTCAAGGTTCCGGCCGCAGGCGAAGTTCGTTACCAATATTTCACAGTCGATCCCGGCTTCACCGAAGACAAATGGATTAGGGCTGCGGAGTGCCGTCCAGGCAATCGCGCGGTCGTCCATCACATCCTCGTCGCCGTCGGATCAGCCGAACAACTCGGCCGACGGATTCATGGCGATCTTGAATCGGACTGGCTGTCGGCAACCGCGCCAGGAGCCCGGCCGTTGATCTTGCCGGACGGCATGGCGAAGCGGATTCCCGCCGGAGCGAGACTCGTCTTCCAGATGCACTACACTCCCAACGGCACGGCGCAAGAAGACTTGAGCAGCATCGGATTGATCTTCGCTGATCCCAACACGGTCACGCGCGAAGTCGTCACTCAAAAGGCAGCGGAGCATCGCTTCCAAATTCCGCCAGGTGCCGACAATCATGAAGTCACCGCTCGAATGACGTTCAAACAAGACACGCTCATGCTCGCCCTGTTCCCGCACATGCACCTGCGAGGCAAAGCGTTTCGGTACACCGCCACCTACCCGGACAAGAGCGAAGAGATCTTGTTGGATGTGCCTCACTACGACTTCAACTGGCAGAATTCTTACGAGTTCAAACAGCCCAAGCTAATGCCGGCGGGAACAAAGCTGACCTGCGTCGCACACTACGACAACTCGGCGGCAAACCTCACAAACCCAGATCCGACGGCGGCCGTCCGCTGGGGCGACCAAACATGGGAAGAGATGATGATCGGCTACTTCGATATGGTCCTGGCCGATCAAGATCTCGCGAAGGAGCCCCTCAGCCGGCGAACGGATCAATTCCTCAAGCAGTACGCTGCCGGTGCGACAGATTTCCCGAACGAAGTGAAACAACTTGCGCGGTCCGCGTTGGCCTCCGATGAATCGCTGCGACACCTCGGAGCGGAAGTTTTGAAGGTCGTCCCGCAAGTCGATCGCGTCGACTGGATCGCTTTGGAAGGTCAAACGCTGCACGTCCGCCGTGTCGCCCAATCAGGCGGTGCGGGCCGCGGCATCTCGGGGCTGAAGGTCCCCGCCGCGCGTTTACGACTGGCTGAATACGCCGAACGCGACGACACTGTCGTTCACGCCAAGACGAGTGAAGTTGAGTCGCCTGACTTTAAGTTACTCGGCCGGTTGTTCGCTTCCAGCATGCACGTGCCCGTTCAGATCGACGGCGTTCCCGGCGTCGTCAGCTTCTGGAGCACGGAGCCCGACGCGTTTTCACCGGAAGCCGTCGGCATTCTGGAACCGCTCGCGAAGCAACTCGACGCGAAGTAACGGAGCCTCGTAGGCCGGACCAAGCGAAGCGTAGTTCCGGCATCCACGAAGATGCACGCCATCTGCCGGAACTGCGCAAAGCCTTGGTCCCGCCTACTAACTTTGTCCGAAGTGTGGCGCGGGCCTGGCTAATGCCGACGAGACGTTTGAGCCGAAAGACGGAATCGCACGCGCAAAATCAGTGGCACGCTTCTCACTCATCGACATTGCCACCCAGCCGTTCGCGAAGCAGCTAAGGACGCAATCGCGACAATCAATCGCGGGCTCGCAGCGCGATCAGCGCGACGCCGGCAAACACCAGAATGTAAACTCCCAACCCCGCGCAGCCCCAGGCGGGGGTCCAATCCATCGATAGCGTCAGATATTCCGCATCGCGTAATTGCTCCTGCACGGAACTCTCCATCGTCGTCAGCAAGCCCTGAAACGCCCAGTAAGCCGGGATGAAGATCTCCGAGAATTCGCGGGTGTAGTTTAACAAGGGCGCGATCAGACCGGCGAGAATGATCTGCGGAATCAACACCATCGGGACGATGGTCGCGGCCAGATCTTCGGTTCTCGCCAAGGCCGATATCGCCAACCCCATGGCGACGCCGGTCGTTGCGGCCAGCGCGAGCAGCAACCATTGCTCAGCGGCATTGCCGCCCAGATGCGTGAAGCGGTTGACGAGCCAAAAGAACAGCGACACTTGCAACGTGCTCACAGTCGCCAGCAAGCAGAACTTCGATCCGTAATAGCTGAACACCTTGAGCCCGACGTCGCGTTCCTTGCCATAGATGGTCGATTCCTTCACGATTTCCTTGGCGGAATTATTACAGCCAAACCAAATGCAGGAGATGCAGAGGAGGAACAAGAGCTTCGACGACAGATCCGTCCTCTTGGCGAGTTCGGCTTCGACGCGAAGCTCCACTCGCTGCTTGTCGCGTTGGCGAATGTACTCTTCGTCCTGTTCGAGAAACTGCCGATCTTCCTCCGACATCGTGCTGAGCGAACCGCCGTACTGCAACTCGTAGAGTTGCTCTTCGCGTTGCTCCACCTCCGAATCAACGTTCAGATTCGAGATGTCGCCAAACAGCCAGACAAGCAAAGCGGCAATCACCAAGGACTGCCCAAAGATCATCGCCAACGCCCGCTTGTCGGCCCATTGAATGGCCAGGTAGCGGCGCAGCAGCACGTGAAACTGCCGCCAAATCGTCATCAACTGAAGCGGGCGGCGACGCCTGGTCGATCTCGGTTGGTGGGCAGTTGCCTGTGGCAGACGGCGCTCCACATACTCCTCATACACCGCACTTGCTCGAAATCTGTCTTTCCACTCACTCGCCGTCCGTTGCTTGAGGACTTGATACACATCGCCAAGCCGGGAAATGCCGAAGTACTTTAGCGCATCGGCGGGCGGGCCAAAGAAGGCCAGCACACCGCCCTCGGCAAGGATCGTCACGAGGTGACAGTTGTGCGGGACGTTGCTCAGGGTGTGCGTCACACAGACGAGCGTCTTCCCTTCGTCCGCCATGCGCCGAAACAGCCGCATCATTTCCGCATCCGTCTGCTCGTCGAGTCCCGAAGTCACCTCATCGAGGAAGATGAGACTCGGGTTGCTGATGGCTTCATTCGCCCAGCTGGCACGCTTGATCTGGCCGCCGCTCAGCTGCCGGATCTGAGTGAACTGGCGTTGGACGAGGCTGACCGTATCGAGCGTCGCGTCGATTCGATCTTCGATGTCTTGGCGGGACATGTCCGCGGGCAATCGCATTTTGGCCGTGTACCAAAGCGCCGTCTTGAGCGGCAGGACATCATGCATCACGTCGCGTTGCGGAACGACCGCCAGGTTCTGTTTCAAGGCGTCAAAGTGAGTGTAGAGGTTCTCGCCATTGAGCAGCACGCTGCCCTGGTCGGCCGGTTCACGGGCGCTGAGCGCCTTCAGCAGCGTTGTCTTGCCGGAACCACTCGGTCCGAGAATACAGACGAATTCGCGAGGTCGAACGACCAACGAAACGTCGTCGAGGATCACCTTCACTTGCCCGCGATTCTTGCGGTCGGGCACTTGTCGAACCAGATTCCTGGCGACCAGTTCGACATTGTTTTCGCGAGAGAGCGGATACAGGGCCTGGCCGCGAAAGATCCACGTGTGTGGCCCGATCTGAATTCGAGCCCCCTCCGTGATGACCGTGGGTTTCGCGATCGCTTCCCCATCCACGAACGTCTGGTTCGCGCTCTTGAGGTCCGTGATGGTCGCCAATTCCCCCGTACGTTCAATCGCGGCATGCAGCCGTGAAATGCGCACGTCGGGCAAACAAATGTCCGCCCGATCAGCGTCGCGTCCGATGACGACTCGCTGCTCCGGCAACTGAATGGCACCGGGGATCTCGAGTGGAACGATCGGTTCCGCCATTTGCCGAAACTGATCGAAAGGAATTCGTATCGTCTCGTCGGCGTAAACCGTCTGCTTCCCTAGCGACTCGGCATCGACGGACGACGGCGCATCGAGCATCTGGCCGATGAGCCAAAGATTTGCCGAGTAGGAACTCGTTGTCTTGGCGTCTTCGTACTCGACAAAAACGAGAACCTGCTGATTGGCCTGAACGATCGCCAGATGTTGAAGCGGTACCTGACCCTCGACCCGCTTCTGATTCAGGCTGAGCGGGGTGCCGTGTGCGAGTGGACACAGAAACCACTGACCGCTCTCTCTTACGACACGAAAGAGCACGTCGTCTTGCTCGTCAACGTCGAGCGAAATGCCAGTCGATTTTTTGAAACCGACACGTACCTCCGAGCGTTCATTGAATAAATGAGAACGCTCGGTCGCGATGTCGTAGAAATAGGGATAGCTGTCGTCGTTCACCCAGTCATCTTTTATGGAGCAATCTTCTTGAGGGCTTCGTCTGCGGCTTGCCGCACGAAATCGACAGCATCCTTCTCGCGAACTTCTTTCAATTTGTTCGTCGCACGCGCGCCGACAGCTCCGAGATCGCCCAGCATCGTCGCCGCACCCGCGCGGACCAAGTCGCGTTCGTCTTCCAAGGCTTTGACCAACAGTGAGGTTGCTTTGATCCGACGAGCTGGATTGCCGGGCTGGATTTGCCACAGTGCAAAGACGCTGGCCGCTTGAACGATGACGCTTTCACTCCCCTCCGCTCGCTGCAGCGCCGGTACGGCGGCACGAGCCTCGGCTCCGATCTTTCCGAGCGCATAGGCCGCGCTGGCGGCGACCTCTTCGTCGTTCGATGCCAACGCCTTGACCAACACCGGAATCGCTTCTTTCGCTCCCGGACCAATCGCCGACAGCGCGAAATGCGCCTCGCGGGTGAATTCCACGTCCTCGGGACTGTTGGTCTGTTTGCCCAAAACATCGATCAATGCCGGGACGGCGGCATCCGCTTCGCGACCAAGCCGGGCGATTAACCGAACGGCATAGTGCCGCAGGCCTTTGTTGGCGAGTGCGTCGTCGACATGGGCGAGGGCTTTCGGACCGAGACTTGCCAGCGCGGCGATCGCGTTGGCAACGACGGTCTGGTCTTTGTCCTCAAGAGCTTTGATCAGCAACGGAGCGACGATTTCATGATCCACTTCGAATTCGACCATCGCCCGGGCCGCAGCTTGCCGGACATGGACATCTTCGCTCTTGAAGGCGTTGACAATCAAGTCGACTGCTTCCGCTACGAGTTCCTTGTTCGTTGGATTTGTCCTCGCCAGCGCCCAAGCGCTAATCGTCCTTCCAAACTCATCGTCGCTTTTCATCCCCTTACGGAACAGATCAGTGGCCGCGCCATTGTCACCAATTTTCCCCAAGGCATAAATCGCGGCGTAACGGACATGGACGAATTCATCGTTCTCGGCCAGCGCGACGATAGCGGGGACAGCGGGCTTTGCCGCGACACCGATGTCACCTAGAGCCACCAGTGCTTGGATCCGGACATCAGGCTCTTTGGCCTTCAGTACTTCCTGAATCTCTGGAACCGCTTCAGCCGCGTCCGGTCCGATTTCCGCCAGCACGACGCACGCCCAATATTGAGCTTGCTCGTGCTTCAACGCTCCTCGCAACCGGGGCACCGCGTCTTTGCCTTGTTCGGCGAGCGACTGCAGCGCCGGAAGGATGACGGACATATCTCCCTGTTCGAGAATTTTGATCACCAGCGGCATCGTCTTGTCTTGCGGCGGATCAAGCTGTCGCAAGGCTCGCAGAACCGAGCGGCGCACGAGGGCGTCTTCATCAAACGCCAGTTCGATCAATTTGTCGGTGGCCGATAAAGCCGGTTTGCCGATTCGACCAAGCGCGTGCGCCGCGTAGGCTCGAACCTTGGCACGCTCATCGCCGAGCAGCTCCGCGAGTTTCGGGACCGCCGCCGCCGCCCCGTCGCCCACCGCTCCCAACGACCGAGCCGCATGCCACACAATCTCTTCATCGCCGTCATCTAACGCCTTGACCAACGCGGGAACCGCCCTGGAGGCATTGGCACCCAACTCGGCGAGCCCGTCCAACGCTTGTACACGCACGACTTTGTCGGCATCGTTAACGTCTTTGACCAACTGCTTTAGATCAGCATCTTGAGCCTGAACGCTCGAGGCCAAGACGACCAGAAGTGAGAGCATCGAGAGAAGTGTTGAACGCATTATAAACCTCGAGAAAGTGCATCGTGAGCGTTTCGAATCAGATCAACCATCGTCCCTAACCCGCTTGGAAACCTGCTTCGTAAGCGAGGCTTTGCAGAAACTTCCGCGCCTCGATCGAAGCATTTCCGCCGAGTTGTTGGGCGTACTTTCGCAACTCTTCGGACATGACGCCGGTCAGCTGTTTGATCTCGATGTATTCATCGGGGCTGAGGAAGCCTTTGTCAGCACGTTTCGCGTACAAATCGTCCAGCCGTTGGCGGTCTTCTTCGAACGCGTCCAGTCGCAACCCCAGGGGCCAAGCAAGCTCGCCCGTCAGTGGATCGAGTTTGTTCGTGGACAAGCGATCGGGCAGTTTACTTTTGCTCATGCGAATCGCTTGCTGTTGCGTCGGCGGCGGCTTGCGTTGAGCATCTCGGTACTGCTGGTTGATGGTCTTCATCTGAAAGTACGTCTGGGTGTACTGAAGATGGTTTGAGATACTATTGCTTTGCGCCTGTGTCAGGTTAATCGCCGCTTCGGAATTCATCAGATTCGCCGCGCCTTGAGACCGGATGACATCCACGGCCAACGCGCACTTTAGGCAACTTGGGGTAGCGCGGTAACTAGATATTGATTAAACAATTCG
>JAQBZB010000544.1 GCA_027622275.1 Planctomycetota bacterium | reverse complement strand
GGGGGCGACGCTCGCGATCAGCAATCCTGGCTACGTTGCGGCGCCGATCTTGGTAGGCATGATTGCCAAGCGGACATCGATCCAGCGGAGTTTTATCGTGGTGCTGGGATCTGGCGTGGCACTGGTCGTGTTGAGCGCCCTGCTGGTGGCGTGGAAGCAGGAATAATCTGTTATGCCATGGGTAAAGGGAGGGCGAGGCGCGTGTCGAAGATCCGCCGTGGCGGGCCGAGCCGCAGAATCGACCAGAAAGCCCAGCTCGGCAGGAGCCTCGCCCTAGGCCGCGCCAAAGTTGGTCTTTTTGAGTTGACTGAGCTGGCTTTGGGAGGGCGGATTTGTTTCACTGCTTCCAGAGTAAATCAGTTTCGAGGGATGAATCACGGAGGGTGTCATGGTAGCGACTCAAGAAGTGGTCACGAAGGCGACGGATAACGAACGGAAATATCGAAGTCCTAACCGGATCTTGGCCCGTTCGTTTCGGCTGGCGCGGGATAAATGGAAGCAGAAGTACATGAACACGCGGGCTGCTTTGAAACGCGCGCGACAGCTCGCCACCGAACGAGGCGACTCACGCGATCGGTGGCGGGCCGAATGTGATGCCGCAAAGGAGCAGGCTCGCAAGGCCGAAACGCTGGCACAAGAACGTCTCCAGGAGCTGGAACAACTGTGGGCTCGTGAGCTGGAAGTAAAAAAAACTCTCCTCACTGATGCTAGCTGATAGTCTCGGCGCGGACAGCACAACTCCAGCACGCGGTTCTACTCCGTTGGAGATCATCGAAGTCTGTCGGCGGCTCGTCGTCCAAGCCGGCGTGGCGATGCGCGCCGTGCCGCGCGTGTTCATGATCCTCTACCACCAACTGGAACCGACGACCGTGATCCCCGCAGCCAGCTCGGTTCGCTGGTGGTTGCAGCGACTCGGTTTGTACGCCTTGCGAGAGCCGTTGTCGAGAGCGGGCGATTGGGTGTTGCTGATCGATCATTCGGTGCAGATCGGCACGGTGAAAGTGTGTGTGATTCTGGGGATTCGCTTGTGCGATGTTCCGTACCCACAGCGTGCTTTGCGTTATGAGGACATGCACGTCATTGCCGTGATTCCGGTCGAACAATCCACCGGCGAGATCGTTGACGCTCAGTTGGAACAAGCCACGCGACGGATCGGAATTCCCCGGCAAATCGTCAGCGATGGCGGCAGTGACGTGAAGAAGGGTGCCGCGCTATTCGCCGGGCGTCATCCTGACACAGCCGTGACTTATGACGCCGCACACCACGGAGCAATCGTAATCAAACGACGTTTCGAAGACGACCCACAGTGGTCGGAATACATCGGCCGTCTGAGTCAAGTCAAATCAAGTATTCGGCAAACGATCGATGCCTTTCTGGCTTCGCCGAGCCTGAGACCGAAAGCACGTTATATGAATCTCGAATCGTTGCTGAAATGGAGTCGCCGGATTTTGGATCTGTTGGATCGAGATGCGAGTGGCAGCCGCACCAGCAGTCGCGGCAGCAAGCGTGCCGATTTGCGTTACGGTTGGTTACGCGATTATCGTACATCGATCGAGAAATGGTCGCGTTGGGAAGCGACGGTGCGCGCGAGTGTGTCGTATGTGCGAACGCGTGGCCTGTCGGTCGACAGCGAGTCAGGGCTGCACGCACATCTATCGGAGCTTCGGCCGGAGTTGTCTGACGAGGCGCTGGCGACGGAACTAGGAACCTTCGTGCGCGAGTCGAGTGCGGCCGCACGACCGGGCGAATGTTTGGTCGGCAGCACGGAGGTACTGGAGTCGTTGTTCGGAAAGTGGAAGACGTTGGAGCGTCAGGAGTCGCAGAGCGGTATCACCGGATTGATATTGAGCCTTGGCGCATTGCTCGGAGCCTGGCCATCGTCACGCATTCAAGCCGCCTTAGAAGAAACGCCCGTGAAGCACGTAGTTCGTTGGTGCCAAGAGAACCTCCCGTCGAGCGTGCAATCCCAGCGTCGCATCGCCCTCGCGGGACAGAATGCGTAAACAATACCCGAACGATCACACTGCCCCACCTACACCAACTTTGGCGCGGCCGACCATCGGCCCCCTTCATGTGCCTGTTGCAGCGGGGACAAGGCCTGGAATCTTGCCAGGCAACCAAGCTCTTGCCCGGCGCGCCAGACCTCCCGATCAGTCCATCCACCAGCTCGCGACAGCTGTTGCCGATCGTCGTCTGGAAGACGACTCTTTACCTTTGTGGATCCTGTTACGGGACATGGATTGAGGGTCTGGCGGGGTCAATATAAAGGAGTCATCCAAACGCTTCTCAGAGCCGAATCCCTGGTCAAATACCACCAGCGAAACTACTTTTGACCGCCGAACCGCTGTCGGGGGATGGGTTGTCCCGAGAACCTCGATTTTTTACGTTTTTCGGCGTTTTGATTGATTTAGCGTTTGTTGAAATCGGCCAGTCTCAACTTACGTGCATTTCAGGGGTTACACAGATGGGCTGCGAGAAAGGAACGGTTTGATGGGTCACGAACAGCAGGCGAACACCAATAGCAGAACGAAGGGGGTCACAATATGCCGCTCAATGGTGTACAAAAATGCACTTCACTGGCATGGCGGCCGCAAGCAGTCCGGCGAGTCTCGTGCCAACGGGATCAGCCGCGTGACGATTCACGCTCACTACTGGCGGTCCCGTTATCGTTTGCTGCACAGCCAAGCCGGCCATCTATCGCCCGCGCCGA
>JAQBZB010000201.1 GCA_027622275.1 Planctomycetota bacterium | reverse complement strand
GAGCCATACGGGGAAAGGCTCGGCAGGAGCCTCGCCCTCCCAGTTCGCCCTCCCAGTTCGCCCTCCCAGTTCGCGCTCCCAGTTCGCGCACCCGGGATTAGTTTGGCCACAGTTTCTAAGTGTCGTCTTCGCGTCGAAATCCCCGAACCGAATTCTTCAAGCCCGCTGCAATTCATCCGTAAGCTGTTTGACAGCCAATGGTTTGTGTCCCATGATGCGCCGGGTGAAGCCATCTAAAGATTGATGATGTGGCAGCGAATAACGCTCGACTTAACATACGCAATTGAGTAAGGGACGACCTCATGACCACAATTTTCCTGGTCTGTGCCGTAGTTGGCGGAACGATACTGGCATTTCAGTTCGTGATGACCTTCGTTGGGTTCGGTCATAACGATGTCGACATTATCGACGATATTCCGGATTCGTTCGATGGATTCGATGGCCATCTCGAAGTGGGAGATCCACATGGTTCGACAGAGATGTTTGGCGTACTGTCATTCAAGACGGTCGTCGCCGCGGTCACGTTCTTCGGGATTGCCGGGATGACAGCACAATCGGGAGGCCTGTCACTTCCCGGCCAATTGACGATCGCGATCACCGCCGGGCTGGGCGCGTTGTATGGCGTTTATTACTTAATGCGAGCGGTCTATCGGTTGGGTCAATCCGGAAACCTTCGCATCACCAATGCGATCGGCCGAACCGCTACCGTCAATGTTTCCATTCCAGCCGGCAATGAAGGCCCTGGCAAAGTGCAAGTGAAGATCCAAGATCGCTTGGAAGAGTTTCCGGCGATCACTTCCGCCGCTGAAAACCTTAGTACGGGTGCTAAGGTTGTTGTAGTTAGTGTCGTCAGCGGAAATACGCTCGAAGTCGAGCCGCTGGTCGAACCCACCGAGACAACTGCCTAAGGCATCAACGCACGTCGCGAAGACGTGTCATCACTTATCAGGAGATCACAAGATGCACGCAATCACGTTACTAGCCCAATCGATAAGCGACCCCTGGGTCCGTTGGGTTGCTGCCGGCGTATTCGCTGTGATGGCGATTATTGTGATGGTCTTGATGCTGATCAAGAACTTCTACAGACGCTGTCCAAGTAACCGCGTGTTGGTGATCTACGGACGAACCGGAAAAGGCAAGGCATCGCGAACGATTCACGGCGGTGCGGCTTTCGTCATACCACTGATTCAGGATTATGCCTACCTCAGCCTCGAACCAATTCAAATTGAGGTGCCTCTGCGGGGTGCTTTGTCTTCAGAGAACATTCGCGTCAACGTGCCCAGTGTATTCACGGTCGCAATCGATACGAAATCGGAAGTGATGCAAAACGCGGCAATCCGCTTGCTTGACCTGTCCGTCGGCGAGATACGAAAGCAGGCCGAGGAGATCATCTTCGGCCAGTTGCGCCAAGTCATCGCGTCGATGGGAATCGAAGAGATCAATCGCGACCGCGATACATTCCTGCAACATATTCAGAACTCGCTCGAACCGGAGTTGAGCAAGATCGGTTTGCAACTGATCAACGTGAACATCACGGACATTACGGACGAATCGGGCTATATCGACGCGATCGGTCAGAAAGCGGCTTCCGAAGCGATTCAGAAAGCTCGCGGTGACGTCGCCGATAATTTGCGGATGGGCGAGACTCGCGTTGCGTCTGCCGAGCGTGACAAGGCGATCCAAGTTGCTAACTCCCAACGCGATCAATCCATTGGAACTCGCGAGGCACAACGCGATGAGGCCGTTCGAGTTGCGGACCTGGAAAAGGAACAAGTCGTCGGCGAGCAGGAAGCGGCGTATGAACGAGAAGCCGCGGTGAAAGATGCCGAACGAGCGATGCGTATTCGAGTCGCCGAAGCGAATGCTGTTGCGATTGAAGGCGAAAACACGTCGCAGGCCAAGATTGCTGCTTCACAAGCGGCACTTGCCGTGAAAAAGGCGGAGGCATTCCAACTAGGCGAAGGCCGTAAGAAGGAAGCAGAAGCCGCCGTTCTCGAAGTTCAAAACCGCGCCATGGCCAAGGCGGCTCTTGCCGAGGCCGAGCGTATCGAAGCCGAACAACGGGCACAATTGGAAGCGAAAGCGAAGGCCGAAAAGGCAAAGATGATCGTCGACGCTGAAGCACAAGCCGCACGCGTCAGGATCGGTGCGCAAGCCGAAGCCGATGCAATCTTCGTCAAGCTGGACGCCGAAGCTCGCGGTCAGTTCGAGATCCTGGCGAAGAAAGGGCAAGGTTTGCAACAGATCGTCGCTGCCTGCGGCGGCTCGAAGGAAGCCTTTCAGATGCTGATGCTGGAACACCTCGACAACCTCGCGGAAGCATCGTCCCGAGCGATCTCGAACATCAAGTTCGACAAGATCGTCGTGTGGGAGAACGGAGGCAAGAACGGACGGACGAACACTGCCGACTTCATCAGCGGCATGGCGAAAACGCTGCCTCCCATGATGCAAGTCATGAAAGACATCGGCGGCATCGAGCTGCCCGAGTCGCTGATTCGCTTCGCCGATGACGCCGCTTCGGAGAATGGCAAGCCGGCTCCCGAAGCAGTCGCTGCGGCACCCTCCGAAGAAGGCAACTGATGCGACGTAGGTGGGCTGCTGTGACTTGTCACAGCTTTCGTTTGCGGCGTAGCCGCTATGATCCAGCAAGTTCTGCAAAACTTGAAAAGTAGCGCCGCTGAAGAGAAAGCGACGGTAAGTCGTCGCAGTCCAAAGCCACATGCTGCTAGCGGAAAGGGTATTCTGCCCGGCAAATTAGTTCGCTTCGAGACGGACTCGCACGCTAGCGGCTGCGTCGACTTTTGCCTAACCGATTCAGACCGGACTCGGGCAAACAATTGATCGAAATGTGACTCGCCATCCGATCATTCAATACATCCCCCGCGCCGTTTTGAATGAGGACTGACATGGACGATTCGTTCTGCTTCGACGACCTTGCCGCCCACGAAATCGACTGGCTGCTTCGCGCGGACGAGTCGGACTTGCCGGAAGACTATGCCCTCGCGCGGCAAGACTTTCTGTGGCGCGTCGGCGGCGAGGAGAACGCTCAACTGGCCATTCAGCTGCTGAATCAGATCGAAGGCGGAGTCTAAATCCAGGCTTCACGAGTCGCTGGCCCAGCCGAGAATCACCTTGCCCGACTCGCCGGACAGCATCACGTCAAAGCCCTTCTGAAACTCCGTGTAATGGAAGCGGTGCGTGATCACCGGGGCGATGTCGAGTCCGCCCTGTAACATGACGCTCATCTTGTACCACGTTTCATACATCTCGCGGCCATAGATGCCTTTGATCGTGAGCATGTTGAAGACGACGGTGTTCCAATCGATGGCGATCTCCGCGGAGGGAATGCCAAGCATCGCGATCTTGCCGCCGTGGCACATGTTCGCCAGCATCGAGCGGAAGGCGTCGGGGTTGCCCGACATCTCCAAGCCAACATCAAAACCTTCGGTCATGCCGAGTTCCTTCTGGACATCGGCGATCGACTCCGAACGGACATCCACCACACGATCCGCGCCCAGTTTCCTCGCCAGCTCGAGCCGCCAAGGATTCACATCGGTGACAACGACATATCTCGCGCCCGCATGTTGCACGACGGCTGCCGCCATGCAACCAATCGGCCCGGCTCCCGTAATCAGCACGTCTTCGCCAAGCACCGGAAATGACAAAGCCGTGTGGACCGCGTTGCCAAACGGATCGAAGATCGACGCGACATTGCGGTCGATCGTGTCGTGATGATGCCAGACGTTGGTCATTGGCAGCGAGATGTACTCGGCAAACGCGCCCGGGCGGTTGACGCCGACGCCTTGTGTGTGGGCACATAGATGCCTGCGGCCGGCGAGGCAGTTGCGACAGCGTCCGCAGACCACGTGACCTTCGCCGCTGACGATTTCGCCGGAATGAAAGTCCACGACGTTGGAACCAACTTCCACGATCTCGCCGACAAACTCGTGGCCCACGACCATCGGGACCGGAATCGTCTTCCGCGCCCACTCATCCCACTTGTAGATATGGACGTCCGTGCCGCAGATTCCAGTTCGGTCGACCTTGATCAGCACGTCGTTGATGCCGATGGACGGTTTGGGCACGTCTTCGAGCCACAAGCCGGGTTCGGATTCGCGTTTGACGAGAGCTTTCATCGGGGCTCGTTCTTGTTTTGTGAAGTGGCGGTTACGTTCCACTATATTAGACGAGTCGCTTGAAATCGTACTAGGCGTCTTCCAGTAGGTCACGCTCGCCGAGCGTGACCTTGACGCGACTGCAGATGCCCAAGGCGTCGGCAGGTCACTTGCGGCGAAAGTGACCTACACACCGAACCGTAGTCACGACTAGCTTGGTTGAACTTCGAAGTAGATCGTCGCGGCCACCGTTGGCACCGCGGCCGCGGCCCGCCGCAACTCGATGCGAGCACCAAAGATCTCGGATTGAGCGACTCTGATGATGAGTGGCGAGCCGTCCAGCTGATGCGCGACGACGTTCGGTTCATACGCCAGTGGAGGGCAGAATGCGACGTGGAGGTTGTGCGTTCGCTCGCCGGGGGCAAACTCGGCACGTAGAACGCCAGAGATGACTTCCACGCCGTCGTCGTTTCGCGAGCGAGTCACCTGTTGCATGACGTTCGCGCCGAGTTCCTCTTCCGCGTCGATTGGTTCATCATCCTCTTCGACCGGTTCGTTCGCGTCGCTCTTGACAGTAAGTGCCGCAAGGCGCGCGGAACGCATCGCGGGACGCCACCAGGCGAGTTCGCCACCCGCGATCACGAGCCACAGGGAGCCGACCGCCCAGTGATTCGCTTGCGTCAGCGACATCGCAACGGCGACACAGAGGACGCATATCGACGGAATCACAAATCGCCCCACCAGAGTCCTCCGTCGCGTCGCATCGGAATGCAACCGCAGCCAAACAACGCGGAAGAGACTCGCCAAAACCTCCGCAGTAACGGCGACCAGCATCAGAAAGTTTGCGGATTGGGGTGCCTCGAATGCTCCGAGCAAGCCACGAGCCACAACCGCAATACAAAGACAAACAACAAGCGTTGTGCCGAGGAATAAAGTCTGCCTTGCGATCCGCGGCAATGGACCTTCGATCGAGTCGATACGATACGATGTGGGAG
The DNA here is from genome assembly GCA_027622275.1 of Planctomycetota bacterium. GTDB lineage: Bacteria > Planctomycetota > Planctomycetia > Pirellulales > Pirellulaceae. The sequence continues at coordinate 12,338 of JAQBZB010000201.1, read as the reverse complement.
ATGTGAGAGGTGCTTCCATGCCAAGGTCCATTTCGTAATTGAGCAGCCGATAGTCGCTTTTCGCTCCGAGGCTGTGAAAAAATCAGCCGCTGGGCGCTAGCCAGCGGTTTCCGAGCGGGAACCGGACGCTAGCGCGTGCCGGCTGATTTCTCCGCGAAAAGAGCGTCCTTTCGCGGAGTGAAAGACGACATTCGCGTCTCTTACTCGTGACGCAACGCTTCGATCGGGTCCATTTGAGCGGCACGGTAGGCTGGGTACAAGCCGAACATGACACCAATCAGGACCGAGATGCAAAACGCGAAAGGAATCGAAAGCGGGACGATAATCGGCGTGACGTCGCGCATGATCTCGGGCAATCCGGCGATCAGATCGGGCGCGACACTCTTCACGATCGCACGCGCAGTGTCGACCGCGAGAGGACAGAGCAGCCCGAAGCCAACGCCGACAAGGCCACCCAGAACCGACATGGCGATCGTCTCGACGAGGAACTGTCGCACAATATCAGATCGTCGAGCGCCCAGCGCGCGGCGCACGCCGATCTCGCGGGTTCGCTCCGTCACGGTCGCGAGCATGATGTTCATGATGCCGATGCCACCAACAACCAACGTCACACTGGCGATCAGGCCCATGATCACCATAAACATCACTTTCGTCCGCCTCGCTTGCTCGAGCAATTCGAGCGGCACGATGACGGCCGTATCTTTCAGTTTGCCGTGGTTCTTTTCCAGCATTTGTTCGACAAGTTCCGCTGTCTTTTGCACGTTATCGATGCTGTCGATTCGAAGTGTAATCTGATTCAACTCGACGGTTTCACCTTCCCGCGAACCGCCGCTGGACATGACGACCGTGTCGCCGATCCGCTTCCGCATGGTGCTGATCGGGATGTAGACATCGTTGGAAAAGTCTTGTGCGTCGAGCGAACCGCCGATCGCGGCTGTCGGGGGACGATCGCGACAGATGCCGACGACCGTGTAGTAGTCCTTGTGTTCCTGAAGAAAGACGCGACGTCCCAGGGGATCTTCATACGGAAACAATCGCTCGACGACTTGTGCTGCCAGGACACAATGGTTCTGGGACATCTTCACGTCGGCATCGGAGATGAAATGACCTCGCTCGATGTACAACCGTGTGACATCCGCGTACTCCGGCGTGCAGCCGACGACACGCCCTTCGATCGTATGGTCCGCGTAACGGACCATCCGGCGCATTTCCCGAATCGGCAGCGCGCTCTTGATGGTTGGAATCGTTTCCACGAGCAGTGCGTAATCTTCCCGCAACAAGCCGTAGGGGAGAATAAAGCTGCTGGCGGCAGCTTCCGGGAGATTCAATGGTTTGACCGAGCGGACCATGATGTTGTCGGCACCAAGCCCTTCGATTTGCCGCTGAGCCTCTTGGCTAATGCCTTCGCCAATGGCTAACAAGCTGATGACGCCGGCCACGCCGATGAAGATACCCAACACCGTCAGCGCAGTCCGCATCGGATGGAGCAGCAAGCTCTTGATGCCAAGTCGCCATGTTCGGAACCAGAGCATTTAATTCAGGACCGTTCGGTTTTCTTTGCGTTCGTCGGTCTGGATCAAGCCATCTCGCAAACGGATAATCCGCTTGGCGTGTCTCGACACTTCGTCTTCGTGGGTCACCATGATGATCGTTTTGCCGAGCTGATTCAGATTCTCGAACAGACGCAGGATCTCGTCCGCCGTCGCCGTGTCGAGGTTTCCGGTCGGTTCGTCGGCCAGGATGAAATAAGGATCGTTGACCAGGCTGCGGGCGATGGCAACGCGTTGTTGTTGACCACCCGAGAGCTGTGCGGGACGGTGGCTGAGGCGGTCTTGCAATCCAACCATCTCGGCAAGTTCCAGACATCGCGCTCGGTCGCGCTTGTTAAGTCGGCCTTGGTAGTACAGCGGGACTTCGATGTTTTCGACGACTGTCAACTGCTGGATCAAGTTGTACGACTGAAAGACGAAGCCGATCCGTGTCGCGCGTGTGTAGGAGAGTTGATTGTCATTCATCGTGGCGACGTTGGCGTCGCCCAGATACATCGCTCCGGATGTCGGTCGATCAAGACAGCCCAAAAGATTCAGCAGCGTACTCTTGCCGGAACCCGACGGTCCCATGATCGCAACATAGTCACCTTCGGGAATGTCGAACGAAACACCGCGCAGGGCGCGAACCGTCTCGCTTTTCAGCACATAGTGCTTGGTGAGATCCTCTAGTTTCGCGGCAAGTTTCATTGGCTGCCTCCAGGCGATCCACCACCGGGACCTTGTCCACCACCAGGGCCTGCTGCTCCAGGTCCGCCGCCACCAGCAGCACCACCGCCCATCTTTGCAAAGGCGGCAGTCAGTTCGCCGGCGTCATAAAAACCATCGCCGTCCGTGTCGGCCTCCGACATTCGTTCGCGCAATTGCTCAGGCAGTTCGTCCGCCGAGAGTTTCCCGTCGCCGTTGGTGTCCATGCGTTGAATCATCTGCGCTGGATTGGCTCGTCCACCACCTTGGCCGCGACCGCCACCGGCATCGCCTTCCGGCGGAGAACCCGCTGCCGAGGCCTCCGGCTGCGACTCAGCGACAGGTGTCGAAGAAGCTTTCCTGGCGATGTCCTCCGAAACGGTTTCGCCCTCCTTGGGGAATCGCGATTCGTCGAACTTCTCGATGTGCTTGCGCGGGTTGAGAACAACTTGTTCGCCGGCGTTAAACTTCTCCGACGTCTCCTCGTTGATCGCCGCGACTTTATCGTTCGTGGAACTGATGACGATCTCGCGGGTGTCCCAGTTCTGGCCGTTCTTAATCAGGCAGAACGTTTTTCCCAGTCGCTCGTAGATGGCTTGCACGGGCATCTGCAGCGCGTCGTCACGATGTTCGACATGAACCTGCACTTCCGCTGTTAGACCGACGCGAAGCTCCGGTGGTGGGGCCAATATCTTAATCAGTGTGACATACTCTTTGGCGGATGCACTCCAGAAGTTGCCTGGCTCGGCATACTTGTTGACCTTCGTAACTTCGCCTGGCACCGTCTGGTCGCCGAACGCATCGATCCGAATCGTGACGGGCATGCCTTCGTGGACCAGCGTGATGCGAGATTCGCTGATTTTCGCTTTAATTTGCATCGAATTTGGATCGGGCAAGCGGATGATGACTTGCCGCTCGCGGACGGCGATGCCCGGTTCGACGACAAATTCACTGCCACTTCGACTGCTTTGCACGTTGGCATAAACCACTTGCCCGGCGGCCGGCGCGACGGCCTTGCACTTGGCAAACTGGTCTTCGATCTCTTGAAGGTTCTTGACTTCCTCCTGGTAGCTGTCCTTTTCGTTGCGGAATTTCACGTCCGCGGCTTTGATGTCACTTTCCAGTTGCGTCAGCATCTTCCTCTTGGTGAACTCGTCCAAGACTTTCAGCTTTTGTTTGGCCAGATCGAGTTCGTTCTTCGCCGCATCGACACGGAACTCTTCGCCCTCGAGTTGCAATGACTTGAGTACGCCTCGCGACACAAGACGCTTGATCGACTCATACGAGAGTTGCGCCTTCTTCAGGTTTTCCTCGGCAACAAAAATTTCATTTTCGATCATCTTTTTTTGTTCGTTGTACGTGCCGCTCAAGTACTCTTCTTTCGAGATCAGTGCCGTGTCGTAGGTTGCCTGAGCCTGGATCATGTTCGCTTCGCTCGTGTTCACGACGATCCGCTGACGGCTCATCTCTTGTTCAATGGCGGACGAATCAAAGGTCACAAGCCAATCGCCTTCCTTGACATGCGTCCCTTCCGGAATCACGTCAATGATCGAAGTCGCCGGTCCGCTGCCGCTGGATCTCGCACGCACCTCACAACGAATCTCGACGTTGTTGGAACTCTCGACTTCGCCTTCTTCGAGCACAATGTGGTCGTAGGTTCCGCGAGTCACTTCGGCCAGCAACGGAATCGATGCGGGGTCCGGGCCGCGGCTGCGCAAGACGAACCAAGCGACTGCGACACCAACCGCGACGATCACCAGCCCGATGAGTACGAAGAGCGACGCCGATCCAAGTGGGTGGTGGGCCGCATGTGGCTGGCGGAGCGGGGGTTTCGCCAGCTTTCGCCGGACGCGAGTGCGAAACATGACTGAATCCTTTTGAGTGAGAACTCGAAAGAGTCCCGTTGGTGGGCCGGTGCCCAGGTGTGAGGTCGTCATACCATTCTAATTGCCGGCGCGGCGCGTTGTCACCAGTTGAAACTTGCTGGTGGGAGTTTTGTTCGCTATCGGGGGCACGTCCCGATTTGCCGGTGGGATGGCGGCACAATCACTCTCAACCCCGAGATTTGGTGATCGTTTCGCGCATTTTTTCTCTGCGTAGACCGCGGCGAGAAAGTGGAATACTAAACGCGAAGCGTTACCGAGGCCGTGGAACAGGCGGAATTCCTCCTCCACCCCTCGGGTTGGCTTTGCTAATAAACGACGGGCGGCGGCACTACTCGGTCAGTCAGCTTGGGACCGTAGCTCGTCGGCAACACCGGGGAACTCTGTTCGTTGCCCGCCGGGATCGGAGCAGGCAGTTCCGAGCCGGGTTGTTCTTGAGCGTCCGGCAATAGTTCCGGTTCGACAGGCAATTCGAAGATGTGATCGGCCGCCCCTTCCTCGAAGCCGATCGGTGCCGGGAATCCGTACTCTCCTCCGACCGGACCGGGGTCGATCCAATTGCCTTCAGGGTCGAGATTCATGGTGCCGAGGTCCAGGTCGAGGTTCAAACGCTGGACTTCGTAGTTGACCCACACGTTCAAGAAGTCGGTTTGAGCCGTCTGGAGGTCGCCCAGGGCGGAAACGACGTCGCGCGCCGCGGTGACTCCAGCTTCTTGCCCGCGCTCTTCCCGCAGCTTCTGAATCTGATCGTTCAACACGACTTGATCGATCGCCGACAACACCGCGACTCTTCGCACTTCAAAGTTGGCACGGTTCAAGTCGATGGTCCGCAAAGTACCTCGCAAGCTCTGCGTCACACCATCAACGAAAGCGTAGTAGTTTCGCTTCGCCTGCTGATACTCGATCAACGACTGGCGATAGGTATTGCGTTCTGTCAAGCGGGTGATCGGCGCATCGAAGCGCAAGGCCATGCGCAGGTCGTCACTCGTGTCGCTGCGAAGCGTGCCGTTGACCTCCAGATCCAAAATGCCCTCCAAGTTGTCGGCGTTGAATTCAATCAACCGCCAGGCATCTACAAGTGAGGACCTCGAGTTCATCCAGTCACGTCGGTAGCGACGCGCCATTTCGACCGCCGTGTCCCACTTCAACTCGATCGGTGTCACGCGGACCGCTTGAGTCCGGGCGCGGGCCTGCACCAGCGACACATCCAGAATGCCGTCCGACAACTCGGACAACAAACTTGGAGTCGCGAAGATGACTTTCTGTTCCAACCACGTGGACAGCTCTTCTCCGCTGGGCTTCGTTTCCGCATCGAGCAGTGATTCAATAGCGGTTCGAATCGCGGCGAGTGGTTCGGCATAGGCATTGAACTGTGCTTCCAATCGGTCCGCGTTTTCCTTCAGTGCCGCGGGAACCGCCTCAAGTGCTTCGACGTCAAACACGGAAGCATCGATGTCGGCCAGCAGGGTGACTTGGCAGGGATCCAGCCCGCCATAACGATCATAACGTCCGAAATCTTGTTCGTACTTCGTCTTGATTGTTAACAGCTCGCGTTTGCGGGCGTCCAGTGATTCCGCAAGGCGTTCGATGTCCTTGCGCGTCTCGGTCAACGTGCCGGCGGCGACGCTTTCATAGATTTGGCGTATCTGATCGAGCATATCACGTTGTGCTCGCAAGCGTTCGGCAAGTTCATCGCTCCAAACCGCTGGTGGTGGAGCGTCTCCCTCGCCGCCTGAACCCAAGAGAGCCAGGATTTGCTCGTTGGTATCGCCAATGGCGCTCCGCAACTCCGTGACTTCGCCTTGCGAGCGGATCGTGGTTGGGGAGATCAGATTGAATTGATCGAGCATGTTGTCTTGGATGTTCACACACAACTGCGGCGGCAAGCCGAGCGTCCGCTTAAAGTTGTCCAGCGTCGATTGATAACTGTTTTGACTGTTCAGCAGCGAACTCTCGGCGTTCAAGAGCGCCTGCCGCGCTTGGGCAATCTGTAGCCGTTCACGGATGATCGTCTCGGGATCGTCCGGAATCTGCATCAGGTGCTCCCGTAATGAATCGCGGAGCTGGAGGAGATTGCTGCGCAGGCTTGCGATGGTGACTTGTTGGTTCCGAATGCCTTGTTGCGTTTGCAGAAGCCCAAAGTAGCCGCCGACCACCGCCGCGCCGGTGCCACCCCCGCCACCGCCCGCAGCGCCACCGCCGCCACCGCCGCCGACGCCACCAAATCCGCCGCCGACGCCCGTAAAACCTTCCAGCCCCGATCCAAACACGCCACCACGGCGCGACGCCCCAGAGCCCGAGTCACGGCCTGTCATGATTTCCACATAATACGCGCGACGGAAGCGGTCCATTTGCCGAACATTGGCAAGAACGGTTCGCTCGGAGAGCGTCAATTGTTCGAGGATGCGATCGCGACCCGCGCGGCGAAGCAGCGGCTGAATGAAGCCTACGTTCAGCAACGTGGTTGGCGTAAAGGTATCGCTTCCATCAAAGTTCCAAACCAATGAGTTGGCCATTCCCACAACCAAGTCAGCACCTGTCGCAAAGCTGCGACGAGCCACCAGCGAACTCGGCCCGCGCCCGATTCCCACACCGCCCGCCGGAAGACCACTCCGTCCCGTCTCGGTGGTGAAGGTGCTCGCGTTAAGCAGGCCACTGGGGTTCGTTAAGCTGGCGTTTGTCTGATAGCCGCCGAAGAACTGCGTGTCGAATCGAAAACGCTCGGCACTGACGTCAAGAGCCGAGAGATAAAGCGTCTCGAATTGCTGCTGATAGTCGCGCGAGTGAATTAATGCCAGCTGATACGCTTGCTCCGCCGTGAGATTCAAGACGCCGTTTTCGTCCAGCGGCAAGAGCGCCATCCAGTCAGGATTCTGGACAGTGTCGACATCGCCGTTGGCGTGCCAACGGGGGTAGCCCTTCTTTTGATCCACGTAGTGCATCAACTCGTGCGCCGTTGGATCATCGGGCGGCATCGGCGGTCGATCCCGATCGAACGGGTCGAACATGCGAGATCGGGGGTCGATTTCAATCGTTTGACGGGGCAGTTCCCAGTGCGGATTCAGCGACTTCTCGTAGACGATCGCATAGGCGTCGGCGTCCGCCTGCTCGCGGTAGTAGCCGCGATGACAGCCGGCCAAGAACGGAACTCCCGCGATAAGGAACGCCGTGATGTTGGCACGGATCCCGCTCGGCAATCGTGGCATCAATGATTCCCCTCTGGCTCCAGCAGGCGTCGGCTTGGCAGGCAGCGTGACAGTCGCAGACCTTCCCAATCCAGACGCTAGAACATCGTCTCTTCATTAACTTCGGGGAATAACCGCTAACGACTTGAGCGATTATGGCGCTTGTAGCGGTTGTATCAGGCGGATGGCTGCAAGGTCTGTCCCTCAGACAGGTTGCGCCCCGTTGCCAGATCGCCCTTGAGTTGACACCCTAAACTTCCCAGTTTATCATCGAACGGTAGCCTGGTGGCTCTAAGGCGAACGGCAGAATTAAATGTAATGTAGCCACGCTCGCCAGAGCGTGGTTTTGCCGGGAATCCCAAGGTCTGGCGACCGTGGCTACTAGAAGCACCGAACCGATCGCTCCACTTACACGAAGCGGCTGATTTGATTCATGGACAACCCGGTCATCTATCAGGCCCTCGGTGCCTTACTGGTTCTCTTCTTCCTCTTCCTGACGTACATGTTCACGAAGACTTGGCGCTGGTTCCATGTCGTTTGCACATTCTTCGTGTTTGGCGCGTCGATCGCCTTCTGCTGCTATGTCGCGATGTCCTACAAGACGCGCGCCGCGTGGCTATCCATCGAGCGGAAGAACCGGCTGGAAATGGAAAAAGCGGAAGCCGAACACGAGACGCTGATGTACGGTGATCGATCCGAGGTTGTCCAAACGAAACCATCGATCCGGACACAGAACGCAACGTTCGCGCGGACGGTATTCGACCGCGGACGCGTCTGGCGCGAGTGTACTCCGCAAGGGGCACCCCAAGGCGATGGCTCGGTGTCGGTCAGCACAGTTCCACCGGGGACGGCTGACCCCGCCACATTGGACAATCAAATCGAAGACAAGATGATTCTGTACGCGTTTACCGAAGCCGAGGCACCACCGGAAATTGGCCTTCCCCCCGGAACGAAGATTCCCCAGTATTACCTTGGCGAGTTCTCGGCGGTTGCCGTCACCAGCACCTCGGTCACCGTGCGCCCGACCTTGCCACTCGACGATCCGCAACGACAACGACTCCAGGCAGGCGGCCAAACTTGGACACTGTACGAAACCATGCCCATCGACGGGCATAACTTATTCTCGACAGACCCTGTTGCGACCTCGAACTTGAACGAGAACGCCGATGTCGCACCGATCTTCGGCAACATGGACCCCGACTTCCTCGGCAAGTTGCTGCCACCGGGCGTGCTCGACTCCTATTTGCGCGATGGCAAGCGATCCGTGGCGACCGACCCGCCGGACAAGACGTGGGTGAAGGTGCAATTCGTGGTAGATCACACGGAAGCCGTCGATAGTGATGCGACGCTGGGCGGCGTCGAGGGAAGCCAGGACTGGTTCGATCGCGGTCGCGCCGAGATCCCGCTTTTACAGCGCGGCGACGTCGCGAAGTTCAAGAAGGGTGCGATCGGCGTCTTCCCGCAAGGTGGTGCCGACGAACTGATCAGTCGTGGTGTTTGTGAGCGCATCGAGCCGATTTACGTTCGTTCGCTAAACGATTACGAATACCAATTCCGCTCGACGCATCTTCAAATGGTCCAGATCGGCCAGGACATCGAGGGCATCGAGCGTAACATCGCCGAGCAAACGGCGACGAACGCACGCACGGTTACCTTGATTACTTATCGCAGGGACGAGAAGGCAAAGCTGGAGCAGGATCTCGATAAGTTCAAGTACGAGCAAAAAGAGATCACGGCCTATCGCGATAAGCTTCAAGTCGTGTTCAACGAGACGAAAGCCGAACTGAGCCGGTTGTATCGAACGAACTTCCAGTTGAGCGAAGAGATCCGCACCATCAGCGAAGAACTCACCCGCGAAATCAACCGCCGCACCGCGGAAGCCGTCGCGGAAGTCGACGCTGCACGTCTCCCGTAGCCGAGTAGCATGGCCTCGCAGGCCGTGTGTTTTGCAGGCGCTCCCCAGCCGACACGGCCTACGAGGCCATGCTACTTCTTGCGCAACTTGAAACAATCAAGTGCCCTGCGGCGAATCGTCCCATAGTGGAAATCTTCCGCCACGGACCTTATCTTCTTACTCATCCGATGTTTGCTTCAACTGATCGCGTATCAATAGGCCTGTCGGGCGAGACGTCCCGGCCCCCCTATTTTCTTTGAGAAGGATCGAATCGATGGCAGCAAAGACGTGGACGGTGATTCATGCGGGAACTGGCGCGGAAATCGTCAAGCCAAACCAACACCTGTCGGTTGCCGGTGCCGACGGTCTCGGGGTGACTCGTGAAGTCTTTCACGGCGGACTTTCCGATGGCGTCGAAATGTTAACGGTCACCAACGGCGACCTGCAGATTCGCCTTCTCCCCACACGCGGAATGAGTATTTGGGACATGACGTTCAGCGGGCAGCGGCTCGGTTGGAAATCGCCGGTTCGCGGACCGGTCCACCCGGCATTCGTTGACGTTGGTGAACCAAGCGGCCTCGGCTGGCTGGACGGCTTCGACGAACTGCTGGTGCGTTGCGGGCTGGAGAGCAACGGCGCGCCGGAGTTTGCAGAGAATGGGACGCTGCTCTATCCACTGCACGGCCGCATCGGCAACAAGCCGGCGCAGCTGGTCAACGTGACAATCGATGCCGATTCGCAAGAGATCACCGTCGTGGGAGTCGTCGAGGAAATACGCTTCCACTTCCTCAAGCTCCGCATGACCACCACGATTAAGACGCGGGCCGGAGAGAAGGGTTTCCGGATGCACGACGAGATCGAAAACCTGTCACAGAGTCCCGCCGAAATGCAGATGTTGTACCACGTCAACTTCGGCGACCCGCTCTTGGATGCAGGTTCGAAGCTTGTCGCGCCGATTAAGACACTCGTTCCGCGCAATGCCCACGCGGCCGAAGGCATCGGCAATTGGGCGAGCTACGAAGCACCGCAACCTGGGTTTGAGGAGCAGGTCTACTTCTTCGAACTCCTCGCAGGCGCCGACGGCAAGACGCAGGCGATGCTAAAGAATGCTCACGGCACGCAGGGCGCGTTGCTAAAGTTCAACAAGCAGCAATTGCCTTGTTTCACCGTCTGGAAGAACACGACTTCACTCGCCGACGGCTATGTAACCGGCATCGAGCCCGGTACCAACTTCCCCAATCCAAGAACCTACGAAGGCGAACAAGGTCGCGTCGTGAAACTAGGCCCCGCAGGTTCCTTCGGCTTCGATTTTGAACTGGCCTATTTGAGCGACGCCGCCGCGGTCGAGGCAGCCGAATCCGCCATTACTGGTTTACAAGGCAGCACCAAGCCGCAAATCTACGAAGAACCACAAGAAGGCTGGTGCGCACCGTGATGACCCTCGCCTGACCGCTTCAAGATACGGCTTCGAGAAACACCAGGTACGATGACTTTCCGTGGCCGTCGGTTCCCCAGGAACTAGGTTGGCTCGTAGGATCGATTACTCTTCCGTTGCCTCGGCCGCCCGAAAGTGCGTGTTGATCCAGGCTTGCAACATCACCTCGCCGTACTCGCGACAACTCGCCGGATCGGTCGCTTTTCCTGGCGGGGCGAAGGGGATCTCCAGGGTCGCCGCCATGATCGCGCCGTCTTTGAATCCAAAGTAACGCGAGTTCTTCGGCGACGAATCGGTCTCGTCTTTGAGCCAGACCAGTGGTCCATAGGGAGCGTTCTTGGGCAGCCCTTTCTTAATCCAGCCCGCAAATTCGGAGACGTTTTCGAAGTTGTACTTGGGATGTACCTTGGCTCCGACGAAGTACATGACCTGATGGTCTGGCATCACCAGCGTCGGGCAATGAAAGTCCAAAGCGAACTGAAAGTTTCGGACTTCATCGAGTTCTTTGATCGCCTGAATCTCGGGGTAGATGCTTTTGTCGCCGTAGTCGCGATTGTGGTCGTGCGGCTTGCGGTTCTTACCTTGATCCCCTTCTTCCACGCCGTCCTTATCAACCAACGGCACCGCGTAGAGCACATACCTTTTGCGGAACTCCTCGCCCGCGGGACGATCTGACATCGCCTCTTGCAGAAATCCTTCCAGCACGTAGCTCGCGATCGTCTCGGCCGCGTGGTGCCGGGCCGTCACCAAAACGGCCTTGACTTCCGGTCCCGGCGAGCCGATCTGCAGCAGTTCGACATCACGACCGTGCTGGCTCTTCGTCAGCACACTCGTCTTGAGGTGCGCGTTGTCGGCATTCTTCTTGAGGAACTCGCCAAGCTCCTGTTGCACGTACGGAATGGTCACCGCGAATCGCACTTGTTCATTCGTCTTTGCAAAGTCGAACAGGAACGAGCTGCCGTCGACGTTTTCCGTCCCCATCCACTTCCAGGTTTCGCCCCGGTCCATGCTGATCGCGGGCCCTTGGAAACCGATCGCTCCGTCTTTGAAGCCAGCCACTTTTTCAGGGAACACAAAGTTGACTCGGCCCGGCTTGGATGCTCTCGCCTCGAAGTACCAATAGAACCACGGGTTGTCACCGCGCGGATCGGGTGCAACATGCACGGAGCTGCCTTCGTTTTTCATCACCGCAACATTGCCGCCGGCGAAATCCGCATGAATCGTCACCGCGCCGCCGTCTGTTGCTTCCGCGCGCAGGGCCGCTGACGACACCAACGTCAGAATGCAACTCGCGATCCCGACTCGCACGCTTGTCTGTGTAACTGCCGTTGTCATGAAGATATCTGCTCTCAAAAGGCTTTCCGTCCGAATTCGTCAGCCAGCGGTGCGAGACTAGTTCAAGATTGGATCCTGTAACAAACAAGCTCGTCTCGCACCTCGCGGCAGCGCACATCTTACCAAGCGTTGGTCATAACGAAACCGACACGCCGGAACAACTCGACCTTGTCATCACTCGACCTTGTCCACCACTCAGCACCGACGGCACGCCAGCTAATTTCAAACATGGGTTACAGCAAGGCCCGAAACGGGTGGATATACTGAGCCCATGCGACTCGTAAGAAACTCTGGACAAACTAATTCCCGGAAGGGCGAATTGGGAGGGCGAGGCTCCCGCCGAGCCTTTCCCCGCATGGCTCGGCAGGAGCC
>JAQBZB010000200.1 GCA_027622275.1 Planctomycetota bacterium | reverse complement strand
CGACGAATACGAAACGCCGGAAGATGACGACCCGTGAATCCTTCGTTGATGCCGAAAGGCGTTGAGCACTCGGCCCATAGAACTGAGCCTGTCGCCTTGTATCGCGGATCGTGAATCCTTCGTTGATGCCGAAAGGCGTTGAGCACCTTCGAGAGTTCGGCGAGTTTTTGCCGGGATACGAAAGTGAATCCTTCGTTGATGCCGAAAGGCGTTGAGCACTTTTGCGAACATGCGAAAGTAACGCCGACAGAAGAAGTGAATCCTTCGTTGATGCCGAAAGGCGTTGAGCACTTAGCGACTGTGATTGCTTTGTCAGCCATAGTTCTGTGAATCCTTCGTTGATGCCGAAAGGCGTTGAGCACAATATCGTGTCACGTTTGAAATCGAAAGAAGCTACGGGCCGTGAATCCTTCGTTGATGCCGAAAGGCGTTGAGCACCTCGCCATCGCCGCTGATCGGCTTTCGCCCAGTCTGTGAATCCTTCGTTGATGCCGAAAGGCGTTGAGCACATTATGACGATTGGCAATGTACAGCGGGAACATTTGTGAATCCTTCGTTGATGCCGAAAGGCGTTGAGCACCTGGCAAGCCGCCGCAACGCTTAACGGAGGAGGAAACGGGGATTGCGCCAAGAAACTTGGCGGAGGAGGAAGATTGACATGAAGTGAATTTGAAACCTTCGATTGTGACCCTGCGGGTGGAAAGCCCGTCCGGTAGCGTTTGACCAACGGCCGGAAGCGAGTCTTGCGTTGCGTAAGGTAACGAACGTGACGAAGCGTAGATAGCGAATCCGAAAGCCATGTGATTGAGCTTCGAAAGTCTTGTCTTTGCGAGAGCCTCTGTCGTTCCCTTAGCGGGGGCCATGCGGTTGCTGCGAAACTAGGTCTGGAGCAAACCGGCTCGCCGGAGTCGAAGAACATGAGCAAACGGACAATGGGGGTTGCCCAGGAACTTGGGATGTCCCAGGGACAATACACCCCATGATACAGATTGTCTCGGTGAGGCCGATCGGCCTATGGTGTGTGCTGAGGCGCTTTTGAAGCTAGCACACTGGTGCCGGCAGCGTCGCGAATTTGCCCCAGGAGGAGAGCAATGTTCAACGTCACGGAAGACCGAGTGCCCCCCCGCGCTTGTCGGCGGAGGGAACGTGTGTGGAACTGGCGCAACTCTGGACAGTCCTGTCACCGACCACGCGTCAGAACGTCCTTCAAGCACTGAGCCGAGTCGTTGCTCAGCAACTACCAACGCCCAAGACGGGGTGGTAAAACGGGACAGGTCTAATTAAAGCGACTATTGGACCTGTCCCGTTTGTCCCGCCCCGAATCGAGTAACCGCGTACTTCATCTCCGGGTCGCCTCCTTAAACTGCCGAGCCCCTGAAACACCCACACCGAACGTGTTTTGAAACGACTGGCGAGCTGATTTGGGGAGTCGACGACATTCGAGTGCTTCTCATGCCCTGGTGGGCTCCGAAATCGAACAATTAAGACGCACTGTCTTTAGTTCGCCATCGAAATGTGGTATCGTTCAATCTCCAAATTGATGGCATCAGAAGGCTCTGGAGTCCGATGAAATGACCGCGCTCGCGTTGTCCAAGACGTTCAGCTCGAAGCCGCTAATCGCGATGTTCCTTCTCGGCTTGGGGTTATTCTCATCTTCCGGCGCGAACGGACAGGAAGCGTTTCAGACCAAGGAGTTGCGTCTCGAGTTCATGAAGCGCACGCTCGGCGAGTTAAAGTTGTCGTTCCGCGCCGAGCCTGACAAAACCCTGCCGCTGACCGCATCACCGGTACTTCGGTTCAGCAACCCCGTGCGCTCTTCGTCGAGTGATGGCGGTGTGTTCCTGTGGCTGGCGGGTCAACGGCCTATCGCCGCCGCCGCGATTTGGATCCGCGATAAACAGCAGTACGGTCACGACTTCACATCGCTTACCGCTGAACCACTCCAATGCGTTCGTGATGGCAAGGTCGTCTGGTCGCCGGCCCGTGGAGTTCTGATCAGCCAGCCGATCGAAGATGCAACTGAAGCGAGCCAAAACTCTCCATTGCGATTGGCTCAAATGCGGAAGATCGCTGGCCGCTTCTCCGCCGAGATCGGGGCCTGGCCGGCCGAAGGATGGACGGAGTTGAGACTGATGCCCCAGCCGATTTACCGTTATGCGAGTGCAGACGAAGGCGTGATCGACGGAGCGATTTTTTCATTGGCGGTCGCCAACGATCCGGAAGTGCTGGTTCAATTGGAATTGACGCGTGATACAGCCGAAGGCATGGCGAAATGGTCCTACTCGATCGCACGGATGTCGGCGATCTGGATGAAGGTGCGGCTCGATGACAAGATCCTTTGGGAGGCGGAAGGGTACTGGCACCAACCGCGTTCACTGAATGATCCTTACATGGAGAACTTCGGCGTTCAGTAAGCCGGGTGGTCCAAAGCCGCCGAGACAGTTTCGATGACTCACGGCACGATGCGCGAGTTTGACATCGTTTGAAAGGACACGACATGAAGCTGCATTCGATTGTACTTTCGATCATGCTCGCCTTGGCGGGGATGCAACGATGTTGTAAAGGACAAGATGCCCGGGGCACGGATGCACCGCAACCGAGCGAGCAAACGCGAAGTTTGGAGCAAGTGCGAGCGGAGGCCCTTGAACACGCGAGGGCGATTCGCGTCGCGTTGGCCGCAGACGGATCGGCGGTCGAATTGATTGAGAATCCGCTGTTACGTTTCGGCGAACCCACGCGCGGGAATGAAGACGGTTCGTTGTGGGCCTGGGGCAAGCGTGGCCGTCCGTTGGTGATGTCGGAAATCTACCGCGGCGTCGGCGATAAAGTTCAGTGGGTACATGCCATCAGCTTGACGTCGACACCGTTGGTGACGGCAGACACCGACACCGGACGCTGGGCTCCGGGCAAACCTCAACTAGAGTTGCAGGAGATTGTCGACGCACCCCCGCCGTCTCGCCGCGCGGCCGCTCGGCTGGCGCAAATGAAGGCCCTTGCTCTCCGGCTCCGGGCGCACCAATTCTGGGATCCAGACAATTCGCGTTACGAGTTGCGGTTGATGGTCAGTCCGGTGCATCGCTACAACGACGTGAACGCTGGCCTGTTGGATGGAGCCGTATTCCTGTTCGCTCACGGTACGAACCCCGAAGTCTTGATGTTTGTTGAAGCACGTGTCGGAAGCGGCGGAGAGGCAAAGTGGTATCGAGGTTTCGCGCCCTCGGGGAGCGCCGAGATGCACGTGACGCTGGAAGGCGCGGATGTCTGGAAACTGCCTCGCGCGCCTGGTGTCGTCGGCCAGCCATCGGATCCGTACTGGCTGTTTTTTACGGCTGCCGAGAGCGGATCGGCCCCAAAAGTCGAAACCAGTAATCGTTGAGGCTTGATTTTCAGACAAAATGTCTTTATCCTGCTGGCTAGGAATCCTCGAACCTCTTTGAGACGAATGAAAACATGTCACGAACGCCACAAGATGTGACGGAAGCCGAGTTGGCGGTCTTGCAACAAATGTGGGACCAGGGAGCGGTGACGGTTCGGCAATTGACCGACGAATTGTATCCCCGCGGAGGCGGCTCGGAGTACGCGACGGTACAGAAACTCCTCGAGCGGCTCGGGCGCAAGAACTATATTGTGCGCAATCGCGAAGTGTGGCCGCACATGTTCGAAGCAACCGTTGGCCGCGACGAGTTGATCGGTCGCAGACTGCAGTCGACCGCCGACCAATTGTGCGATGGCTCCTTGCAGCCTTTGCTCACCACGCTCGTGAAATCCGACAAGCTGTCCGCGCGAGACCGAGAGTCACTTCGCGGATTGCTCGACAATCTAGACAAGGAGGCGAAACGGAAAGGCTCATCATAGGCGTTGTTTAACCGCGACGCGGCGGGGAATATGTCGCGTCAAGTGTTTCCCTCACTGACCTCCCATCGGTGCCCGTTCGTGGCAAAGCGAGGAACGAATCATGTACTCGGTCGTAGAAATCGGCATCTTGAATGCAATCACCGCCGGCGCGTTGGCGCTGGTCGTCTTGCTCATCAGCCGTTGGCTGCGGCGTCCGGCGGTAATCCACGCGTTGTGGGTTCTCGTCCTGTTGAAACTCGTCACTCCGCCGATCGTCGAGATTCCGGTTGGCCTGCGATTGGAACGGCTGGCTTCTCTGGCGGAGGTGAACGACCGCGTTACCGAAGTCGCGGCGTTTCAGGACGATTCGGTGTTGCTCAACAAGCGGACAACGCCTGTGGTTGTTTACTCGAACCCCGTCGATCCTCATGGTTCTCCTGCGGTGATCAGCGACCAGCGACGCGCGGCAGCCATGCCTGCGGCCATCGATAGCAAGCCGAGTGACCTAGTGGCGGGCGTCATGCCATCGGTGATGCTGCGACGTTGGATCGCAATCACGGTTCCGGTGCTGCTCTGGGTGTGGGCGAGCGGGACGAGTGCGTGGTTTGCCGTTCAGGGTTGGCGGATCGCCTTCTTTATGCGGCTCACGTCCACAGCGCAGCTGGCCAGCGAAGATATACAACAACAGGCGAAGCGGCTCGCCTCGATGATTGGTGCCCGACGCGCCCCGCGGATCTGGGTTCTCAATGCCACGGTGTCGCCGTTCTTGTGGGCGGTGGGTTGGTGGGCACGAGTGATCTTTCCCGCGGATTTGCTCGATCGCGTTGACGACGAAGCACGCGCGACGCTGTTGACTCACGAACTGGCTCATTATCGTCGCGGCGATCATTGGGTGCGTTTGCTGGAGTTTTTGATTACGGGCTTGTTTTGGTGGCATCCGGCGGTCTGGATCGCCCGGCGCGAGATCGAGGTCGCCGAAGAACACTGCTGCGATGCTTGGGTTGTGGGGCAGTTCCCTGGCCAACCGCGCCGCTACGCCGAAGCGTTGCTCGACACGATCGACTTTCTGTCCGGAGATCGTCCGCGCGTCGCGCCCGTTGCCAGTGGGCTTGGGCAAGCGCCTTTCTTGCGGGAGCGAATTCGTTTGATCATGTCGGGCGTCGCCCCAAAGTCAATGTCCGGGACGACTCGGCTGGCCGTGTTAGCTGCGGCAGCAGTCCTCTTGCCGCTCGGCCCGCAGGTTTTTGAAGGAGGCATCCGCCGCGCGGACGCAGCCCTGGAGGCGCTTGACTTGGATGCTTGGAAGGACTCGACGTTATCGACGCTGACCGAAGCGGCCGATCCCGTCGAGGCGCCAGACGTCCAAATCAGTACGTCTGGTGCCGTATCCGCGCAACAAGCGGTTGACACTCCAGGGGACGGATCGATCGGTGCATCGACCGCGGAGATTGCCGCTTGGGCGATCGTGAATTCACCCGACGGTCGGTTTCAAGCCGTGGCCAAGACCGACGGCGGGCTGGTATTAGTTGACACGTTCAATCGACGCTCGTTCGATCTCTCGGAGTATGGAATCTCGTCGATTGCCTTTGCACCGCACCGTGATCTGCTCGCGGCAGGCAGTTCAGACTCAGCGGTCTATTTGTTCGACTGTGCGAGTGGCGAGCCGGTGGCGACTTTTACGGGACACAAATCCGCCGTGGGTTCCGTCGCCATTTCGCTTGACGGTCAATACGTGGTCTCCGGCAGCCGCGACGGTGCCGTGAAGTTGTGGGATATCGATTACGAAAGAGAAGTCCCGAGCCGAGTTCCGATTCAATCGAGCGCGATCAACTGCGTTCGATTCTCTCCCGACGGCCGCCTGTTGGCGATTGCTAGCGGCGACTGGCTGACGTCCGACGAAGGAACCGTCGTACTCTGGGATCTGCGCGGCGGCACGATGAAGCAACAGTTCGCCGCGCCATCGCCGATCGGAGCAGTCGCGTTTGGCGTTAACCAGTTGATCACCGCCCAATGGAACGGACGAACGACAACTTGGGATCTCCGTTCTGGCGTGGCCGATGCTTCGGCGACGATCAGCAAAGATACAGTTTCGGCGGCCGCCTTCGCGGCGGATGCCCAAGCGATGTTGCTCGCGGCCGCCAACGGCGAGCAGCCGTCGGTTACAACCCCGGTGTGGTTCCAGCGCATGGATCGCAATCGCGACGGCAGACTGGCCTGGAATGAGTTTCAAGGACCGCGCGACACCTTCCGCAATCTAGATGCAGACGCAGACGAAATCATCACGTTGGATGAGGTCAACGCCCTTTAGTAATCGAAGCGTTAATGCGAATTGACGCGATTCTTCAATTTCGCGAAGGAGCGGAAGATGCATGCGCTGTTTGTCTCGCTGCTGCTAGTCGTGGGCCAAGCTGACAATAATCGTGTTGAAGATAAAGGGCTCGTCGATGCTTGGTTGAAAGTAAGTCTGGACCATGCGAAGGCTTATCATATCGCGCCACAGAGCCAACCTGACGCGCCGTTCAAACTCCTACCCAATCCCATCTTCCGACACAGTCAGCCGGTGCGCGGCGACGACATTGGAGCGGTCTATTTGTGGTTGGATGTTGGAGGCCGCCCCGCGGTGATTGGGACCGTGTTCGCGTACTCGGCGGGTGAGGGAGCACGTTGGGTAGCGCACGAAATGCATTCGCTCAGTGACCAGCCGTTCACCGCGCGTTGGGAACAGAAAACTACTTGGGCACCAAATCAAAAGGGGATTCAGTGGCGCTCGATTGCCGATGCTCCTTCACCCGCCGAGACTCCCGCACAGCGTCTGATCCAGATGCGCTCGCTCGCGCGCCGCTTCCAGGCGACTAGCACCGAAGTTGAAGGTAAGAATTGGCAATTACGGCTGATTTCCAATCCGGTCTACCGAAACGATCAGAAGCGATCCCCCACTACTTTGGATGGCGCGGTGTTTCTCTTTTGCCAAGGCACGGATCCGGAAATCATTCTGTTGCTGGAGGCCCGCAAAGAGGACAACAAAAAAGACTACCAATGGCAATGCGGGTTTGCCGCGTTCTCAGACTATGCTCTTCGCGCTGAACTGGATGGGCAGGAGATCTGGCAAGTCGGCAGAATTCCTCAGCGAAGCAACAGAGATCCGCACTGGATTGATGGTCAGTTCCGTCTGACCCGCCTATCCGATGTGGAGGCGGTCGGCAAGGATAACGAATGAGCAGCTATCACGACGGAGATTCTGGTTTGCTAATTGGCCGAAGGATCTGCTGGGCGCATACTCGAGAACCTGAACCCGGATTATTCATGAACCGGTGAGTATTCTTCAAAACATACGTCTGTAAAAGGGTTACGGCTATCTTGCCCAAAACACCGCGCAAATCAGCCGCCCCGCGATAGCGTGCGGTTCTCTCGAAGTTCGCGAGAACCGCAGGCTAGCGCCAGGCGGCTGATGAATAAGCCGGGTGAAGGGCTCAAAGATACCAGCCCAGAGCAAGTCAAACGCGAGTTGTGCGAGCGTTTGACGCCGCCCTGGGTGGCGGAACAACATGAGTTGAGAGCCCTGAAAGGGCGAAACAGTATGGACAACCAAAGCATCGCGGGTTGTTTCGCCCTTTCAGGGCTGGTGTGTTTTTCCCATCCTTACCCAGGGCGGCGCTCCGCTCTGCCCTGGGCTGATAGGTTCTGGCCTTGCAGGCCACGCAAATCGCTATGTCTTCGTCAATAAGCCGCAACCAAGGTGTTAACTCGATGTCTACTGTTCGCAAACTTTGTGTCGGTCTTTTCGCTACCGTGTTCGTTTGTGTTTGTCATGTCGGTGGGCATTCGCAAGACGCGCCGCCGTCGACCGACACCTCGGCAAACCAATCGGGAGCGAAGTGGGCGTTGATCATCTGTGGCATCCCCGGCGACGAAGAACATCACGCGCTGTTCTCCGCAACGATCGAAAGCCTCCACCAGTCGCTGACCCAGCGCCTCGACTTCCCCGCCAGCAACGTCCACATCCAGTTTGGTGCGGAACCCACGGATGAAGATGGGCCAGCCGTCTCCGCGGCGAACGGCAAAGCCACTCGTAGCGAGCTTGCCGCGGCTGTTGAGGGCTTACGCAAGGAACTTCAACCAACCGACGCGCTGTGGGTGTTCGTGTTGGGTCACGCTCACTACGACGGGCGGAATTCGTATCTGAATCTCCCAGGAGCAGGC
Source organism: Planctomycetota bacterium (assembly GCA_027622275.1). GTDB lineage: Bacteria > Planctomycetota > Planctomycetia > Pirellulales > Pirellulaceae. Next base: position 9,419 of record JAQBZB010000200.1, on the reverse strand, counting down.
GAAGGCGAAGCGGACCTCCACGAAGACGATTTCGCGAAACTCTTCCAAGACATTCCAGCAGCGCAACAAGTCTTCGTCATCACAACCCCAGTCAGCGGTTTTTTTACTCGTCCGTTGTCCGCGAAGGGACGCATCATCGTGACGGCCACGGAAGCGGACCGCGAAGTCAACGAAACACTCTTCCACGCGGCCTTGGCCGAGACGTTTGCCGACCCGCCCGCGAAGGAGAAGTTCGACGTCGATGGCGACGGCAAGATCAGCTTGTTCGATCTTTACATCAACGTGACGCAGAATGTTGCACGCCGTTACTCCGCCGAAATGCTGCTCGCCACCGAGCACGCCCAACTCGACGACAACGGCGACGGGCGCGGCACCGAATTGCAACTCGACTATCTGACGGAAGCAGAAGGCGGTCGCGCAACGGATGGGGCCGATCCACCAAAGATCCGCCCGAACTCGGACGGATACTTATCCCAACAGATCATCCTGCCAATCATCTTCCCGGAGCCCGTCCCGGACCCCGCCCCGCAGTCTCCGACCAACGAATGAACGGATCACCTGTTACCGCTCGCCGCGTTCAGTGACCAAATGTCTTACGCTGGCAGACCGCCGCCCGATCGGTCGTAGTAGTGGCTTCCAGCCGCCACTAATCCCCGTGAAATCACGTGGAGGCTGGAAGCCACCACGACAAAGTGACGGGGCTCCGGAAAACCCTCACACCGGCTTCTTTGGATCGCTCGAGAGATCCCCAAACCGGGCCACCGCCATCGCTCGATCCAACGTGGACGGGGCATGTTGGTTTCAGTAGTATATGAGAGTGCCCGCAAGGGCGCTCCCGCCTGACTTTTGGTCATCCATCCCACCGCCTGTCCCTCACGCTGCGAAGACATGACCTCTCGCGATATCCATCGTTTGCAACGACCGGCGCTTCGACGCATCGTTTGCCTTTTCTTGGCGACACTTGCGTTCGCGTTGCCCGCCGTTGCCGCGGAGCCCGAGCGTTCGGTGAGCTTTGTCAATGATATCGTGCCCGTGCTCACGAAAGCCGGGTGCAACGCGGGGGTTTGTCACGCGAAGGCCGGCGGTGGACAGAATGGCTTCCAGCTTTCCCTGCTTGGTTTTGAACCACAGGAAGACTACGAGCATCTCGTGCTGGAAGGGCGCGGGCGACGACTGTTTCCGGCCGACCCGGACCGAAGCTTGTTGTTGATGAAAGCGACGGGACAAGTTCCGCACGGTGGCGGTGTTCGACTCGACGCGAGTTCGGAGAGTTACTCGCTGCTTCGCGGCTGGATTCAACAGGGGACGCCCAATGCCGTCGAAGGTGATCCGGAATTGGTCTCGATCGGTGTCGAACCCGCGCGCGGTGCCGTGAAGCCGCACGGTAAACAACAGCTCAAATCCGTGGCACACTACTCCGACGGCAGCGTCCGCGACATTACCGCCCTGGCGCTGTACGAGTGCAACGACAACGCGATGGCGGAAGTGACCAAGACCGGGCTGGTGACGGTGCTTGACATTCCCGGCAAAGTCGCCGTGATGCTGCGCTATCAAGGCAGGGTCGCTGTCTACAATGCCTCCGTGCCGCTCGGAGCCCCGGTCGAGAGCTTGCCCGAATCGCGGAACTTTGTCGACGAGTTGGTCTTTGCGAATCTGAAAGAGCTTGGCGTTCCGCCGTCACCCGTTTGTGACGACGCGACTTTCCTCCGCCGCGTGTCGCTCGATATCGGCGGGCGCTTGCCAACCGAGACCGAAGCGCGCGAGTTTCTGGCGAGTACCGATCCCGACAAGCGTGACCAGGTGATCGAATTGTTGTTGCGGAGTCCTGACTATGCCGACTATTTCGCCAACAAGTGGACCTCGCTGCTGAAGAACCGCCGCGACGACTCTAGCGATATTACGTCCAACTTCGCATTCCACTCGTGGATTCGGGACAGCCTGTTGGCGAATAAACCTTACGACCAGCTCGTTCGCGAGCTTCTCGCGGCGACCGGCACCGTGATCGCGAATCCGCCCGTGGCTTGGTATAAGCGCGTGAAAGAACCCAAGGAACAGATCGAAGATGTGGCCCAGTTGTTCCTCGGTGTGCGGATGCAATGCGCTCAATGCCATCACCATCCGTTCGAACGTTGGAGCCAGGACGACTACTACGGACTGTCCGCCTTCTTCAGCCAAGTGGGACGTAAACCGACCGACACCCGCGGCGAAGACCTGATCTTTCATCAGCGCGGCGTGGCCGGTGCGAAGAACGTCAAGACAGGCCTGACCGTGAGACCGGCGGCACTGGGAGATGACGTCGGCGAGATTCCTCCGGCGGAAGATCCACGCTTGCGTCTGGCGGATTGGATGAGTGGCGACGCGAATCCGTTCTTTGCCAAGGCCCTGGTGAACCGCTATTGGAAACACTTCTTCAAACGCGGATTGATCGATCCCGAAGATGACATCCGCGATACGAATCCGCCGACGAATCCGGAACTGCTTGCGGCGCTCGAGGATCATTTCCGCAAGAGCGGCTTCGATTTGAAGGACTTGGTACGAGTGATCACCAATTCGCACGCCTACCAATTGAGTGCGGTCCCGAACGAACATAATCTCGCGGATCGCCAGAACTATTCGCGGTACTATCCCAAGCGTCTCCAGGCCGAAGTGTTGCTCGACGCCTTCGACCAATTGACCGGTGCCAGCACGTCCTTTGCGAATCTGCCGGCCGGCACGCGAGCCGTCGCTCTGCCGGACAACAGCTACAACAATTCGTCGCCTTTCCTGCGTGTGTTCGGTCGACCGGACAGCACGAGCGTGTGCGAGTGTGAACGTGTGCAATCGGCCAGCCTTGCACAGAGCCTGCACCTGCTCAATGCCGCGGACATCAAAGCAAAGCTGGCGACGAGCAATGGCCGAGCCGATCGGCTGGCGAAAGAAGAGAAGCCTGCTGCCGAGAAGATCAGTGAGCTTTATATGGCGGCGTTTGCTCGCGAGCCGCGTGCCGGCGAGTTGCAAACGGCCCTCGATTACCTGGCCGAAGAACGCACCGCTGCCGATGGCAAGCCGGTCGACAAGACGAAAGCGGCTAGCGAGAACTTCCAAGATCTCGTCTGGGCACTGACCAATACCAAAGAGTTTCTGTTCAATCACTAGTGCGTGAATTGGAGATGACCTTGCTTCGAACACAAATACGATGGCCTTCCAAGGCCGTCGAGATCCGAAACCGACGGCCTTGGAAGGCCATCGTACATTCGATCTCGATCTTTGCGATGACCTCGCTGAAATGCTTCGTGGCACTGACGATCGCGTCTCTATGCGTCGCATCAACCGTGTCGGCACAATCCGTCTGCCTGCCGGCTCCGCGATTGTTGACCACGATGCCGATGGGTGGGCAAGCAGGCACGGAGGTCGAAGTCGTCATCACCGGCGAGGCAATCGAAGACATCGACGATCTGCTGTTCTCCCATCCCGCCATCACCGCCACGCCAAAGCTCGCCGACGACGGGAAACCGGAACCAAACAAGTTCATCGTGAACATTAAGAGCGATTGTCCTCTCGGCATTCACGAAGCGAGAGTCATGTCGCGGCTTGGCATTTCGTCTTCGCGGGCCTTCACCGTCGGCACGTTGCCGGAAGTGATGCATGATCAGCCGAGCACGACGGTCGCGTCGGCGATGCCGCTGAACGTAAACTCTATTTGCAATGCGACCTTGCCGGTGCGGGCCGTGAATCACTATTCCTTCAAGGCGACGAAAGGGCAACGCCTGATCGTCGATTGTGCGGCGCGAGGCATCGACTCGAAGATGAATCCCGTGTTGATCATCGCCGATGCCGAAGGAAAGGATTTGGTTGTTGAGCGTCGTGGCGGCGCGCTCGATTTCACCGTGCCGGATGATGGCACGTATGTGATCAAAGTGCATGAATTGACTTTCCAAGGCGGTGCCGAGTGTTTCTATCGTTTGGCCGTGCAGGAAGCCGCTGCCGATGCATCCGTCTCACGAATGCCGAGCACGCGATCGGTCAGCTCATTCTCCTGGCCGCCGGCCAATCTTTTGCAAGATGCCTCGTCGCCGGAAGCCGAACCAAACAACACACATGCTCAGGCTCAGAAGATCTCGCTGCCATGCGACGTCACGGGCAGTTTCTTTCCGGCCGCGGATGTCGACACGTTCGAGTTCACTGCCAAGCAGGGCGACATCTGGTGGGTGGAAGTGGCCTCCGAGCGACTCGGCCGGCCGACCGATCCTTCGATCATTGTCCAGCAAGTCACCGGCGCAGGCGCGGACGAGAAGCTGACCGATCTTGTTGAACTCACCGATATCCTGAGTCCCATGAAACGTTCGAGCAACGGCTACGCCTACGACGGCCCGCCGTACAACGCCGGCTCGTCGGACATCCTGGGCAAAGTCGAGATCAAGGAGGATGGAGTCTATCGATTGCAATTGTCCGATTTGTTCGGCGGCACGCGGAACGATCCGCGCAACGAGTATCGCTTGATCATCCGCCCAGCCGCTCCTGATTTCGCGCTGGTTGCTTGGGCGTTGCACATGGAACTGCGAAACGGCGATCGCGCCGCTCTGTCAAAACCGATTGCGCTGCGCGGCGGATCGACGATGGCCCTGGAAGTCGTCGCTGTCCGGCGCGACGGCTTTGACGGCGAGATCGAACTGGCGCTGGAAGACTTGCCGGACGGAGTGACCGCCTCGGGCTTAAAGATCCCCGCCGGCCAGTCGCGCGGCATCATGCTGCTGACGGCGAAAGAAGACGCTCCGCGAGGGCTGCGCATCGCCCGTTTCTTCGGACGCGCGAAGATGGGTGACACCGAGGCTATTCGCCCGTGCCAAATGGCGAGCATGGCGTGGCCCGTTCGCGATGCGTCGAGTGAGATTCCGGCTCCACGATTGCTTGCCGATGTGCCGGTGTCGGTGGGCGCATCGGAGCTTGCGGCGATCTCGATCGCCGCGACCGAGAGCAAGGTCTGGGAGGTTGCGGCCGGTGAGACCTTGAAGATCCCGCTCAAGCACGTTCGACGCGAAGATTTCTCCGGCGACATCATGGGACTGAGGACGTTCGGCGCGGGCTTTGATCAAACGCCGAACTTCGAGGTGTCGTTAAAGGCCGACCAGTCGGAAGCGGTGCTCGATTTGGCCAAGTTGAAGACGCCGCCGGGCGAATATCTGATCGCTTTCTATGGCAGTGCCGTGGCGAAATATCGATATAATCCAGAGGCGGTGACGGCTGCCGAGTTTGCTCACAAGCGAGCCCAGCAGGAAGCCGCCGAGGCGGCGCAGGAGGTCGAGAAGTCCGTTCCAGCCGCCGCCGAAAGGAAACAAGCCGCCGAAGCCGCGCTGGTGGCCGCGGCCAAGCGGCTTCAAGAAGCGACCGCCCAAGCGCAACCCAAAGACATTGTCGACATCATCATTTCCGAACCCATTGCCATTCGCGTCAAACCCGCGGAGACAAAATGAGCAACTCACGAAATCGTTCATCGCACGAATGCTGTCCTGGGCCGAATAACTTCGAGGCGACCGACCGCCGTGGTTTCATGCAGCTCGGCCTGGCCGGGTTCGCCAGCCTAAGTTTGCCGGGAATCATGCGGCTGCAAGCGGAAGCTGCCGCCGCCGAAAACGCGGACGGCAAGCGCGAGAAGACCGCCGTGATCATGGTTTGGAAACCGGGCGGTTGCTCGCATATCGACACCTATGATCCCAAGCCGCAGGCGGGGACCGAATATCGTGGACCATTCAGCACGATTCCAACCAAAGTGGCCGGGATGCACTTCACGGAACTGCTGCCTCGGCAAGCGAAGATCGCCGACAAATTCACCGTTCTGCGCGGCATGTATCAAAATGCCGGTGGGCATCCCGCCGGTTCGATGCAACTGCTCTCAGGTGATCCCGACACGCGTGACAAACCGGTGCCTCGCTTGCCCGACTGGATGTCGGTTGCCAATTACCTGCGGTCGGAAGCAGGCCCGCGCGCCAATCCGCTGCCGGTCTATGTCGGCGTGAATCCACCCACTTCGTATACCGGCTCCGCCTATTTGGGCGACGCCTACTCGCCGTTCTCCGTTACCGGCGACCCCAACTCGCCGAGCTTCGTTGTGCCCAACATCGGTCTCACGGATCAGAACGAGATCAATCGCTTAGGGCGTCGCGCGACATTGCGTCAGAAGCTCGATACGATTGAGCGTGCCTTCGATCAGCAAGGCGAACTTGATGCGCTCGACCAGTTCGAGACGCAAGCGATGACCTTGCTCACTAACCCGCTCACCAAGGATGCCTTCGATCTGAGCAAGGAGGATGATCGCACGCGCGACCGGTACGGACGCAACACGTGGGGTCAACAACTGCTTCTCGCGCGGCGGTTGGTCGAAGCTGGCGTTGAAGTTCTTACGAGCAGCCTCCACGGTCCTCTCTGTGGTCGCGTGCAAAATTGGGACGATCATGCGGTCAACCACCACGTCTTTGATGCGTTGCGATTCCGTGCGGACGCCTATGACCAGGCCGTAACGGCGCTCATCGAAGACATCTACGAACGCGGATTGGACAAGCGTGTGCTCGTCGTGGTCACCGGCGAGTTCGGTCGCACACCGAAGATCAGTTATTCGCCAAGTACCGGAGCCGGCGACGCCAGCGCCCCAGCCGGCACCAAACAGCCCGGACGGGACCATTGGCCGCGAGCCTTCTCCAACCTTTGGGCCGGCGGCGGACTTGAGACTGGACAATTCATCGGTGCCACCGACAAACGGGGCGAAGACGCCGTCGAGCGACGTTGCGGACCCGGAGATTTTCTGGCCACGATCTACCATCACTTGGGCATTGATTCGTCCAACGTGTTCATCAAGGACTTCAACGGTCGCCCAACACCGATCGTCGATCACGGGAAGCCGATTCCCGAGTTGATCAGTTGAGCTGAGTTGGTCCATGGTGTTTAGGCGAGCGGTGGGCGTGAGCCCACTGATGGTGGATTTCGCGGCTAATCAATCAGTGGGGTCACGCCCGCCCCCCACCAAAATACAAGCACGACGCGCAAGCGAGTGAGTCTCGGAACCCACTTGCTTGCGCTGCGTGCTGGTAAACTTTCAGCCGCTGCTTGCCTTATGCATCGAACACTTTCATCACTTCGTCGCCGTAGTGGTTGATGACCTTCACCGCGATCTTACCGCTGGAAGGCTTGTCGATCGGGCGGCTGGCGGTGCCGTCGAGAGAGTCGGTATCGGCCACGACGTGGGAGATGTGGCACTTGTCCTCCCGCGTCGCATAGACGGGGCGGGTCGTATCGAAGTCGGAATTGGATTGCCGGTTCCGCGAACGGCGAATTGATAACCGGGTTTTCGATGACGACTTGTGGCACTGCCCGCTCCTACATCCGGATGAAAGCGAACGCAGATTATGCCCGGCGGTTCGACCCAGGGCAATCAACCCTATTCCCCTCGCCCCAACGAACTCGCCGCGCGATATGCGCGTCGGCCAGTCCAGGCCGATCGGGGAGCGCCACTCCAGAGCCTTTATTGAACGGAACGTATCGCTTGCGATAGCTTGGACGACGTTTTTTGGACCGGTTGACGAGGCGTTGCTCACTTGGAAGAGTGGCAGTAGTATAGTGTTTTAGTAACATCACTTTTGGTTCCGGGAAGGTACCGAAACCAGATTTTACAAGCCAAAGCGACGAGTCGTCAGCACTCGGAAGTCTCTGGCAAGGAAGCTTTAGGGCGGTTAGCTCAGTTGGTTAGAGCGCCACGTTGACATCGTGGAGGTCGCTGGTTCGAGTCCAGTACCGCCCACTCCACTTGAAGCCAAAGAAACCCTTGGAAGCCTTGCATTCTCTGAGGGTTTTTCGCTTTTCTTGGTTGCGTCGTCGTCGATCGTCGCGGGCTCGCCAGTTGTCCTGAATTGACCAGATCGGCATGAATTGTCGGCAGTTGGTGCAAACGCTGGTGCAAACTTTCTGGGAGCCCCTTCCCGGCCGTCGGTCCCGGTTGCCGCTTCGGAGTCGTCGCCGGTGCCGTCGAGGGGAAGCGCCGGCAGCCGTTCAATCGCGCCGTGAACGTCGAGCAATCTCGGATCGGTGTAGACGTTCATCGTCAGATCGATCTTGCTGTGACGCATCGCCGCTTGCGCGGTCCGCGGCGAGACGCCCGCTTTGCTCAAGTGCGTTCCGAACGTGTGACGCAAAGCGTGTACATCGATCGTCCGCCCGCGATCGTCTGTCTTTGCGATGCCGGCAAACGCCAGATCCCGATTGAGAATCCGCTGCAAGCCGGCGGGAACGTCGAAAACCGGGGTATCCGATGGCAGCCGCATCGGCAACGGCTCGAACCGCGTGCGGGATTCGGCCTGTAACGCTTTCAACTTGTCACCCAGCCATGCGGCCAGATCCGCGGCTAAGTCGCTTCTCAGCGCAATTGCGTTGCCTTCCCGGTTCTTTTCATCGGCCGCGTCGAGTACCGCGCACGGCATCGGCCCGTCCAGGTCCAATTGTCCGACCGTCAGAGTTGCAAGTTCGTTCTTGCGAAGCCCCGTCAGCAGGTAGCTCTTATAGATCAACGCCCGTTCGCGCCCGATTCGGGCGAGTCTCTGCCGCGTCTCGTCTCGCAAGTTCGCTTTCAACTCGCCGGCATCCTTGCCACGTCGAACCGTCATTGCATCGACCAACGGCCGACGTCGCGCCGCGTCGAGCAGCTGGTGAAGTTCGGCCTCGGTCAGCGCTCGCCGTTGTCGCGTCGCTTCCGCTTTCTGATCCGCTCTTGGCACATCGGCAACCGGATTGACCAGCAACCGCCCGGCCCGCACACACCAGTTTGCAAAACCGATCAACGATTCGCGGTGACGGTTGCGAGTACCCGCGGCCATCCCTTCCGACTTGCGGGCATTCAGCCAGCCGATGAACGGTGCCGATTCCAGATCTTGCAGCCGGCGGTATCCGCATTCGGCAGCAATCCGTTTCAGTTGCGAGCGAGTGTCTTTGATGCGAGCCGCGCTAACGCTCGCCGTTTCCTGATGCGACAAGTAATCGTCGAAGTGTCGGCGGATCGGCCCGTCTTGATATTCGGACGCCCGGTTCTCGGCAGCGGTCAAGACGTTCGCCTTGACCAGTTCGGCCCGGCGCACCAGATCCGCCAGCACTTGCCGCGCTGCAGTCTCGTCTCGGCAGCCGGTTGGATATTCGACGACGACTCCCGAACCATCGCGATACTTCGCGGTGAAGGTCCGCGCAGTAATCACAATGCGAGTCTTGCCGGCGTGCGTTCCTTTGGTTGGCACGGTTACCGGCGCGGTTCGCGTTCGCCCTTTCGCGCCTTTCCAACGTGCAACGCGCTCGCCCTTGCGTTCGATGAGTTCAGCGCCGGCGGGTAGGGCCTTGGTTACCACGGCCAACGCGCACTTTAGGCAACTTGGGGTAGCGCGGTAACTAGATATTGATTAAACAATTCG
>JAQBZB010000199.1 GCA_027622275.1 Planctomycetota bacterium | reverse complement strand
GTTGGAATACCGATTATCTTGCCCGAGTCCTTGGACTACAAAAGACTTAGTGTGCGTTTGCCGTGGTCAGAACTCCGAGCTTCGGACGTGTTCGACTCGACATCTTCTTCGATAGAAACTCCAAGTCGTAGCAACCGTGGAGTCATCAAATCGCCGATGCGTTGAACGCCGCGACGTTTCTTGCGAGCCTGTTCCGCCAGCGGTTTCGCTTCCGCGGCAGAAGCCGATTGCGGCAGCCGAACGCTTCGTGCAGGTCTCGGATCGATTGATCGCGGGGACATACCAGGGGTCAGGAGCATATAATATATGCTGCCCCCCAGGCTTGCAGCGCGGCGACGGCAGTGAGCATGGTATCGGTGAGCGGCACTTTGGCTTGCGTAGTCTTTTTGCGTTTTGGGTTTTTGCGTTGGAGTCGCTTGCGCTGATCGTGTTGGGACTTCTTTTGTTTATTGTGGTGCGATTGCGGACGTTTGGATTTGGACTTACGCTTGGCCATCCATGGCTCTCTGATGGAGTGTTGGTTGTGGAAACTCACAACATCGTGAGAGCCGCGTTTTCAACAAGATCAATCGATGCTAGCAGCGGGGCGGACATCCCCTAAAGTACAGCTGGTCGATGACAGCAAAGGGAAACCATGCCGAATCAAGATCATCCAGGCGCAGACGACACCTGCCTGTTAACTGACTCTCAACAGTTGACGATCGATGACGTTGTCAATGTCGGTCGCCACCGCGTGCAAATCGAACTCCCGCACAATGACGTGCAATTACGCAACAAACTCCGCAGCGCGGTGGAATGCGTCGAGAAAGCTGTTCGCGAGCGTCTGACGGTTTATGGCGTGAATACTGGCTTCGGAGGGATGTCAGGCGTTCAGATTGGCGAGGACGCGACTCGTGAACTGCAAGAGAATTTAATCTGGTTTCTAAAAGCTGGCGCCGGGAAGCCGCTGCAGACCGAAGACGTTCGTGGTGCGATGCTCCTGCGAGTGAGATCCTTCTTGTGGGGCGCTTCGGGTGTGCGCTGGGAGATCATCGAGCGCATTGAGGAGTTCCTCAATCGCGGACTTACACCGTTAGTCCGTGAGTTTGGTTCGATCGGTGCCAGCGGCGATCTCATCCCGATGGCCAGCATCGCAGGGGCGCTGATCGGTCTCGGGAATGAATTCAAGGTCTATCGTAATGGTGAACACGACCCGGCCGGTTCCGTGGATGTCCTTGAAGAAGTGGGGCTGTCCCCGATTCGGTTAGAGCCCAAGGAAGGGCTGGCGATGGTCAACGGCACCTCGATGTCAACCGCCATGGCCGCGAGTTGCCTGTATGACGCAAGGTTTCTATTTGCGGTCACCATGGGCGCTCACGCCTTGATGATCCAAGCACTCAGCGGCATGGTCGAGTCGTTCGACGATCATATCCACAAACTCAAGCCACATCCTGGCCAGCGATGGGTGGCACGCCGGATGCGCGAACTGCTGAGAGGATCGCAGCTTGTAGCTGGAACACGATCTGCAACGCGGAAGCAAGCCAGCGACCGCGAGGAAGCACTCATTACGATCGCCCGCAGTCCCGAGGCCATGGAGTGGGTTGGCAAACTATTAACCGAACTCCGCAAAACGAAGAACCAGTCAATCTCAACGGAAGCACAAGACCTGATGTTGAAAATGGCGGACTTCGTGGTCAATGAACGGACGACCGAAGTGATCGTCGATCCCATTCAGGATCGTTACTCGGTTCGGTGCTTGCCCCAGTTTATCGGACCCATACGAGATGGACTGCTAACAATCATCAGACAGGTCGAGTGTGAAATGAACTCGGCCAATGACAACCCGCTTATCGACGGCGAATCTGGCCAGTTTTTTCACGGTGGTAATTTCCTCGGCCAGTATACCGCGGTGGCGATGGATCAGCTCCGCTACTATGTCGGTATGTTAGCAAAACATCTGGACGCGCAGATCTCGCTTCTGGTGGCTCCCGAATTCAGTCAGGGGTTGCCTCCATCTCTGGTGGGCAACATGGGGCGAAGTGTCAACATGGGACTGAAAGGGTTGCAGATCGCGGGCAATTCGATCATGCCCATTCTGACTTACCTCGGGCAGCCAATCGCCGACCGCTTTGTGACTCACGCCGAACAGTTTAACCAGAACATCAACAGTCAGTCGTTTGCGTCGGCCAATCTGGCCCGGCAGTCGGTCGACACCTTCCGCCAATACATGGCGATTGCCTTGATGTTCTCGGTGCAAGCCACGGAACTCCGGACATGCACCGCGAGTAAGAAGGAGACGTACGACCCGCGCGACGGTTACCTGTCCGACGAGTCGCGAGGGCTTTATGACGCAGTTCGCCGAGTAATCGGCAGGGACTACTCCAAAGATCGGCCTTACGTATTCGATGACGATCAACAGGCACTCGACGAAGATATCGAAAAGCTTTCGCTCGATCTTGCTCAAGCCGACCGGGGAATCATTGGGGGTGCTGTCGCCAAAACTCTAGGCACGCTGGCAGACGACGCAATTTGATCCGATTATCCGTTCTCACGAAACGCTTTTCTGGCGGCCGCGGGTTCAAATACTTGACTGCGGACGCTTGATCGACCATCATGCATCACCCTTCGATCGAAGGGATCGGACGGGTTGAGGCTGCAGGGACGTCGAGTGGCAGCGCCACGGAGTGGCGAATGGCACCTTCAAAGGCGGATGCTTCGGTGGAGCAGTCAAACAAGACGAAGTATGAACGCGTCCGGGATCGGGATCAGACTGAGGCTCAGCAAGATGTTCGACGTCGCGAAGCCGACGCCGTTCGTGAGCGACGGAACGTCATGTTCGACGACCGGGGTGGCGATAACAGTGACGGTACGATTCACGACGCGGCCGGGATGGCTTTTTCCGGCGGAGGCGTAAGGTCTGCATCGTTCAACCTCGGCCTATTACAGGCGTTCACGCAGAGCGGCGTGATGCGGTGGATCGACTACCTCTCGACCGTTTCCGGGGGAGGATTCATTGGCACCTACTTCTCGACACTACTGTGCCACTCACAGACCACGAAACTGAACCGCGATCTGCCGTTCGTTCCCAAAAAGGGTGGGGGTGCCCCGGTACCGGTCGATCATTTCATTCGAGGTGGAAGTTATCTCAAAGATTCCGCGATGATGCTCGACCGTTTCGTGATCGGCTTCGCGTTGAACGTCATCTTGTGGGGCAGTTTGCTGGTCTTCGTCACGTCCAGCTTGGCGTTCGCGTGGCGCACGCTGGATTCGCCGGCCTTGAATGTGTTTGTCCGAGACCATCTACCGGGTGGATACTTTGCAGACTGGAACCGCCCATTTCTACTCACGTTCCTGCTGTTGATTGGCTGGCTTGGAACTTGGATTTGGACGTATTTCAAGGGCTTTGGTCCCCGCTACGATGCTCCGCGTCAGTTCCAGAAAAAACTACTCGTAGTGGCGCTATTGTCTTTTGTTGTGGGTGTCGCGAGCCTTCTTGCAACGGAGGACATCAGTCTTGGGGACAGCCACTACCAGGGGCAACAGATCGTTGCAACGCTGCTCTTGTGTGCTCTACTCCTCAACATTCTGCCTTACCTGAACCCCATCGCGATTTTTCGGAGTGAGATGCGGCCGCCAGGCAAGATGCAGAATTCGATCCTCAAGTTCTCGGGCGGTGCCTTGTTGCTCTTGCTCCCTTTCTCATTGGTCTACCTGTTTTCGCTCGAGGGTATATCGGGGTATCACACCGAACGTGACTCAAGTTTCGTCGCGGTCGACATCCGCCGACCGTTTGGCTTCCTACATCACTTGCGGAAGCAGGCACTTGCCGCGGACGAAGACGCGCTCACCATCGGGGCTCCCGAATTGGCGAGATTTGTTTACACGGATTCCCTCGCCAATGGTCCCAGCGACCAACCGCACGCAAGCCTTCCAGCGGACAAGATTTCCGCGCCTGCTCACACAGCGGCACCCGCGGATGCGCCTAGTACCGAACGGCACATGAGACTGCTCGAGCACAAGATTCATGAAAACGATGAAGGAGCGCGCGACAGCTTGCTCCGTGGGTATCGCCAGATCCTCAACAGCGTCGACGATCGAACGCTTCTTGAGTCGCTTGCCGAATCCGATGGATACGGAAGGCTGCCCGAACTCTTGAAGGAACGTGAGGCACTGCAGGAGATTCTGGAGAAAACCGGCGCGATGAGCCGTGAAGCAAGGGCGAAAGAGATCGAGAACGCACTAGACCTGCTGAAGCGTCAAACCCTTGCCGATCTCGATGTTCTGGTTGGCGACCCGGAACTCGATTCTTTCATTGAGTTTGGCATGGCTTTGGAAGGAACCGCGACGGTTCCCCACAGCACGGTCAACTTTGCACGCAAAGTAACTGGCGCGTACATCGCTGCCGTCCTAAATGCCAAGTTTCTGCCTCGGGACGATGTGATCAAGGTACTAATTGACAAAACCCAGTCCGAAGAGTCGCATTCCGGCGAGGCTGCGTCGTACAGCCCCGCGGATTCATTCTTTCAGCGGGCTCGTCGTCTCCGCGAAGGCAAAGAATTTGTTGACAAGCTTTGGCCCAACGCCGTCGTATCGCATGGAGTGCTCGTCCCGAGCGACCGCCGGAAGATCAATCGTTGGATCATGGAGACGTTGTACGGAAGCTACTATGTCGAAGAGCGCACGAAGGCAGGCTTGTCGCTTTGCTGGTCCGATGATCAGTGGCGTCGTTTTTACTTCGCTGCTACTTCGCTGGCCGTCTTCCTGCTGTTCGGATTGACCGTTGACGTCAATGCCACCTCATTGCATGGCTTCTATCGTAAGAAGCTTGAAGATGCCTATGTGGTGCGGGGCACGGACGGCGAGATGCTATGCGACTTGAATACGACCGAGAAGGGCGGGCCGTATCACTTCATTTGCACGACGTTGAACTTATTCGATGATTGGCCTTGGAAGACAACCGAATACTCGTCCGCGTACACATTCTATTTCAGTCGCCTGTACTGTGGTTCGCAGGCACTTCCTGGTGATCCGGCTGAGACGAACAAGTACTGCGGTGGCAACCTGGATGTCGCGACTGTCGCGGCGATTTCCGGCGCTGCTTTCTCGCCAGCGATTCTCAAAAACCCGCTACTTTTTTGCATGACGATGTTGCTCAACCTTCGTTTGGGGCAATGGTTGCCGAACCCCTCCAAGAAAATCGCAACGCAAAGCTCTCGCAGAGTCACGATGATTTCCATTCTCAGAGATTTCTTTCGGACGCTGTTTGCAGAGAAGGAGGAAAAGCAGCCCGGGAATTGGGACTACTGCTTCCTTAGCGACGGGGGCCACAACGACAATCTGGCTCTTGCTCCGTTGTTGTTTCGCCAGCCACGGCTTGTGTTCGTCTCGGATGCGACCCAAGACGGAGACTACAACTTCCCCGATTTCTTTAAGGCCCACAGGCGCTATCGCGTTCGGGGAGGTATGAACTTCCGCAAACTGAATTGTTGGGATGATCTTCGGGATGACGCGACGTGTATTGATCTCAGCCCGCTCAAATCTCGCCAAATTACATGCTACGAGGAAACGGTAAGAACCACTGGCGAGGGCCGTTCGCCTAGCGGTCGAAAGTCGAATCGAAACCTTCGTGCAGAGAGCCAACTTCCCGGCTGCAGCCCTCAACATTTCGTCCTCTCGAAGTTTACATATCCCGGCCCGGAGGGAAAGCGACCCGATCCGACTATCTTGGTGTACATCAAATCCACGATGACGGGAGACGAGCCGCAGGATTTGCGCCAATATCAGGTGAACCATCCCGAGTTTCCTCATGACCCAACGACCGACCAGTTCTTTACCGAGAACCAGGTCGAATCCTATCGCCAACTCGGCGAACACATCGGCAAGGAAGTCTGCGACACGGTTGAAAGGGGAAGGCTGCTGCTGGGGTTGGAGCGCGAGGCCGATGCGCTTTGGGCTGACGACTGCTCGCACCAAGTAGAAGACATTACTTGGATGCTGCTGCTCGGATACTTTGATGGCGAACTACCAGTCAGCGATCCGTCGGCGTTGCTCGAATTGTTACGCCGCTGTCTTTGCGTGGAGCTGATGGTAAGGCTGATTATTGCGTTAGCTCCGCACAACCTGAACGAGCAACGTGCTAATGGTTTAGAACAGATCATTCAGGGCAAGGTCGCGGTTTTGAAAGACGAGCAGATCCAGGAGTTGCTTCGCCGGTTAGGAACCGAGGCTAAGCAGGCTGCTGGGTATCTGGGACTTGGAGATCCCACCGCGGCGAAGCAGCTCGCTATGTTCGAACGCCTTCTGCTCGAGCTAAAGAAAGCATTGACCGTGCGTCAGAAATCCGTAGGTGGACACGAGATCCTCGCCATGAGTTCGGACGCTGCACACGCCGTCGAGAGCATTTACTGCGACGCTGTCAGCGAGACCTGCGGCCATCTTGGCGAACTCCCCAAAGAGGTTCTCGACTTCCTCTTGCGCGTGATCAAGAAGGCGCAGGGACGCGTATGCCTCGACGCTTTCGCAAAGCTAGTTTGGAGCCGGCTCGACTCGCGTCGAGCCGACGAATTTGTCTCGGCGATGTGCCATCGGCTTTCCAAGCTGCCGACGCCTGATGATGCGAAACGAGCTCTGGAGTATCTTCAGAAAGCCGCTATCCGGGAAGGCATGGATAGGCCGGCGAAGGAGGACTGCAAATCAAACGCTCGGGAGTGGCGGTTGTTCGATTACACGCTGCACCGAATCGCGGAAGACAACAGTTTTCCGGCTGGAGTCAACGAATACGCCCGCCAGTTGCTTCAAGACGAGTTGAAGCACGCCCAGCAAGTTGTGGACGGGGTCGAATCCATGGAAACGGATGACGACTTACAACAGACTATAGCTGAGTTTTTCAATATGCTCGCAGGCGATATCGAGAGGCCGCAGGAATCGGTGATTATCTACAGCTTGGGTGTGGCGGAGCGACGGCTGAGCAAACTGATTGGCAGTTCTGTCAAAGTCGCCTTCGTCTGGCGAGGAGCGGAAGGGCAGGAGGGTTCGGTCAGCGATACTGAGTCGCTTCGGTACACTTTCTTGCGGCCGTACGGAGTCGTGACAACCAACAAAAGCACTCTCGCGAGAAAGGTCTTCCAGCAGGCGCTTCCAGACTACGGCTACGTTTCCGATGTTTCCAAGTCTGGTGATCTCAAAGAGCCTCGGGCCACCAAGGGAATGGTGGCGGCTATCCCCTGCTTCGTCGACAACGAGCAGGAAACGCCCGAGGGAGTGCTGAACGTAAGTTCTGGAAACGCTGTCGATAAATCTCAGCTTGGCAAGCTCAAGGCCGAGCTGGGCAGGTTGGCACGGCTCTGTGCTTATGCCAGCTATATCGGGAAACGACGCGAAGCAACGGCGTCGTCTTCTTCGTCGACTTGAAGCAGATCAGTCACTGGTCGGCCCAAGCAAGCATCGCTTCGATCTTATCGATGTCGATGGCGTTCTCGAAATCGAGGTCGTGCCGCTTGAAAACGACAGGTCTGGGTATCGCACCATCGTCAGCCCAAATCTGTTGATCGGCACGCGACACAACCTTGGCTGAGCCTGACGATCCTGCGGGTGTTGCCAGCGTATCGCGGCGCGGATGCCCACTCTCTAACTCACCGGGTTGGTGACCGAAACTATTTTCAAGAGACATGTCGTACTCGCTCACTCGTACCAGCCGCCAGTATCAGGACGGCGGATCATACCCGAGTCGGGTGATCAGTAGAATAGAAATACTTGTGTATGGCGATAATTAGTTTTCCCGGCTGGCGACGATTAAAACTCCGGTTTTGGGTCGTTGTGGGGCGACTGGGGCGGTCGCTGGCGACAATCGGAATTCCTGGGTTTTAGATTTTTGGCATCATCGCAACTCCCAAGTCAACACGAGCTTGCGATGATCACGGATGGACAGTCACAAAAGCTACGACGGTTGCTCGCTACGAGGCGATCGCTGGTTGCCTCAGCAAGGATGACTGGCATGGATGACAAGACGGCTCGAACCTAATCGTCATCACGAGAAGCTGCCCTCGCAACGAAACAGAGGGAGGGGTGAGGACTCATTGATGAGTAAGTCAAGGTGATTGCGACCCATTTATCGGGGGATTCACCCATCAAGGTCCGAGCGACGCAGTACTTGGATACACGACGGTCGCTCAACTTCGTGCTCTTCGGTCGAATCCAATGAGCGACTCCGGCGACGGTTCAGCATCATTTTCGTTCTCCGCGTCCGTCGCGTCTTTGGCGTCGGCAGGATCGGTGGCAGGTCTTTCTTTCAGTATCCTACCCACGGTTGTCTTGCCGAGATGCAAGCCCGCCCGGCACAGCTTCTCCGCGATCTTGACTTTACCCATCGTGGGACAAACCGTCTTCAGCCGCCGCACCGCGTCACGAACCAAGTCGGGGAACTTGTTGACCGGCTCGCGTAGTTGCACGAGTGTGTCGTCTTGTTCATCGAGACGATTCATCCAGGAAGCGATCGTGGCAGGCGTCACCAGGAACTTTTCGGCCGTTTGCCGGAGCGACCAACCGCGAGCGGCTTTGAGTTCCAGAATGGCCATCCGCTACATTGGTCCGTAGCGCGGGCGTCGGCGTGCCGGAATGGATTGCAGGCGGGCATCCTTGATGCGAATCTCTTCTTGGAGCAAGGCTCGCTCTTGATTCGCACGTTCGAGTTTGGCTTATTGGCGCACGCACGGGTTGATGCCGTCGGCCGCCCAACCACGCGAGTAAGTCGTCGCATATTGCGCGAGCGAGACAACGCGCGGCAGGGCTGACTTGACGTGTTGATTCCCTGCTTTCGGCAGCGGAAGTTTAGGCGGTTGTCGCGTCGTCACGGGTGCCCTCCTCCAAGCTGCGGCACATCACGATAGAATGAGACCTTCCGACATTCACAAGAACCATTCCGATGTCAGCGGGTTCTTGAATGCGTGTCGCAACCCATCGAATTGTGGGGCGAGGTAAACTGTGCCTGTGTAATCTCTTTCCAGTTCAGGACCGGCGAATGGATGGATCCCCGAACGTTCGTGATGGGAAGTACCGGTCCGCCCTGGATTTCCTCTATGGACGAATCGATTACGAACGGACCGCTCGAGGTGTTCCCAGCGGCTCGCAATTGAATCTTGATGGGATGCGGCAGTTGCTGCGGACCTTGGGCGATCCACAGGATTCGTTGCGCGTCATTCATATCGCCGGAACGAAGGGCAAGGGCTCGACGGCCGCGATGATCGCGTCGGCACTGACCGGCGCTGGTTATCAAACCGGCTTGTATACCTCCCCACATTTGGAACGGTTAGAGGAGCGGATCAGCATCGACGGGGTTGATTGTACGCCTGCGGAACTCGTCGAATTAGTCGACGCCGTGCGTGGGGCCGTCGCCGAACTCGATCAACAAGCACAAGACGCCCAAGAGCCCGGCAGTCCTACTTTCTTCGAGATCACGACGGCGATGGCAATGCTCCACTTTGCACGCCGAGACGTCGATGCCGCGGTCCTCGAAGTTGGCTTAGGGGGGCGGCTTGATTCAACGAACATCTGCCGGCCCGTCGTTACGGTGATTACGTCGATCAGCTTCGATCACGTTCAGCAACTCGGTTATACGCTGGCTGAAATCGCGCGCGAGAAAGCCGGCATCGTCAAGCCCAACATTCCACTCATCTGCGGCGTGACGGAGGACGAACCGCTGCACGCCATCCAACAAGTTGTTGCCCAGCGCAACGCCCCCATACATCGACTCGGCGAAGATTTCGAGTTTCAATACACCGCGCCCCCACGAAGTTCGCTGGCCGGCTTCGGGGGCTCGCTCGACTACCGCGATTCGCTGTCGGGAGCCCAAACGCAGTTGGACGGCGTCTCGGTCGGAATGCTTGGTGCGCATCAAGCGACGAACGCCGCTATTGCAATCGCCACCTTGCATCGCTTGCGGGCAGATGGCTGGGAAATCCCGGAATCAGCAATTCGACGAGGCATCGCGATGGCACGCTGTCCAGCACGAATCGAACTCGTGTCGCGTGATCCGCTCGTCGTGCTCGATACGGCCCACAATCTCGCTTCCATCGATGCGCTGCTGTCGGTGTTGGACGAATCTTTCGGCAATGACCGTCGAATCTTGATCTTTGCCGCCACGCGTGACAAAGATGTATCAGGTATGCTGCGACACTTGCTGCCACAGTTTGAAGCGGTGATCCTGACACGTTACCTTGATAATCCGCGTGGCGTTGCGCCGGAAAGACTTGTCGAACTGGTCGAGAAGTTGCGAAATGAGTTGAGTCACATTCCAAAGCTGTGGGTCTGTGACTCGCCAGTCGCGGCGTGGCGGAAGTGCCAGTCGATTGCCGTGCCAGAGCACTTGATTTGCGTGACAGGATCGTTTTTTCTCGCCGCCGAGATGCGGTCCTTAATTGCAACTCGCCACCCCCTTCGAGTCAGCTAATCAATCGTCCTGAATCGCCTTCCCAATTCCACTTGTAAAGAGTCGAGGTTGTTGCGATGTTACCGTCGAAGATCGTCTTATCGCTTGTTTTCAGTGCGTTTATCAGCCAAGCCGCCATCGTGACGGCCCAAGCAACGAGCGAAAGTGAGGCGGCGGTGACAAACGCCCTCACCAAGCGAGTCGACTCATTCTTTGAGTTTTTGAAAGCCCCCAGCGTGAATGCCGAAGATGCCTTTGCGGATTTGCTCGCCACGGGTCCGTTCGCTGGTCAGGCAGAACAACAGAAGGCGTTTGTGGATAACTACAAGAAGCTCGCGGTGTCTCATGGCCGCTTTCTGGTCGCCAAACCGGTTCATTTCAAGCGCGTTGGCGAGGACCTCGCGTTTCTGACGTTCCTCTACGAAACCGAGCGTTTCCCCATCGTCTGGCGGTTCGCCTTCTACCGCCCGCCACTCGATTCGACCGAACGCCCCGATTGGTTCGTCGTTCGCTTAAGCTTTGATACGAAGCTGGAGCAGCTTTCGGGTTTGCCTTAGGTGAGCAGAAGATGAACAGCTAACGGGAGGGTGAGGCTCCTGCCGAACCGGCTCAGCGGGAGCTTCGCCCTCCCAAAACCTTCGTTTGGTAAGTTTTCATCTGCCCCTCGCCTTAATGCCGTTTGCGTGGCGGCATCTTTGTCGCGCAGGCGATCCTTCAGATAGTCCATCGCGCGGCGAAGTTGCGGGTCGTCGACCGCCTCCTCTTCGGTCGCTGCTCCTTCCTCGTGATCGGCTTTCGCGTCAGCACCGTCTGGTGTCGCGCGATAGCGGTCGCGATCGCGTCGTTTCAGAAAGACTTTCTCGGCAATGTCTTCGGGGATGGCGACCTCAAAGCCTTCGTTGGGCCGCACGCCCCAGGCTTCCTCCTCGGTTGCGTCCTTTTGCCGGTGGATGTTCTTGCCGCTGGGTCGCCAGTACGTCGCCGTCGTCAACTTCAACGCGCTTTGGCCGCCTTCGAGATCCAGGATGTTCTGCACGGTCCCTTTGCCATAGGTGCGCTCACCGACAATCACCGCTCGCTGGTGGTCTTGCAGGCAGGCAGCAACGATCTCGCTGGCGCTGGCTGAATAATTATTGACCAACACCACCATCGGAATCTCCTTCCCAATGGCGAGGCCCGGAGTGGCCTCGAAGCTACTTCGCAGCTTGCCATGACGTCCATTCGTGCTGACAATCCGCCCGTTGTCGACAAAGAGATCGCACATCCCGACAGCGGCGTCAAGCAAACCGCCGGCATTGCCGCGCAGATCCATGATGACCGCTTCAAATCCGTTTCGCTCGTCCGTCGACTCCAAAACCTTTGCCACCTCTTCGACCGTATGTTGGCCAAACGTCGTTAGCCGCAAGTAGGCGATGCGTGGATTCTCCTGCAAATGAAAATCCCAGGAACCGTCGGCCTGGCGTGTATCGCCGAGGACGGAATCGACGCTGATGATTTCGCGAACGATCTTCACTTCGAATGGTTCTTCGTGCCCCGCCCGCTGGATCGTTAAGGTAATCTCCGATCCCGGTTTGCCGCGCATCAACTTTACCGCGTCGGTTAAGTGCATGCCGATCATTCCTTCACCATCGACGGCCATGATCCGATCTCCGGCTTGGATACCGGCACGATAAGCCGGTGTGCCGACCAACGGGCTCAGGACGAGCAGCGGTTGATCGGGCTCCTTCTTTTCGACTTCGACCCCGACTCCGCCAAATTCCTGATCAAGACTGGCATTCATCTCCTTTAACGAATCGGGGCGGATGTAACCCGAATACTGGTCCAGTCCCGACATCATCCCAGCCATCGCGTGTTCGAACAGCGTCCGTGAATCGACCTCTTCGACGTAATACTCCGATACCAAATCCATCGCATCCGCAACGCCCGACGCATAGCGATTACGTTCGGCCTTGCGGTAGCAAAGCAGTGACAGGATCGCCGCAAAAAAGATGATGGTCAAATTGCGTGGAGGCATGTTCCGTTCCGATCGTGGTAACTTGTGTCGTTGCGCCCGGAGGTGCGAAGTCCATTGAGAGAAGTAATCCTAGCTTGATTGACGCCCGTGAGTAAACCTTTACGTGGCCTTTCGCTCTGCGAAAGTGCGCTCGTTCGCGGAGCGAACGGCCACGTGCGATGCCTTCACGCCAAAACTCGTTTATTCGCTTCGCCTGCGATCTCCTGGACATAGCGAGGCACCGCATAACCCGGCAGCCGCGCGCGGAGTTGCTCGATCAATTCAATTCCACGCTCGACAGGGACCTCGAAGTGCTGGGTGCCGGCGACTCGATCCAGTTGATGCAGGTAGTACGGCATGACCCGCAGGTTCACTAATTCGCGGGACAACTCGGCGAGCGACTCGACATCGTCGTTCACGCCACGCAACAGAACCGATTGATTCAGCACCGGCACGCCCGCCCGAATCAGTTTCGTCAAAGCTGCCGCCACGTCCCCGGCGACTTCGCGGGGGTGATTCGCATGAACGACCATGATCGGAGCCAACCGCGAACCCGTCAGCCACGCCAGCAACTCGTCCGTTACTCGTTCGGGGATCACGACCGGCAGCCGAGTATGAACTCGCAATCGCTTGAGGTGCGGAATCCGTTCTAGCTCGCCGACCAGTTGCTCCAGCAAGCGATCGACCAGCGTAAGCGGGTCGCCGCCGCTCAGAATCACTTCTTCAACCGTACTGTCGGCGGCGATCTGCTGGATCGCCGGCCGCCAGGCTTCGAGCGTCCGCGGTATGGTTTCGTAAGGATAATGTCGCCGAAAGCAGTATCGGCAATGGATGGCACAGGCACCGGTCGCGACGAGCAAAACTCGCCCGTGATACTTATGGATCAGCCCTGAAGCCAGCGCTGCATCCAGGTCGCCGACGGGGTCCTTCACGAAGCCCTCGGTGTCTTCCAGCTCTTCAACGCGCGGGAGTACTTGCAGCAGGAGCGGGTCGCGCGGGTCGCCCGGAATCATCTTGGCGACATAGCCGCGCGGGGCAAACACGCGGAACGATGCGTCCGCGATCTCGCTTGCCAAATCAGCCGGTAATTCCAACTCGCGACAAAGCTCGGCGGGGTCGCGGATCGCGGATTTCATCGCCGCTTGCCAAGACACAGGCCCGCTGACAGTGGCGCGGACAGAACGGAGATCGGAAGCTACAATTGCCATAACTCGATTCTTCGGGAGCGGGTTCCACGAATGCAAAGGTCGGTGCGACTTGCACTTCTGGCATTAGAATAACTTTCCAAGCATCCAAAACGAAGTAGGGACAAACGACGTGGCGACTTATAAAACAAGCGAATTCAAGAAAGGTCTCAAAGTTCAAATCGACGGCGAACCGTACGCCATGACCGAGATGAACTTTCGCAAGCCCGGCAAAGGGGCCGCGCTGTACGAGTGCAAGCTACGCAACCTCGTCCGCAATACGATGATCTCGAAAACCTTTCGAGGGGGCGAAACTTTGGAGTCCGCGGATGTGGAAGAGATCGACGCGCAGTATCTCTACCGACAGGCGGACACGTTCGTCTTCATGGACAACAAGACCTACGAACAATACGAGTTGACGGCGGAACAAGTGGAAGATAACTGGAAATACCTGAAAGAAGGCTTGCCGTGCTCGATGCTCCTGTACAACAACAACCCGATCGCCATGTCGCCGCCGAATCACGTCGAGTTGTTGGTGACCGAATGCGAGCCGGGGGCCAAGGGCGACACGGCCACCAACGTCACCAAGCCCGCCAAGGTGGAAACCGGCGGCGAGTTCGCCGTGCCGATCTTCATCAAACAAGGCAATGTGATCAAGATCGATACTCGAACGGGCGGCTATATTGAACGTGTTAGCAACTGAGCGGCCGTGCTCACGTGTCTGATTTTGCACAAACTGGCTTTCATCCAACTGCGTCTTGGGAGAATCTGCGTCTGCGAGCTGGACTGTTACACCGGCTGCGCGGGTTCTTCGCGCGGCACGACTTTCTCGAAGTCGAAACGCCGCTGCTCTCGGCCGACACGGTTATCGATCGTCATCTTGATCCGTTGTCGGTCACGCTGTTTGACGATCCACGGTCTCCCGCCGCCGGTCGGAGCATGTGGCTCCAGACATCACCCGAATTTGCGATGAAGCGGTTGCTGGCTGCCGGGGCCGATCGCATCTATCAAGTTACGCGGGCATTTCGCGGAGCCGAATGCGGCCAGCATCACAACCCTGAATTCACGATCGTCGAGTGGTATCGCGTCGGCGACTCGATGGCGACGGGAATGGCGTTGCTCGGCGAACTCGCCGGGGAGTTGCTCGATGCCGACGGCGTCTCGCTGGTCAGCTATGGTGAAGCAATACAGCGACATGCCGGTGTCGAACCACATTCCGCAACCGTGAAAGAACTTGCGGCGGC
The DNA here is from genome assembly GCA_027622275.1 of Planctomycetota bacterium. Lineage (GTDB taxonomy): Bacteria > Planctomycetota > Planctomycetia > Pirellulales > Pirellulaceae. The sequence continues at coordinate 2,677 of JAQBZB010000199.1, read as the reverse complement.
GGCGAAGTCACACGGCGTCGCGATCCCCGCCGACATGCCGAGCGACGATCGTGACCAATGGCTGAACTTGCTGCTCGCTGCGCTCGTCGAGCCAAAGCTTGGCATCGAACGCCCGGAGATACTGTACGACTATCCCGCCTCGCAAGCGGCCCTGGCTCAAGTGCGAAATGACACGCCGCCGGTTGCCGAACGATTCGAGCTGTACGCCAACGGCATTGAATTGGCGAATGGCTACCACGAACTGCTCGATGCATCTGTCCTTCGCGAGCGCAATCGGCAAGTCAACAGCCAACGTCAAGCCGAGGGGAAGTACGCGCTGCCTGAAGAGAGCCGGTTGCTGGCGGCGATGGAGCATGGATTGCCAAACTGCGTCGGCGTCGCCCTGGGGTTTGATCGGCTGGTCATGATTGCCGCCGGCGCGAGCAGTCTCGGCGAGGTGATGGCGTTCCCGATCGATCGCGCGTAGCCGCGTTGCTGGGCAAGGCAACTACGAACGCGGCCCGCAACGAATGATCGCTGCGGGCCGTTGTGGAAGGTGGTATGGTGAGTCGGCGGGATTAGTCGTCGTCCATGAAGTCATAGATCGCGTCTTCGGACAGTCGGCGTTCGACGACTCGGCCAAAGTCGTCGAGGCTTCTTCGCTGGCCAAACTGATGCCAAGCGCTAACGTCTTTCAGCTCGGGCATTACTTCGATGAGCTGATCGACGAGCATCTGCGACATCCGTTGGATTGCAACGGGAGCACGCTCGTGGATCGCGGCGGCGGTCTTCATCAGACGGATCATGCGTGCCCGTTCCATGACCGGTCGCGAAAGCGGCTCGTCGGTCTCTTCCACTAAATCGGTCAGCGGAACATCGAGAGCCTTTTGCCATTTGTGCAGATCGCTGATTCGCAAATCCGTCGATTCTTGTTCTTGAAGCCGGAGGCTGCGGATGTCGCTTCCCATCTGGCGGGCCGCACTGCGGAGCGACACACCTTGCTGAAGTCGTACCGTACGGACGCGATGAAGTTGACGAGGCTTCTCCTTTTTCTCAGTCTTCCCCGATGCATGAGAGGGAACGACGGGCGTCGATACTGCGCCGAAGGTGCCATATTCTGCGGTTGCCATGCTCTGGATCTCCTCGTTCCGGGGCTCTGTTCCGGTTTGGAGAAGTTCCGAGAATCGTCGCTTCCTCCCAAACCGCCACTTTGACGCAGTGCTGGTTAGCGGAGTTCCGTAAAAAGTGCAACTATTTTGGGAGCTAACGGCGAACAGGCCGAAAGGCCCTTCACGTTGGTAGGTCGAAACCCTTCCACGAGCACCGTAAATGGCTACCCAGCGGCTACTTAGCAATCGGCTTAACGCGGGCAAGACACAGCCGCAGGCGGGCTATTGATGCATCGAAGTGCGGCTTTCGACGGCGGAACAGTGAAACGTTGGGGCTGGCACCGAAGCCTCTTTGGGGCCGCGGGCTGCGGGCCTTCTGATCGTAAGACGCTTCGGGCGTTCCTCTCGGTCAGGTGCATCGCTTCTTTCGTCAGCAACCCCGTGCCCCCAGTCTTCGAGCTGACGGAGAACCTCGGAGTCGATGCCACCAACTTTGTAGCCGATCGGGGCAACGACCAGTTCTTCTTCGTCGCGATGTTGCCACGCTCTTCGAAGCCGCGAGGCGTTGACAGGCTCCTGGCCCGCATGGACGATCACAATGTCGCCCGTGGTATGCGCCGCGCCCGTCTGGGCACTTGCTTCGATGCCGCGTTGCTCGGGATGGCGAGTGACGCGAACCTGCGGATACCGGTGCGACAACTCCAACGCCACATCTTCCGTCTGATCGGTTGAACCATCATCGACAATCAGCACTTCAAACTTCGCCACGAGATCAGGCAGCACCTCCAATAAATGACCAATTCGTTGAGCCAGATTCCGTTCGGCGTTATGGACCGGTACAACGACGCTAATTGACTTGGCAGAGGTGCTCACAGGGTTGCTCCTGGAGGGGAGGAGGGACGACGGAGAGTACAGATTTCATCGGATCTGTGGCCGCTCCACTGGAGCAGGCCAACGAGTTGTCCTATTGTTCCAGTCGTCCGGTCGATGCTGATCGTTCGGGCCGCGTCGGTCGTGCCGACCGCTGGCCGCCTCAATCCATTCCTGAGACGATGCCTGACCCATTGAATGGCGAGGGAGTTCCCATGAAGACATTGACACAAGAGATCTGGATGGAAGTGCCCGAGCGACGCGCGATTGTCTCGATTCACCGCGAAGTCGAACGCTTGGTGAAAGAGAGCGGAATCCAGGAAGGTATCGCACTGGTGAACGCCATGCATATTACCGCTTCGGTGTTCATCAACGATAACGAATCAGGGTTGCATCATGATTATGAAGTCTGGCTGGAAAGGCTTGCTCCGTTCGATGCCTCGTCCCAGCGCTATCATCACAATCGAACCGGCGAAGACAACGCCGACGCTCACATGAAGCGGCAGATCATGGGACGAGAGGTCGTCGTGGCGATTACCGATGGCGCGTTACACCTCGGCCCGTGGGAACACATCTTCTACTACGAGTTTGATGGCCGAAGAAGGAAACGGCTGTTGGTGAAGCTGATTGGCGAGTGAAGCGGCCGTAGGGCAGGGCTGACGCTAACTCTGGGAAAGACGGGCAATTGCCCAGTTCACCCTTTTGAAATTGACCCATGA
>JAQBZB010000543.1 GCA_027622275.1 Planctomycetota bacterium | reverse complement strand
CCCCGGGTCTCCGGATCAACCGCATGGCCGCCACTGGCTCCGCCAGTGTTCTTCCAAGCCCCCGTCGAGACATGCATTGGGTTTGCCCGGGGTCTGTTCCCGAAAAGTGGCGGTTTCTCGAACGCCGAATGGCCCGATTCTCAGGGGTTTTGGCGTCTTGGACGAAGCGGCTGCGCCGCGGGAGGGGGGAGGGACGGTTTTTCGCAGTGGTGGGGATGGTGGTTGTGCATCGGATGTTTCGGCGCGTGATACTGTGGAGTTCGGGCCACCGCGTGAGGTGGCTGGAGTTCATTCCTTTTGGGGAAAGGGTATCGCGATGTCGGAGCTGCGAGAGCGGATGATCGGAGACCTTAAGCTTGCCGGTTTGGATCTACGCGGGACCGGGAAAGCGTATCTTGGCGCCGTTCGCCAGTTGGCGGGGTACTACATGGTGGCGCCGGACCGGCTCAGCGAGCGGCAAGTCCAGGACTACATTCTCTACGTGCGCGACGAATTGGGGGTCGCCAAGGGGACCTTCGATCCGATGTTCTTCGGGCTGAAGTTCTTCTACGTCAACACGCTGGGCTATGGCTGGCCGCTGTTCACAAAAAAAGAGTGCGCAAGCCGCGCCGGAAACGGCTGCCCGACATCCGTAGCGACGCCGATTGCCGGCGCCTGATCGCAACGCTCGAGAAGCCCGTTTATCGCGGCTGCTTCACGCTCCAATACGCCTATGGATTGCGTCTCGGCGAGACGGTCACCCTGCCGGTCACGGCCGTCGACTCGAAACAAATGCTGCTGCGCGTGATCGGCAAAGGGAACAAGGAACGCGCGCTGCCGCTGACCGAGTCGGTGCTGGAGATGCTTCGAGCGGTCTGGCTGACCCACCGCAGCAAGAAATGGTTGTTTCCCAGTCGGCGGATCACGACGCATCTTCCCTACGACACCGCACGCGCCGCTTTCATCAAGGCGCGCGACCAGTGCGGTTTCGAGGCGACTTTCCGACCGCACTCGCTGCGCCACAGTTTCGCCACGCACATGCTCGAGCGTGGCGTGGACATTCGCCTGATCCAGATCCTGCTCGGCCATTCGAGCATCCGATCGACCGAGATCTACACCCACCTGAGTGAACCGTTGCGCGAGGATCTGCGGCGCCTGCTCGACGAGACCACCGACGGCCTCTTCGAGGGAAGGAGGCCGGACCATGGTTGATCCGATCCTTTGCTCGACGAACACTCAGCAGGGACATCGCAACGACGGTGTCGAATTGGCCGACGTGGTTCGCCGGTTCGGCGCCGAGTACCGGTCGCGATACGGCCAGGTGATGATGCCCTCGCACGAAAGGGCGCTTTCGGACATCGCCGCCTGCTGTACCGAGGAACTGGGCGGGCGGCGGTACCGATGCGACGATTGCGACGAATCGTTCTGGAGGTACCATTGTTGCCGCAATCGAGCCTGCCCGAAATGCCATGGAACGCAGACCAAGCAGTGGCTCGAAAAGCGCGAAGCCGAACTGTTGCCGTGCGACTACTTTCACTCCGTCGTCACGACGCCACCGGAGTTGCGCGCTGCGTTCGGGCAACATCAGAAGCTCCTGTACGGCCTGTTGATGCGCGTCTCGGCGCAGGCGGTCCGAGAACTCTGTGCCGTCAAACGGCATCTCGGGGCGATGCCGGGGATCCTATCGGTGTTGCATACGTGGACCGGCGAGTTGGGCTTTCACCCGCATGTCCACATGCTCGTCACCGGTGGCGGGGTCACCGCCGACGGCGAACATTGGGAACCGGCGCGAGGAGAGTTTCTGGTCCCGGTTCCGGTGCTTTCGCGCAAGATCGCCGCCGAGTTTCGCGATGCCTTGAAGAAGGAGAACCCCGAAGTGTTCGCCGCCGTGCCGACCGCCGCCTGGCGGCGCGAGTGGGTCAGTTTCTGCAAGCATTACGGCCACGGCAATGATGCGGTGCTGAACTACCTGTCCCGCTACGTCTTTCGGACCGCGATCAGCAACGCGCGGATCCTCGACATGGACGACACCCACGTGACGTTCCGCTTCAAGGACCGAAACGCCGGCGCTTGGCGGACCCTGCGACTACCCGGCATCGAGTTCCTGCGACGCTTCCTGCAGCACGTCCTGCCGCGCGGCTTCCACAAGTGCCGCTACTACGGACTTTGGCACTCCTCGAAGCGAGACCTCGCCGGTCGGGCCTGGTTACTGTTGATCCTCCAGGATCGCGATGACGCGTCCGTTCCCATGAGCATTGCGGACCTGCTGGACCTTATGAGGAAGGAACTGACCGACGGCCAAGATCCAGGCGCCGTGGACAACGACGATGATGCTGACGACGATCGAAACCGTCCGCGCTGTCCCCATTGCGGCAGCGATCGGACAACACTGATCGATGACCGGCCTCGTACCGCGGTGACGTAGCCGCGCCGCAACGAACCGATCGATCTCTCGAAGCCGCGTTTCTCGAACCGGAAGAGCGCGGCCTCTCGAATGCTGCGCTCCGCTCCAGCGAAATCACCATCTCCACTGGCGCCACGACCCGCTCAGCCCCCTACGACGCAACCAACGCCCCGATTCACCGTCCACACTCCCCCCTCCCGCGGCCCAGCGCTCCGTCCAAAAGACTTTTCTCATTGGCGTCGCAATGAGAAAAGTCTTGTTTCTTTGCCTGTATCGCGAAGATCGGCAATTGTGTCTACCGCTTTGACGAATAGATCAAGGGCGACGCCGGGAAGTTT
>JAQBZB010000198.1 GCA_027622275.1 Planctomycetota bacterium | reverse complement strand
CGAATTGTTTAATCAATATCTAGTTACCGCGCTACCCCAAGTTGCCTAAAGTGCGCGTTGGCCGTGGGACTGCAATGCAATGAAGTCGCCTTCTCGGCCGAAATCATGCTGCTTGACGAGGAAATGACCGTCGATGGAATCACGGCCCGCGATGAGTCCGGTGTTGCACCGATTCCGTCGATTGGCTGGGTGCATCACATGGAAGGCTCGGACAATACGATCGGGCTCGGACTTTATTCATTCGCTGGTTTTGCGCAAAACATGCCGGCCGTTGTCGGACATAACATTCTTGACCCAGGTGGCGCCGCAGGCGGAGCCCTACCGCCGCTCGGGCCACTGTACTCAGAAGCTCAGTTCTTCCAGATCGTGCCCACACTGTCTCGCGCCGTTACGGATCGACTGTCGATCGGAGTTGCTCCAACGATTAACCTGGGGCGAATCGAGATCAACCCGATTGTATTCCCCGGCCCATCATTCGGCGAGTCCGGCGCAGGCACCCGTTGGAGTTGGGGGCTCGGCGTACAGGCAGGCCTCTACTACATGCATAGCGACACCATACACTACGGACTTTCGATCAAGAGCCCGCAGTGGTTCGAAGACTTCCGAACCCATACGGTGGATGCTGTTACCGGCCTCCCGGCAGTATCCAAGCTGCAATTCGACCTGCCGATGATCATCTCCGGAGGCATGTCCTACACCGGACTTCCCGACTGGACGCTGGCGATGGACTTGCGCTACTTCGATTGGAAAAACACAGACGGTTTCGGCTCATCGTTGTTGTGGAGCAACACATTCGCACTCGCTCTCGGCGCGCAGAAGAAGGTTAATGACAAGCTGTACGTCCGCGGCGGATACACGTACAACACCAGCCCCATCAATTCCGGGACGATCGGCCCGAACTTCGCTTCGCCCCTGATCCAGCAGCACGTCATTGGTGTGGGAGCGTCCTACCAGTTTGCGGACAACGTCGATCTGACAATGTCGTACAATCAAGTTCTCGAAGCGGACCAATCAGGACCACTCCCAGCACCGCTTGTGGGAACAATCACCAGCCAGGTTGCAACCTACTCGCTTGCCGCCGCGGTCACGGTTCGTTACGGCAGCCGATAGCTTGTCGTTCTGCTCGTTTCACGCACGGGTGTCCGATCGGCGAAACGATAATATCCACACCTCTTTCCAGGGCGTCACGAAAGACTGTCGGCCCTGGATAAGAGGTCGGGGCCAGCCAGCTTTTTCACATTGTACAATCAGCCGCTGGGCACTAGCCCGCGGTTTCCGCGGGAACCGGACGCTATCGCGTACCGGCTGATCTGCCTAGGTTGAAAAACTGGATCTACCTGGATAAGAGATCGTGCGAATTGCAGGCGAGCAGCGCGCACGTTACACTCGGTGGCGATCTACGTCACACCACCGAGGCGTGCGTAGGACCCCAGTTCGGGACACTCCTCGATTTACGTCTCCCGTCTCCTCACCTTGCGGAGGTTTTTATGGCGGCCGAAGACACGAGGGGCGAAGCGCCGGAATCGCAAGAAGAACGCAAGCCACTCGAGTCGGGCGATACGAGTGTTGCGGGGCGGGCCGTTCACGAGACTCAAAACTACACACCCTCCAAGGTAATGTCTGGTCCCAGCACGGCCCAGGATACAGAGGTGCCGAAGTCACTGGGCCGTTATGAGGTGCGGGGACTGCTGGGACGTGGTGGATTCGGTGCGGTGTATGCCGGCTTCGACTCGAAACTGAATCGCCAAGTCGCGATCAAAGTTCCCCATATTCGTGATGACGTCGCTGACGTCGAAGAGGCGTTTCTGCAAGAGGCCCAACGTCTCGCGCAACTTCGTCATCATGGGATCGTCGCGGTCCACGATGTGGGGGTCGAAGCGGGCCGCTGCTACATCGTCTCGGAGTACTTGGAGGGGCAAGGGCTGAACGCCTGGTTGAAGGACAACAAGCCGACCTGGAAGCAGGTGGTGCGGATCGTGGCGGCCATCGCTGACGCGCTGGCCCATGCCCACGCGCAAAGTACCATTCACCGGGACGTGAAACCCGAGAACGTCATACTTGTCGAAGAGGCGGATGGCCTCGCGCCCAAACTTGTGGATTTTGGTCTCGCGATCAGCGAGTCAAGCGTCGCGGGCGATCAACGCGGGACGATTGCGGGAACACCGGCTTACATGTCTCCGGAACAAGCCCGCGGTCTCGCACATCGCATCGACGGCCGCACCGACATCTATTCACTGGGCGTGTTGCTGTACGAGATGCTCTGCGGGCGGCGTCCTTTCCGTTCGAAGAACGTTGTCGAACTGTTGCGCCAGATTCGCGAAGACGCGCCGCAGCCGCCTCGGCAACTCGCGCACGGCATTCCGTCCGAACTGGAAGACATCTGCCTGAAGGCGATGGCCAAGAAAGAGGACGACCGCTACAGAACGTCCGGCGACATGGCCGCGGCGCTGCGTCATGTCTTGGACGAAGCGAGTGATATCGTGGCGACCGTCGTCCTGCCCCAAGAGCCCCAGCCCGCCAGCGATTCCTCGAAGGTGACGACGACATCCGTCATCCGCCGGGCGCGCGACGCCGAGCGACGCCAGTTGACGGTGATGATCTGCAACTGTGACGCCAGCGACCCCGACGAATCGATCGCGTCACTCGACGCCGAGGATCAACATGAACTTTTGGAGGCTTTCCGATCACTGTGTGAAGACGTGATCAAACGCTTCGACGGAACGATTGCCCAATCGACAGGTCAGGAATTCCTCGTCTGCTTCGGGTTCCCCACCGCTTATGAGGACGCACCACAGCGTGCGATTCGTGCCGGCTTGGGAATCATCGACGAGATGAAGCGGCTCAACGACGACTTGCAAAAACAGAAAAAGCTGCCGCTCTCGGCGTGGGCGGCGATTCACACGGGCATGGCGGTGGCGGGGGGCGGCGAAAGTATCGACACGCTGTCAATCATCGGCGACGCCCGCAATGTTGCCGACCGGCTCGAAGCACTGACGGATCCGGAGCAAGTGATTATCAGCGACGCCACGCATCGGCTCGTCAAAGGCTTTTTCGTTTGCGAGAGCCAGGGCACTCACAAGGTCAAAGGCCTTCCCACGCCGATCGAGCTCTTCCAGGTGCTGGAGGAGAGCGCGGTGCGCAGTCGCGTCGAACTGGTTGACTCCGCCAACCTCACGCCGCTGATCGGCCGTGACATGGAATTAGGCATCATCAAGGATCGGTGGGAGCACGCCGAAGAAGGCATGGGACAGGTCGTGCTGCTGATTGGGGATGCGGGATTGGGCAAATCGCGGCTGGTCCGCGAGATCAAAGAGCACTTGGCGGAAGAAGATTCCGACTCGCCACCGCCCGTGATCGAATGGCGTTGTTCGGCCTATCACGCAGGGAGCAGCTTGTTTCCCGCAACTGATTTTTTCCAGCGTCTGCTCGGCTTCGCGCGAGGCGACTCGCCGCGGGATCGGCTCGACAAACTGGTTCGACATTTGGAAGAGTTTCATCTCGACGCGCCCGAGCAGGTGGCGCTCTTTGCCTCGCTGCTGTCCGTACCGCCGGACGAGCGCTGCGCGCCAATCGAGCTTTCTCCCATTCGCCAGAAAGAAAGGACGCAAACGCTGCTCTTGGAATGGCTGCGCGAGTTTTCTTCGGAGCAATCGGTGCTGTTCATCGTCGAAGATTTGCACTGGGTTGATCCGTCGACGTTGGAATTCCTCGGATTGCACTTGGAACAGGGACTCAACGACCGCGTGCTGACACTGCTCACGTTTCGGCCGGAGTTTCGCACGCCGTGGCAAAGCTATGGGCATCAGACACAGGTCGCCCTGACGCGACTGACGAAACGGCAAATCGGCGAGATGATGAAACGAAAAACGGGCGTGGACGACATTCCCCCCGAGATTGTCGCGCAGGTCGTTAACCGCACCGATGGCGTGCCGCTGTTCGTCGAAGAGTTTACGCAGATGGTCTTGGAATCAGGAGTGCTGAGCGCCGACCGCCAAGGTGAAGACATCTCGGTCGCGCTCCGCGCGATCCCCTCTTCGCTTCAGGATCTGTTGGCCGCCCGCTTGGACCGCATGGCGAGCAACCCGGACGTCGTCCAGTTGGGTGCCACGTTCGGGCGGGAGTTTACTTATGAATTGCTGCACGCAGCCGCGGAGTTGGAAGAAGTCGAGTTGCAGGCTGAATTGGCCAAACTGGTCGAAGCCGAACTGCTCTTTCAAAAAGGAAAGCCGCCGAAGAGCAGCTACATTTTCAAGCACGCGCTGATCCAGGACGCGGCCTATAACTCGCTGCTCAAGAAAAAACGCCAGCACTTTCACCAGACGATCGCGGCGGCGATTGAAAGGGATTTCGTCGAAACGGCCGAGACACAGCCGGAACTGCTGGCGCATCACTACAGCGAAGCAGGTGAAATCGGAAAGGCGATCGAGTATTGGCTGAAGGCCGTCCAACGGGCGCAAGGCCGTTGCGCGGTTGCCGAAGCGATAAGTCATCTGCAACGCGGATTGGATTTGATCGCGAACCTGGACGAAGGCCCGCAGCGCGACATGATGGAACTCGGCTTTCAACTGCCGATGGGCGCGGCGCTGCTGCAGGCCAAAGGCTACGCGAATGACGACGTTGGCAAAACGTTTGCACGAGCCCGTGAACTGTGCGAGAGGCTCGGTCCGGGAGCCCCGCTGTTCCATGTGATTTGGGGCTTGTGGGTCTGGAATGTCGTGCTCAGCCAAGTGGACACGTGTCTGGGGTTCGCGAACGAGCTGGTCGAGCTTGCGGAGCAGTCGCAAGACGAGGGCTTCATCATGGAGGCCCGTTTCTGTTTGGGCCTCTCGTTGATGTACATGGGCAATCCGACGGAGGCTCGTGCTCAACTCGAGCGAGGATTCGAGCTGTACGACGAATCGCGCTGCCGCTTCCATTCCCAATTCACCGGCCAGATCTGCGGCCCGGTTTTATTGAGCTATCTGGCGCTGACGCTGTGGCATCTCGGATTTCCCGATCAGGCGCGACGCACGGGCCAGCAAGCGGTCGACATGGCCAAAGAGCTGGCGCATCCGTTTACCGAGGCTTTCGTGCAATACCACTTCGGCTGGCTCCAACATTATTTCCGTGCTGGCGAGGCAATTGTGCAGTGTGGTGGCGATGGGCATCGGATCTCACACGACGGCGGGTTTGCGCTATGGGAAAGTCTCGGCACTTTGAACATGGGCGTAGGTAAGCTGTTTCAGGGGGGCTTGTCCGATAAACAATCGGACGAATCGATGCAACAGGCCCAGGATGGGCTCACAAGTTACATGGCGACTGGCGCCGAACTGCACATCTCGCACTGCCATGCGTTGTTCGCGGATTTGTTGCTGCGATTGGGCAAGACCGACGAAGCGGCGATTGACCTTGAAAAAGGACTTGCGGCGTCCGTCAAGTACAACGACGTGTGTGACGTCTCGGAATTGCAACGGCTCAAGGGCGAGTTGCTGCTCCGCCAGTCTCCGGAAAACCTTGCTGAGGCGGAAGCCTGGTTCCAAGCGGCGATCGAAACGGCGCGGCGGCAGATCGCGAAATCCTGGGAACTGAGGGCGACGATGAGCCTCTGCCGTTTGTTGCAGAGTCAGGCGCGGCACGACGAGGCACGCGGGCAGCTCGCGTCGGTCTATGCGTGGTTCACTGAAGGCTTCGACACGCCAGACCTGATTGAGGCGAAGGCGCTGTTGGACGAACTCTCTCGATGATCAAATCGGTTGTTGAAGTTCCGCCGAAAGATTGGAGCCGGGCGGCAGTCGCTCGCGTCTACAGCAGCGGTAACACGTTGCCGTCACTCACGGGGAACGGGCGACCGAGCATGTCGCGAATCTCGGCGCGCGGCGAGATGCCGAGGCAGCGGAAGATCGTCGCGTGAACATCGGGCGGACCACAGGCCTGTGTTTCGGGAAAGGCACCTGTCGCATCGCTGCTGCCGTAAACCTGCCCGCCTTGGATGCCTCCGCCCGCCAGGGCGATCGAGTACACGTTCGGATAGTGATCTCGCCCCGCGCCGGGATTGATGCGCGGGGTTCTTCCAAAATCGGTCAACACCAGCACCAAGGTATCGTCCAAGGTACCTCGGTCGCTGAGATCTTGAAGCAGCGCCGCGGTGCCGACATCAAATACTGGCAGCAAGCGATTCTTGAGTCGATTGAAATTGTCGCCGTGCGTATCCCACATGTCTCCTTGCGCGCCGTTGAGATCACCTGCGGCACAACAGACTTGCACAATCGGCACGCCCGCCTCGGTCAATCGCCGCGCCAAGAGAATGCTCTGTCCGCCAATATGGTTGCCGTAGGACTCTCGGATCTTGGGATCTTCCTTGTCCAAATCGTAAGCGTCCTTAACCGCCGAACTGAGCAGGATGTCATTGGCCAAGCTGCGAAAGTGCTGAAAGCTCTCAAAGTCATTCTTCGTGCTGAGCGGCCGCTCCAAGGAAGCCCGCAAACGATTTCGGGCAGCGACGCGTTCGAAATCAACTTCGCCCAGATTCAGCACCTGCGAACCGAGTGACCTGGACACGCCGCCGAAGGGCTCTCCGCTGGGTGTGCGGATCACGATCGGATCATACTTGGCACCAAGCCAGCCTCCGTATTCGCCCGCTTGGAGCGTGCCGTTATCGACCATCGGATACGGCAAACGAACGGCCGACGGAACGCCGCGTAACGGCGGACTGAACTTAGACACGACCGCCGGCAGAGACGGCCAGTCATTTCGCATCGGCGGGATGTTGCCGACCCGTGGTGGCTTATGACCGGTCAGGTTCCAGTACATGCCTCGGCCGTGTGCCGAATCATCATGATGGATCGACCGGATGATCGCCAGCTTGTCCGTTTGCCGCGCCAGGTGCGGCATGTGCTCGCCGATCTGAATCCCGGGCGTCGCCGTTTCGATCGGATTGAACTCGCCCCGAAATTCGGCGGGCGCGTCGGGCTTCGGATCCCACGTCTCGTGATGACTCATCCCTCCCCAGGCGTAGATAATAATGCACGCTTTCGCGCGTCCCCGGTTCGCGGTAATCGTCTCAGCCGACGCACTCCGCAATCGCAAAAACGACGGCAGCGCGAGCCCTCCCAAGGAAGCCGTCGCCGCCAGCATATTGCGGCGTGAAAACTGTTTCACGACTTTGCTGATCCCGGCGTTTTGACTGTTCATGGCATCGAGTACGAGGCTGTTTCGGCGGGAGAGTGAAGCGGCTACCTATCAGGACTATCGACAAATCGACGATACTCGTCAACGCGCATGTTGTCGAATATCGTGTGACCCGAACATCTCACGATTCTCGAACGCGAAAACTAGCGATCGTAGTTCTAAGCGTTTAGAATCTTCCACGGCGTGAGTCCGGCCATCGAGCTGCGGCGGGGGCAGGGACGAAGGTGCGACGAGGTATCCGCGTTGTGTTTGTACGATGAACTTGAGGAGTCGAGTATGAAACCGTCTGTGTCTGCGTTGATTGTCGGGACGATGCTCTTGTGCCAAGCGGTGCCACTCTTCGGCGAGGAATCGCGAGTTCCCTGGACGACGTCACGCATCCAAGGAGCACCGTACCCGCCGGCTCCGTATCAGATTACTCCCGCCTACCCGCGTGTCAGCTTCAAAAATCCAACCTGTATCGAAGAGATTCCGGCAGCGAATCGTCTGCTCGTCACTGAGTTCGGCGGGAAGATCTTCAGCGTCGTCAAGGATCCGGACGTGCAACAGGCTGACCTCGTCATTGATTTAGCTGAATCGGCGGCGGGCAGTGTGCGTGTCTTCGACGCCGACTTTCATCCAAAGTTTGTCGAGAACCGGCAAGTCTTTGTGTGCTATGTGCATCCCGGCGCGGGAGGCCAGACGCGCGTTTCTCGCTTCACGATGTCCAAGGCTTCGCCGCCAAAGATCGTTCCCGCCAGCGAGCAAGTCATCATCACTTGGCCGACCGGCGGGCATAATGGCGGCTGCTTGGAATTCGGCAAGGACGGATACCTCTACATTTCGACGGGCGATGGATCGGGGCCGAATCCTCCCGACGGATTGACCACGGGCCAGGATGTGTCCGACTTGCTGGGCGCGGTGTTGCGGATCGATGTTGACCGGATCGCAGGCAATCGCGCGTACGTGATTCCCGCGGACAATCCATTCGTGGATCTCGACGGAGCACGCCCGGAAATCTGGGCGTACGGGCTGCGCAACCCGTGGAAGATTGGCGTTGATTCCGAAACCGGCGAAGTGTTCGCTGCCGACAACGGCTGGGAAACTTGGGAGATGGTGCATCGCATTGTGCGCGGAGGCAATTGTGGCTGGCCCGTGATGGAAGCACGCGCCGTCTTGCGGAGCGAAGTCAAAGTCGGCCCGACTCCGATCATTCCGCCAATTAAAGACCACTCGCACAACGAAGCCAACTCCGTCATCGGCGGCCCCGTTTATCGCGGCCGCAAACTGCCCGATCTGATTGGCTCGTTCATCTACGGCGATTACATCACCGGCACGATCTGGGCGGTGCGGTTCGAGGGAGACGACACGTACTCGCATCGCACGCTCGTCGATACGGATCAGCGCATCACCAGCTTCACCGAAGGCAGCCAAGGCGAGTTGTATGTGCTCGATTACGATTACACGGGACAGATCTACGAACTTTTACCGGCGGGTCTTCCAGATACTTCGGCCGAGTTTCCGCGACGGCTGAGCGAGACAGGGTTATTTAAGTCGCTCGAGAACTTGTCACCCGCGCCCGGCGTTTTGCCATACACGGTTCGTGTTCCTCGTTGGATGGACGGAGCCGTAGGCCAACGCTGGATTGCCGTTCCCGGTGATGCCAGGGTGACGCTGGCGTCCGGCGACCAGCAGGCTCGCTACCCGGATGGCACCGTGCTCGCGAAACAGGTGAATCTCGCCTCCGATAATCCCGAGAAACCGATTCGCCTGGAAACGCAGATCCTTCACTATGAAGGCGGCACGTGGCGGCCATACAGTTACGTGTGGAACGAAGAAGGGACCGACGCGACGCTGGCGGATTCGATCGGTGCAGACCGGCCACTTCAAGTCACCGGCGGAACCGGTGCGATCCAGGAACGCACGTGGCACGTGAGCGCGACGAACGAATGCAAGCTTTGCCACAACGCTGGTTCTCGGTTTGTTCTCGGCTTCGTGCCGAATCAATTGGAAGATCAGCTCTCAGCCCTTGCCGCCCACAAGACGGTCAGCGGAATGCCCGAGGTGCCGGAGGCGTTGCGTCTGGTCGACCCGCACGACGAATCGCAGAATCTTGACGATCGGGCCCGCTCGTATCTGCACGCCAACTGCGGCATGTGCCACCACCCAGGCGGCAACGCGATCGTCTCGTTTTATCTGAACCGAGACTTGCCATTCGAAAAGCTGAACACAAACAAGGGAACGGGCATCGGCACGTTCGGAATGCGCAACGCGAAGCTCATCGTGTCTGGCGATCCTTATCGCTCGGTCGTGATGTACCGCATGTCGAAGCTTGGCTATGCCCGCATGCCATACATCGGGTCGCAAGTCGTCGACAGCGCCGGGATCGCTTTGGTTTCCGACTGGATTCGCTCGCTCTCGGACGAAGTGGCCGATCAAGCTTCGCCGCCGATCTTGGCAGGTTCCCCGGAGGCCAAGGCGCTCACGACGCTTGCCAGCGCCGGCGCTGACCAGCGTGACGCGGCGATCCGCACGCTCGTTCAATCCACCGAAGGATCATTGGCGCTGCTCACTCGACTGCACGGTGGCGATTTGCCCGAGAAAGATGCTCTCGCCGCGATTGCGATCGGCAACGACGTTCAGAACACGAACGTTCGCGGACTCTTCGAGACGTTCATTCCCGAAGGGAAACGCCGCGCTCGGCTCGGGCCGAATATCGATCCCGAATGGATCCTCAGCCGCAGTGGCGATGCGGCCCGCGGCAAGCTGATTTTCTTCAGCGATGGTGCCCGCTGCAAAGCCTGCCACGACGCCCGCGACAAGAGCAAGTCGATTGGCACGACACTGATCGAAATCAACAAGAAGTACAAGAAACGTTCAGAGATGTTGCAGCATGTGCTGAACCCATCGCTCAAAATCGACGAGCCCTTCGCCGCGTATGCCGTACTCACGACCAGTGGGAAAGTGATCACCGGCTTGCTGGCCGAGAAAACCGACGAGGCGATCGTTATCAAAACCGCTGAGCGAAAGCACATTCGCGTTCCAACCGAAGAGATCGAGAGTCTTCAAAGAAGCGCCCAATCGCTGATGCCCGATCGAATCCTCAGCGACCTGACAGCCCAAGAAGCGGCGGACCTGATCGAGTTCATCCGCTCTTTAGGTGCCGCCGAGTAGAATCCGGGCTGTCGCCGCCCGATTCAGATTAATGCGGCAATCGGCCTACCGTCGGGCAGAATCGGCACGGGGCGGCCGGCAAAGTTGAATAGCTCATGTCGGTAATCGATGCCGAGATGGCGATACACCGTTGCCAGCAAGTCCTGGGGCGTCACCGGGTCGTGCGTCGGATACTCTGACTTCGAGTTCGTCGCGCCGACGACTTGTCCCGACCGCAACCCGCCACCTGCGATCAGCGCACTGAACGCGTTCGGCCAATGATCTCGGCCAACTCCGGGTTGATCGGAGAAGTTCTTCGGAGCGTACGTAACACGCGGCGTGCGGCCAAACTCGCCACACGCGATAACGAGCACGTTTCGGTCGAGCCCACGTTCGTGCAGATCCGTGATCAGGGCCGTCAGTCCTTGATCCATCTGCGGCAGCCGTTCGCGCTGCGCATAGTCGAGATGAAACGCACCGGCGTGGTCGTCCCAGCTGAAGTGTTTGGTGGTATCGTTCGGCGCGGTCGCGTCGATGTTGATGACCGCGACTCCGGCCTCGGCCAGCCGACGGGCCAGCAGACAGCTTTGCCCCCAACGGTGCCGGCCATAGGCTTCTCGTAGTTTGTCATCCTCTTGGCTCAGATTGAACGCGTTGGCAACGGTGGTACTGGTCAGAATCGTGAACGCGCGGCGGTCGAATTCATCGAGCGCGTCCGCATCGCGGTCGAGCCCACGCCGGAACCGGTCAAACTGGGACAACAGATTTCTGCGATCATTCAGCCGGCCGTTATCGAGCCCGGTCGCGACGGTTAGATTCTGCGGCGCGAAGTCGGGCTTCGACGGGTCGCCCGTCTCGAACGCTTTGTGTGCGGCGCTGAGATAGCCTGCCGTGGTCATGAACGGAGCCTTCTGCGCACCGACATATTGTGGCAGTCCATCGCTGCGCGGTCCGCGCATTCGGCTCGCGATCATGCCAAAATCAGGATGTTGCGATCGCGCTTGCGAAGTCGGGTCGGGTGGCGAAGGAGTTTTACCGGTCAGCATCTCGATGCTGCCGTCGTTATGCGCCGACATTTTGTGATGCAGCGAGCGGATGATCGAGAACTTGTCCGCGATCTTCGCCTGTCCGGGCATGTACTGGCAGATCTCGATACCGGGGACATTCGTGTGAATTGGATGCAGCGGCCCGCGATACTCGGTGGGCGCATCCGGCTTCATGTCATAGGTTTCAAGTTGACTAGGCCCGCCCCACATCCAGAACAGGATGACGGACGTTTCCGATCGCGAGGTGCCCGCCTGAGCCCTGTTGCGCAAGAGTGCCGGCAATGTTAACCCACCCATCGCGAGCGTGCCCGCACGCAAAAACTCGCGTCGCCGCAAAGGCCCTGGGCAAAATCGCGTCGCCATAGGGAGTTTCTCCGCTACGTAGATGGGAAGCGAAGCATTATGGCTTTGCTCTGCGGTGAGAGCAAACGAGTTGGCCTGTGGGAAGCACCGAGACCAAAGAACACGAAAGGGAATCAAGGCACCGCTACCTTAACTCCCTTGGAGTGGATCACTTCTGGTCAGTGGGCGGTACTGGATTCGAACCAGCGACCTCCACGATGTCAACAAGTGAGTCTACTATCGCAAGTGGCGACGTCAAAGGGGTTACGGCCGGCGACGCGGGCGTTTGCACCAGGGTTTGCACCAGCGAAGCGGAAGCCGGCGACGCGGGCCGGCTGCGGGCGCTGGCGGAAGCGATACGCGGGCTGACGACTGCCGAACGGGAAACGCTGCGGGAGTTGCTCGACGAATGAGGCCGGCGCATCGATCGACGACGATGCTCTCGACGGTCACCACGGCGGCGGCAGCCCCAGCGGAACATCGGCTCCAGTGATCGACCACGATGCTCTCGACGGTCGCCACGGCCGGCGGCAGCCCCAGCGGAGCATCGGTTTGCACCAGCGAAGCCGCGGCCGGCGACGCGGGCCGGCTGCGGGCGCTGGCGGAAGCGATACGCGGGCTGACGGCTGCCGAACGGGAAACGCTGCGGGAGTTGCTCGACGAATGAGGCCGGCGCATCGATCGACCGTCGATGGCGTCTCGACGCGATGAATCAGCCGTTTGGCGGCGATTCGTGCCGAGTCGCCGGAATTCGACCGCACAGAATTGCGCCTCCCGCACGATCGGCAGCCTGGTCGATGTCTGATACCTACCGCTCGGCAGCATTTCCGGGGATCCGCGCCGGGTGCGTAGGGAACGATCGGACACGGGCTTGTGGATTCTGCGTTCGCGTTGTCGTAGAATCGCGATTGCCACGGACGCGGTGACTTTCTTCAAGGGCTGAAACGATGTGAGGAGTCCGATGGTCTTTGGCTTTTTCAAACGCAAACCGCCAGAAGTTCCCGACGATCCGCCAACCGAAAAGCAACTTCGCTATGCCGCGAAGTTGGGAATCGTCGTCAAACCGGGAATGAGCAAGTGGGAACTCTCGGACGCCATCAGCGCGTACGAAGCCAAGAACCCCAAAGCGCAGCGACAGCGCGAACACATCGCCGCGCGACGCGAAGCTAAGAAGCCCGAAGTCGAAGTACCGCCCGAATTGATCGAGGCCGAATGCCGCTGGAATGAGTTTTCAGACTCAACCGTCTACATGCTTGCCGTGTACCAAAAAGGCAAGGAACGCATCGTGGATGTCTTGCAAGTGGCCGGAGCCGAGTTGAGCGATAGAAACAAGCTACGTCTGTCGCTCGTCGCCCCCGTCGCACGCAAAGACCGCTACACTGGCGACTGGCTCGACTGGGACAAAATCTTTGAGTTGCCGATCGAGAAACTGTTGTACTTCGAACCGCTGAATGCGAAGTTTAGTGATGCTGGGCTGGACGGCTATAAGAAGGCCGTTGAGCGCGGATTGAAGATTGCAAAAAAACTGAAGTAACGAGGGGTGAATCCGATGGCATTTTGTCCGCCGTGTGGCGCATCTGGTTGCCGGCCTTGGCGAGCGTCGTGGTCGATCGGCGCGACCGAAGATCCGGGGGCGGCGTGGTCGATCGGCGTTACTGGCAAGGCTTACGGGTCCTTTCCGGGTCGATTCTCAGGGTAGCCCTAAGTGAACAACTGCGCGTCTCAACAAAGTTGGTTGGTTTGCTGCGGGTCCTTCCTGGCCAACGTCCAAGGGGCGACCGTAGGGAACAATCGGGCCGTTCAACTCACTTTCTTTCCGCTCCGATCGACGCCCCCTTTGGGTCCTGTGACAAGCGGGCGGGCGCATCGACCCCTAGGCGATGGCGAGTCTTTCGCACGTCCTGAAACATGATGATTCATCATCATCATGTTTCAGGCGCAAAAGTGGATTGGCTCGACAAGCGCCGGCGGCTGCGGATAATGGGCGGCATCGGGACGGCTGAGCGGTTCGAAACGACTTAGCCAAGCGGACCCGGTAGCGCTTGCTGGCTTCTCACCTACTCGCCAACCAGCGCACCGGGACCGGCCCGGAAAGGAGTAGGTATTCATGGAAAGTGATGGTTCGGATGCCCCGGTCGGCGCAGGTATCGGACTCTTAAAGCATTTGGAATCCGCGCTACGTGACGAGTCGACACGCAAAGAGGCGTTTCGATCGCTGTGGCAATTAGTGCTACATGGCCTTCGGTCACCACCAAAGGAATTCTCCGCCGTCTGCGTAGCCGTCAACGTTATACAGGCAGAGATTGAACGCGACCCCGAGGCGCAGAAAATCTGCGCGGAGATCGAATCTGCAAGGCAGGCTTTCTTCGACCACATTCGCAACAACCTCGAATCCGTACACGATGACTTTCGCAAGGAAGGTTTGGAACCTCCACAAAACATTGACCAATGGGAGCATTGGAGCCGCATCATTGAACGCGATTGGACCGGAATGAAGTTAGGCGACCTTCACGCGGAAATCATGGCGTGGCTCGACCGCAAGAAGATTGAGAAGTTCGTTGAACTCCGAGTCTCCCAGCAATTGGCCGGCGCGGATAATTCGCCAGCGTCCGCACCAGGGCAATGGCCTACAGTCGAAGCGTTACACCGCATTGCCGATGCATCCGACGACTTGGCGCAGCAAGTCTTGGAACATTACCCCGTCAGTAGCGAGGCGTCCCCGGCGACCCTTCCATTTGCGCCCCTGGGGCTGACACAGATCCGAGCGGCACTCCAACGGCTTGCGGAATGTTTCGATTCGCCTGACCCCGCGGCTGAGCGCATCGCGAACCAGCGTCCCGATTCGATCACGCTGGTTTTCAATTGGCCGCGTGGCTGGTCTGAATCGGTAGCACTCCCTCTACACTCGATTCGCGATCTCTTCACTTCCTTGAACACACATTTCGTGGGGCCGGCTTGGCTAAAGCCTGACGTTTGGGTGCATGGCAAACGGAAACCCGCGATCGGAACTCAGTTGCCGTTGGAAGTGAACGGCCACTTGCCCGCCGAGTGGATCAAGTCGCTGCAACGATCGACGGCACTCTTGCGTAATGCTTTGCAAGAATGCGGGTTCTTCAAAGAGGGGCAGGGGCAGACCGCGGGACTCGCACCAAGCGGTCAAAAACTGCTACCCTCTCCCCTGGCGTCGCCGCAATCGGGCGAGCGGATCGAAGTTGTCGCGCCAGATCAGAAGCCGCGGAAGCCGCTTCCGCTCGCACGGGAAAAGGCATATCGCTGGTGCTGTTGGGCAATAGAACAAGATCCAGGGCCGGCTTCGCACGAGGATCGCGACGTTCACGACTTCCTTCTAAACCATCCCGAGAGTTGCGATGAGATTCCAAAGAAGTTCAGCACTTTCCGTACGTACGTTTCTGAGGCTCGTAAGCACTTTGACAGGCTAAAGCACAATCCACGTTCGGGCAGAAACTACGGGGGAAGTGTCGCGTCCGAGAATCGAATCTGACAGCACACTTCACGAGACTTCACCGCACGAGAGAATTTTTGGGAGAGTTGTCGTCGACTTAACACCTTGAGTTTCAACGATGTGCGCGCTTCACCTTCAGTTACGACGGGCGGCGAAGTCAGTGAAGTCTGTGGTCTACGTATGTCGCAATTGGACCCGTGAAAGGTTCACGAGTCAGTTGCGACGAATCGCGGAGATCACAACATGGTCGCTACGGACCCCTCGAAAACCTCTTCTGAACTGCTAGATGTTCGTTTGCCTACGTCGGGCTCGGAGCCGACAAGCGCCACGATGTTTCTCGACGCGGAAGCGTGCGGCGTTCGCTATGGTTTCTCGGCTCGGCATTGGTATCGCTTGGTTGATGCTGGGCGTGCGCCGTCACCACTTCGGTTCGGCCGTCTCGTCAGGTGGTCAATTCGGGCCTTGGAATCCTGGGAAGCCGACGGCTGCCCTTCAATGCGAAAGGGGCAGCGATGATTACGACCAAGACCACCGGGACCAAGGCGCGCGATGCGGCGATTGAGCTGCTTGAAGAGCGCCGGCAAGTGATTGTGAACCGCGGCCGGCGAGCGTTGTTGACGCGGCTGGTGACGGGCGCGACGGCAACGGCTGACGATGTGCGGGCCGCTGTCGAGCTGCCCGAAACGATCGACCCGGTTTGCTTGGGGGCCGTGCCTGGCGCGTTGGCGCGGGCCGGGATCATCACGCGGGCGGGATTCGTCGCGACGGCTCGCCCCGATGCACACGCACGGCCGGTATCGATCTGGTCGCTGGCCGATCGCGAAGCGGCGCTCGAGTGGCTGCGGGGGCATCCCGATAAACCGGACCCGATGCCGGATGACGAGAGAGAGCGACGCCGGCAGATGACATTGCCTGGCGTCGCGTGAGTGAGTCTTGCACGGTGGCAACGTGATAGGCTCGACGTCCATTCTATCGGGCGTCGGCTCGATGCTGAAACTGGACGGCTTTGGAAAGCCATCCTACGGCAAGTCGTCACGTTGCAACCGTGCGTTGTCCCTTTCCACATTTCCGGGGAAATGCACGATGGCTGGTGATTGGATCAAGATGCGAGTTGATCTGTGGCACGATCCGCGGGTTGTCCGCATCGCGTCCGCATTGAAAGCGGACAAAGCAACCGTTTGCGGTGCGCTCTTTCGTACTTGGGCGCTGGCCGATCAGTACACCGAAGATGGCCGGCTGGCCGGTTACACGTCCGAGGCCCTCGACGCGGAAGTGGGCGTCAAGGGCTGGTCGCACGTCTTGAACGAGGCAGAGTGGCTCGAATTGGAAGCCGATGCGGTAATCGTGCCAAGGTTCGATGAACACAACGGGCAGTCTGCAAAACGTCGCGTGATGGAACGCGAACGCAAACGCCGCGGGCGGGATGGTTCGCAAGCTGCCCCCAAGGCGTCCGCATCGGATGCGGACAAGAAGCGCCCGAGAGAAGAGACAGAGAGAGATAGAGAGCGAGAGAACCTTGACGGCGCTATAGATCTTTCTTTCGAAGATGAAGCCGAATTCAAACGCATCGCGAATCGAATTGCCAAGGTTGTTCCCTGCGGCAAGCCGGATAATCGATCGCTCGTTGCAAAGACGGCTCTTCTTGTGGTGCGCGGCAAGCTGAGCCGTGACGACGTCGAGCAAGCGATTGAATCGGTCGAACGGAAGCACCCAACGAACGCCGGCGCGTGGTTTCAAAAGTGCCTCGACAACAAAGCGAAGCGAGCCGGCGAGAACTTCAACGCGCTGCTGGCGGCAACGACCATTCCCGCGGAGCTGCTGACGCGCCGATCTGACGACGACGCCGGCGAGAGCGATCGACAACGCGGGCCGCCTGGCTGACGGCTCGCCAGAAGCAAAACCGCCGATCGGCGGAAGTTGGTTCCGCCGATCGGCTCTTTACACGATTCCGCATTCCCGAAAGGAAGCAAAACCATGCTTGTACTCTCACGACGACGCGGGCAGTCTATCAAGATCGGCCCGAACATTTCCATTATCGTACTTCAGACCGACGGCGATTCCGTGCGGCTGGGGGTGAAAGTTCCCGACGATCCGGGGGCGCTCGCTTGTCTGTGCGATCCGCCCTTGCGTGAATTCGTGGAACGCTGGCGTAAGCGTTCCGAGTTGCTCGACATCAACACGGCGCTGTAGACTGACGCCGGCAATTG
This sequence comes from Planctomycetota bacterium, assembly GCA_027622275.1. GTDB lineage: Bacteria > Planctomycetota > Planctomycetia > Pirellulales > Pirellulaceae. Next base: position 176 of record JAQBZB010000198.1, on the reverse strand, counting down.
AACCTTTGCCTCGTTGCGGGGAGTTTCGGACTGCAAACCGGACCCCCGCGACGCGGCGATTTGCAGAAAGGATCGACGATGGCCGCTATCTACCGCAAGACGGTAACCAAGTCACGGCAAACGCACACTAAGTCTTTTGTAGTCCAAGGACTCGGGCAAGATAATCGGTATTCCAA
>JAQBZB010000197.1 GCA_027622275.1 Planctomycetota bacterium | reverse complement strand
CCTGCCGAGCCATACGGGGAAAGGCTCGGCGGGAGCCTCGCCCTCCCAATTCGCCCACCAGGAATTAGTTGGTCCACAGTTTCTCAGTTGGAGACGAGCCAAGAAACAAAGAAGGCTGGGCGACTCGAAAGTCACCCAGCCGCCTTGGGGATTGGTGTACCGCCTCGACACACCGGATTGGAATCCGTTAGTTCGTGATCAGCAACGATCCGTTGTTGGCCACTGGCAACAATGCCAAGCCTTTGTTACCCGAAACGGTCGAGTTGACGGCCTTTGCACCCATGTAGTAAACCAGGCCGACGGATGCGTTCCACTGCTCTTCCCGAGCACCCACAAGACCGGTCGCCGATCCCGGCACAACGTAGTTGAAGTTGCCGTACAGCGAGACGGAGTGGCTCAGCGGAGCCGTGTTGAGCATGCCGAACTGCCAGCTGGCGATATCGGCCTGATCGAACGCACCCATGTAAATCGTGCTGTTGGCACCGAAGGCCCAGTTGTGCTTCCAGTAGGCGTTCGCTTGGTTCATGGCGCGGACGGTCGCCAAGGGGCCGATCACATTGACTGAAACCGAATCATGAGTCGTGTGGAATGTTCCCCACACACCTACTTCGTTGCATTCGTTGATGGCATATCCAGCCATGCCGCGAATTTGGCTGAGATAAACTTCATTCCCCCGCCATCCCCATTGATGGCCGAAGAATTGATCGTACACGACCCCCCAGCTAATCCGTTCGCCGCAGCACACGTCGCTCCGCTTGTACAACCCCATCGTCACGTAAGCCTGCTGTTCGAGAGAGTCGCTTTTGGCCACGGGGATTTGCGTGCGTCCCTTCCAATCGTACGCTCCATAGCTCGCACCAACTTGGGCTCGCATTCGCAAATCGCCTAGTGCCAGCCCCGTATTGAATCCACCGACCGCGCCAAAGCTATTCGTGAACGTGGTCGGCAGCGGGGAGGTGGTCTGGTCGCCGAACGATTTATACGCGTCGGCACCGATCCAAACTTCCGTGTTATCGCGCCAGTTGCCGACGCACTCGTCGCCGCAGCCTTTTCCTTTGCCATCGCCGTCTTTGCCGCCGTCGTCTTTGCCGTCGCCGCCTTTGCCGCCGGAAATGCGATCAAAGAAGCTGGCCAACGCAACTTGGTCATCCGACTCTTCGACCCAAGCCGACGGCTCAATGGCCGAGATCGGTGCGGCCTCGGCCGTGGGACGAAGCTGGCCGTACAGGTACTCGAAAGACGCCGCCTGCGACGAATTCGCCGCCACCAGCACGGTCAGTCCCATCACAAAGAATTGAAACACAGTCTTAAGCATCGAATTCGCCTCCGTGGGAAAAATCTGATCGGTTCACGATCGTCTCATTTCAGCTTCCGCAGGCCGGAGCCTGAAGTCTCTGATCCGGCCGCGATTCAGGTGCGGCGACCCATTTGGACTCCGCATTACCGGCTGCAACGTGTGCTGATTAGGCCGCTGTCGCGGTGGCATCCTGCCACGTTTTGCAACGGCTTTGACGATCTTATGGGATTCATCGAATATTCGTCACCAAAACCGCTGCTGTTTCGGTGGCGGTGATACAACCCAAACGGGACGCAAGGTTTGACAAATTGTCGGTGCAGTTGACGCGCTCTACGTTAAACCGTAGAGATGAGTTGGTCTGAGACGGGCGCGTCGCGCACGTTCGCGGCGGGAGAATTAAGAGTCGCCTTGTGTAGAATGTGAGGGCAAATCCGATTGTAGGGAAGCTGCGGTTGGACAGCGTTCCTGACGCGGAGAAGGTGCCCCGAGAAGTCTGCCCGTTCGTCCGCAATCGCTTGCTACGAATCTTGCGGCTCTGCTACTGACACCCGGAGTCGTGTTCCGAGCAGTTGCGGTATCGCTCCGCGAGGTTAATCATGACTTCCAGAATCAGCATGTCGGCGCGGGTCATGACGTGGCGCGTGCTGCGGTTGCCGAGGCCGTCGAGGAGATCTGCGAGCACGCGCAGATGAAGTTGCATGGCCTGTCGCGAGGTCAGACCGCAGGCCACGATCTGATCGACTAGCTGACTTATCTCGTCGGCGAGATTGCCGGCTCCCATGATGATGTAGGTCCGCAGCAATTCGTGATACCGCGCGGTCAAGGAAGGCGGAAAGTCCGGCTCCGCCAATGTCGCTTCCATCGATGAGCCGTCGATGATTGCGAGTTGCTCACGGAGTACGCGCGTCGCCTCGTCGTGTTCGGTGTGCAATCGTCGCCGCTTCGTTTGTTCCAGCCGCCGGTTCTCGGCGATCAGACGAACACGTTCGATCGCACGAGCGACGATCCACAGCAAGGCCCGAGTTGTCGCGGTGTGAAGACAAACATACGCCTCCGCGCCGGCTTCGTAGCAGAGCGCCGCCATCTCTTGTTCGCTCGGTTCACCCAAGACGACGATCGCCTGCTCGTCCCCGGCTCCACCGCGCAAGGCATCCAGGAATTCAAGCGAATCGAGCCCGGCTTCGTGGCTGACCAGCACGACGTCAAAGATCTCGTCCCGCAAGCGGGCCAGTCCGCCGGCCATCCCGGCGGTTTCTTGCAGCAGCACTTCGCTCGCGCTATCGGCGGCAACAGCATCGGCTAGCCAGCCGCTCACGCGAGTCGTTCCGGTAACGAACAGCGCACGAATCTGAAGAGGCAAATGACCGCACGGTGTCGTCAGCCGCTTCTTCGGATCGGAGACCGAAGCCATCGTGCGTTCCTTTCATGCGGCCGAGGAGTATCTTCCGATAACCTTGTATCCAAGCCCTTATCGACGGTCAACGTCAATCAGGCCGCTGGCCAATCGTAGGTGACGCGCATGGCGAGACTGACCGTCAGCGTGATTTCGGGCAAGCTGATTGGCTTGGCGTGCGTCGAGAACGCGTCGGCTTGGCGTGCTTGTTCGGCGAGCGTCTCGTCCATTTCCGCCGAGAGCAGGATGCAGGGGACGGCGGCGTAGACTCGCTTGACGCGGCGAATCGTCTCCAGGCCGGTCAATCGCGGCATGTTCATGTCGAGCAAGACGACGTGAATCTTTACCCGCTGAACAATCTCGAGTGCTTCTTGCCCATCTTCCGCCAACATCGTGTGGAAGCCGCGTTGCTCGAACAGTTCGCCCAGCGTCTCGCGAAAGGCGCGGTCGTCGTCGGTGATCAGCATGGAAGGCATGTCGAGCAACATTGCGATTCCTTTTGGACTGCGGCGACTTGTCACCGCTTTCCCCCTTTGTGGCACCGCCACTTTCCAAGTTCTCCCGACGCTCCAGGATGAAAGCGGCTCTGCCGCAAACAAAAGCTGTGACAAGTCACCGCAGTCCAAAATCTCACAGCAGGCGGCACTACTTCTATCAAAGATCCCGTCTTGATAGAAGTCAAGTCTGTGAAGCTTCCACGACCCGACGATAACACAAGAAATGAGGCGGTCGGTGCCGGGTTGCCAGCAATGCGCGTAACCTTATACTACCGGGTGACTTTCGGGTTTTGGTTGCACGATCCGGGCTGTCCCTACCCCGTGCGATGACCCTCATTCACGGAGCGGCTCTTGGTGGAAACAAACCCATCCTTCCTCGCTCGCCACGAATTCCTGATCCGGCGACTGCATTCGCTGAGCGGCTTGATCCCGGTCGGCGCGTATATGTGCATTCACCTGCTGACCAATGCCAGCACGCTCGACAGTTCCGCCACCTTCCAGCGAGCGGTCTATCAGATCCACAGCTTGGGCCACCTGCTGCCGGTCGTCGAGTGGGTGTTCATTTTCATTCCGATTCTGTTTCACGCCATCATTGGGGTCGTGATCATTCGCGGCGGTTTGCCGAACTACGGCAGCTACAAGTACGTGAACAATCTACGGTACACGCTGCAACGTGCCACCGGGATGATCGCGTTTGTGTTCATTATGTGGCACGTGTTTCACATGCATGGTTGGTTCCACTTCAAAGATTGGCGAGAGGGTATCGCCGAGCCGCTGGGCGGAGCACAATTCGCCCCTTACAACGCAGCTTCTTCACTGGGAGCGGCGATGATGATGTGGGGCGTCTTGTATCCAATTCTCTACGCGATCGGCGTGCTGTCCTGTGTGTTCCACCTAGCCAACGGGATCTGGACGATGGGAATCACGTGGGGTGTGTGGGTCAGCCCAGTGGCACAAAAGCGAGCGGATCGCATTTGTGCAGCGTTCGGAATCGTGTTGGCGGTCGTCGGATTGAGCGGCATCGGCGGAGCTGTCCGCATCGGCGATCATGGCCAGCGCTATGAAGAGGCTAAAGCCGTCGAAGAAAAAATGTGGGACGCAAAAATAGCCTCCGGCGAAATCGATCCCGAGGAAGGTCTTCACAAACGATCAGACACCAACGACGGACACGCCTCGGCCGAGTAACGTCCGCGACTCACGCAATCAAATATCACGGTACGAATCATGGCGAAGAAACGGGTAATGATTGTCGGTGGCGGGTTGGCCGGACTGGCGGCCGCGATGAAGCTGGCCGAGCTTGGCATCGACGTCGATATGATGAGCCTGACGCCGGTCAAGCGTTCGCATAGCGTGTGTGCCCAAGGCGGAATCAACGCCTGCAACGACCAGACGCGGCAGCTGGGCGACAGCGAATGGAAGCATCTCGACGACACGGTCTATGGCGGCGACTTCCTGCAGCATCAGCCGCCGGTCAAGGAAATGACGGATTGGGCACCGAAGATCATCGACTTGATGGACCGGCTGGGCGTGACGTTCAATCGCACGACCGAGGGCTTCATCGACCGCCGGCGGTTTGGCGGGACGTTGTATAAGCGGACCGCTTTTGCCGGAGCCACGACGGGCCAGCAACTGCTCTACTCGCTCGACGAACAAGTCCGCCGCTGGGAGTCGGAAGGAAAGGTGAAGAAGTACGAGTTCTGGGATTTTCTTGGTCCTGTGCTCGACGAGAACGGTAACTGCCGTGGTTGCATCGGACAAGATTTAGTCTCGATGGAGATCCGTGCGTTTCCGGCCGACGCCGTCGTTCTCGGGACGGGCGGTTGCGGTTTGATTTACGGGCGCTCGACGATGTCGATGGTCTGCACCGGCAGCGCCGCCAGTCGCGCGTTTCAAGCCGGGGCCAAGTACGGCAACGGCGAGTGTATCCAAGTCCATCCGACGGCGATTCCGGGTGCCGATAAGTTGCGTTTGATGAGCGAGTCGGCGCGTGGCGAAGGGGGCCGCGTGTGGGTTCCACGTGCGCCGCAAGACACACGCGATCCCAAGAGCATCCCCGAAGCGGAGCGTTATTACTTCCTCGAAGAGCGTTATCCCGAATACGGCAACCTCGTGCCACGCGACATTGCGACTCGCGAGATCTTTGATATCTGTGTCAACGAAGGCTTGAGCGTCGAGCAAGGGCGTCAGTGTGTGTATCTCGACTTGACGCATATCGACGCACAGGAACTGACTCGGAAGCTCGGCGGCATTCTCGCGATCTACGAAAAATTCCAAGGCGTCGATCCGCGCTTCACGCCGATGAAGATCTTCCCCGCCGTTCACTATTCGATGGGCGGACTATGGGCGGATTACGAGCGGACGGCCGAGGGCGGACTGCAACTCGCATCGCCCGTCAATCAATCGACGAACATTCCGAACCTGTACGCGATTGGCGAGTGCGACTATCAGTATCATGGTGCCAATCGCTTGGGTGCGAACTCGTTGTTGAGCTGCATCTTCAGCGGGTTGATTGTCGCACCGGGCATCGAGACGTTGTTCGAGTCGCAAAAGGGCGCGGCTGCCGATCTGGATGCGTCGCTGTTCTCGCGTGAAGTGAAGCGGCATCAGGCCGAACACGATGCGTTGTTGAAGCGGCCCGCCGGTCACGAGAATCCGTACTTGATCCACCAGGAACTGGGCGAAGTCATGACCAAGTCAGCGACGGTGGTTCGCCGCAACGATCAACTCGACGCGGCCTACGCGACCGTGATGGAATTGCACGAGCGAGCGAAGAACTGTTCGCTCTCGGACACCGGCAACTGGACGAACCAAAACGTCGTCTTCACAAAGGCCCTGCTCGACATGTTCCCGCTGGCCAAGGCGATCGTCAAAGGCGCGTTGCAACGAGACGAGTGCCGGGGTGCCCATTACAAACCGGCGTTCCAAATGCCGAGCTTGAAGTGCGAAGATCACGCGGGCCGACGGCGCGAAGCCGAGCAATGGTGCGATCGGTTTGACGAAAACAACAAAAAGTGGCTCAAGTCGACGATTGCGACCTGGAACGGCAACGAGCCGGACATCACGTACGAAGACGTCGACACTTCGCTGATCACGCCGCGGCCCCGGTTGTACGGTTTAGTCGGGGCGGAAGTGATCGAAGAGGTTTGGAACGAGCGGCAAGCGAAAAGGCAAGCTGCCAGCGGTGACCAGGGAAACGGAGCAAAAACACCCGTGGTTGCGGGAGCCGCGTCATAGTGCCGAAAGTAGCCGTCACGCTCCGCCGTGACGAGCCTGATGGAGTTGAGCGTGAACATCTATCGAGCTTGTTTTTAAGATGACGCCCGGTGTACAAGGCTCATCACGGCGGAGCGTGATGGCTACATAACAGCAAAAGAATGACATGGCTGATACATCGCATAACGGACACAAGGCACCGGACTCTTTCGAGGTCCGTATTCTTCGGCAAGGCGGACCGGGGCAGAACAGCTACTGGGAACGCCACCGGGTGAAGCACGAACAGGACATGAACGTCATCAGCGTGCTGCAACGCATTGCGGCCAACGCGCAAACCGTCGACGGCAAGTCGGTCGCGCCGGTGGCTTGGGATTGCAATTGCCTGGAAGAGGTGTGTGGTGCTTGTACGATGGTGGTCAACGGCCGCACCCGGCAAGCCTGCACCGCGCTCGTCGACCGGTTGCTCGAAGACAACTCGAAAGAGATCGAATTGCAGCCGATGACCAAGTTTCCGGTGCTGCGCGACTTGATGGTCGATCGTTCACGGATGTTCCGCTCATTGCAAAAGGTGAAGGCGTGGGTTCCCGTCGATGGTTATTACGACATGGGACCCGGCCCGAAGCAGTCGCGCGAGCAACAGGAAGTTGCCTATCCGCTGAGCGAGTGCATGAGCTGCGGCTGCTGCCTCGAAGCTTGTCCGCAATACACGAAGGTCGAGTTGACGCAACGCGATGACGAAAGCGATGCTGATTTCCAGAAGCGGAAGAACGCGGCGTATGACAGCTCGTTTATCGGTGCGGCCGCGATCAGCCAAGCTGTCCTGTTCAACTCGCACCCAACGGGCAAGAACACCGCCGGCGAGCGGCTCGACGCCTTGATGGACGAGGGCGGTATCCAGGTTTGTGGCAACGCTCAGAATTGTGTCGCGGTGTGCCCCAAAGAGATTCCGCTGACAACTTCGATCGCCAAGGCCGGCCGCGCAACGACCATCCATGCGATCAAAAAGTGGTTTGATCGCTAGGCGTCGCGGCCCATCACCGGCGAACTGCTTGTTACACACGGGTTACGCTGCTCGTCTCCTCATGCGGCTAGGATTGGTCAAGTCGCAGCACGCCGGCCCTTCTGCTCATCGCTCATCGCTGGGAACCAAAGTGAACTGGACCGAAAACCGAGTATCGTTTAATGTCTTTCCAAGAGTTGTCGATTGTATTAGAGCAGGGGTGCATAATTGGTCGGGGTAAGGTATGAATTGTCCTAAATCAATGAAAAACCAAATGAGAGACACTCAACTGCGATGCGTGTCACCGAGCGTCCTTTGGATTACGATCGCCATTGTGTTGGCGAGCGGAGTGTTTGCGGCGCTCCCCAATCACGAAGTCAATCCACGACGTTTAACACAAACTATTCTCAGTACACGGATTCTAGAAGTTCGGTTTGTAAAAGAACGTCGGCGTGACGCCCTCACCCAACTAGCGGCTCAATACAAGTTTCGGCTCATAATTGAAGAGAACGTCCAAACATCCTTGTCTGAGACGTTCTCAATGCACGCAACCAACATTACGGTTGAATCTTGCTTGACGGCTATCACGCAAGGTGGACATGCTTCTTACCGAGTTGACGCTACGGGGGCAGTTGTACTGTCCAAGGGTAAGACGATGTGAACCTTCGATAATAGGGGGTATCCCATTTTGGCCTTTGGCACCAAGCTAGATTAAGGATGCTCCTCGGAAGCGGAAATTGTCGCCACGAGTGTTCCGGATGTTTCGCGCACTTCTACCGTTATTTCATACTCATCATCATGCGCGACTATAAACATTGCGCCGGCCTCAACCTCGATGGTATGATCAAGAGTTTCACCAATACAGATTACGGTCGAATAGACCTCAATACCGGCTTCGTTAACGAAGATCTTCACGTCTGCGTCATCATCATTTGATCTTGCCTGAAAGTCTACGGTTACGACATCGTAATCGTCGTCCGTGTTGAAAATGTCATCTGGACCTGCAGAATGCAGGACGCTGATGTTGTCAATAACAGCGAATCCACTCGCAGCCATTGCTTCATCGGCCCACAGTGAGCAACCTAATACCGCCACGCTTAGCGCAAACATTCGCGACATCATAACACACTCCTTACTTTGCGGACTTTGATTGGACAGATCGACAGAACAATTCGGTCGATCCAGAAACAGCGTCGCGGAGTTTCCCCCCCCCCCCCCCTCATTCGAAATGCAAGTAGGGGAGCGGAGAAGACTGAATAAAAAAACTAGCGGCGAAGGCAAGTTTCCAGACGCGAATTGCGCTGCCGGTTAGGGTCAGGCGGCGGTGGCCGGGAGTTCCTTCGCGGGGGTGCGAAGTTCGGAGAGTAGCACCAAGATCTTAAGGTAGAAGAAGCCGACTCTCAGCTTGACGTTTTGCCTGGTGTCAAATCACTGGCACCTGCTCTTGTGGCCCGAACGGGACGGCGACTTGGATGCGATGCTCCAGACGGTCACGGCGACGCACGGAGGTCGCTGGCGGTGGCATCGACAAACGGTCGGCTGAGGCCAGTTGTACTGGCCACGGGGACGTAGGGTTGGCGATGCTTCAAGCCTTCCCATCACCAATGCTTAATGCAAAACTGTGTCGTTAGCCGTCCCAAAGAGATTTCGCGGACCACATCGATGGCCGACTGCGGGCGTGCGACGACCATCCATCCATCAAAAAATTCTTTGATCGCTAGCCACTCTGTTCCGCGGCTCCACTGTCGGAGCGATCGGCGGCCTCCGGTTCCTTGGCACGGGTTTGGGGAAGCGTGCCGGGGACGACGACGGGACCGGGCGAGGATTCGTCGATGATGCGCTTCAATTCGCTGGCATCCACGGATTCGACTTCGATCAGCAGTTCGGTCAGTGCCACGAGCGCCGCGCGACGTACTTCGAGAATGTGCCTCACCTTCTCAAGCGATTCGTCGATGATGCGTTTTGTCTCTTCGTCGATCTCGCGAGCGGTTCGCTCGCTGTGCGAACGCATGCTCTCTTCGCCACCAGCGGCGGCTAGGAACGGCGACCGATTCGACTCGCGATAGTTGACGCGGCCCAGCCGGCTCATGCCATATTCCATGACCATGCTGCGGGCGATACCGGTCGCTCGTTCGAGATCATTCTGAGCGCCTGTCGAGATGTCTTCGTAGATCATCTCTTCGGCCATGGTGCCGGCCAGCAAGACCTGGATGCGGCTCTCGAGTTCTGACTGCGTCATCAAATATCGATCGCCGTCAGGACGTTGCATCGTGTAGCCGAGTGCGGCAAGTCCGCGCGGAATGATCGAGACCTTATGCACGGGATCGGTGTTCGGCAGCGAGTAGGCAACCAAGGCGTGCCCCGATTCGTGATAGGCGACTCGTTGCTTTTCGTCGACGTTCATGATCCGCTGCTTCTTTTCCAGACCGGCCGTCACTCGCTCGACGCCCTCGTTAAACTCATCCATCCCAACTGTCGACTTGCCGTGACGCGCGCCCAACAACGCAGCTTCGTTCACGAGATTCGCCAGGTCGGCTCCGACGAAGCCGGGTGTGATGCCAGCCACATCCATTAAATCGACCGAATCGTCGAGCTTGACGGATTTGACGTGGACCTTCAGGATCGCTTCACGGCCGCGGATGTCGGGGCGATCGACCAGCACATGACGATCGAAGCGACCGGGGCGCAGCAACGCCGAGTCCAACGTCTCGGGACGGTTAGTCGCCGCCATGACGATCACACCGCTGTTCGACGCAAAGCCGTCCATCTCGACGAGCAGCGCATTCAGCGTCTGTTCGCGTTCGTCGTGACCGCCCATAATGCCGGAACCGCGACTCTTGCCCAACGCATCCAACTCGTCGATGAAGATGATGCAAGGAGCCTTCGATTCGGCTTGTTGGAACATGTCGCGGACTCGAGCGGCTCCGACGCCCACGAACATCTCGACAAAGTCGCTGCCCGAAAGGCTGAAGAACGGCACCCCCGCTTCACCGGCAACGGCCTTCGCGAGCAGCGTCTTGCCGGTTCCCGGAGGTCCGACGAGCAACACGCCTTTGGGAATTCGCCCGCCCAGCTTCTGATATTTTTCCGCGGCGCGAAGGAAGTCAACGACTTCTTTGACTTCTTCGACAGCCTCGTCGATGCCCGCAACGTCATCGAACGTCAAGCCGAGGTCTTCTTGTGCAACGAGCTTGCCGCGGCTGCGGCCGAACGACATCGGAGAACCAGCCCCGCCCAGACGCCGCATCATGACCACGAAAAAGACAATCACCATTGCCGTCAGCAGAAAGAGCAGCCCATGTGTCTCCAACATGCCAGGCTTGGCTTCGAAGCCGTGAACGATGTTGCTCGCTTGAAGCATCTGCTTCATTTCGTTGATCGTCTCTTCGCTTGGCAGGATGTTCGTTCGAAAACTCTTTTCGGCGGGCTTCGTGTCGGACGGAGTCGGCATAATCCGTTGATAATCGACCGTCCCAGTCACCGTATGATCCGAAATCGTCACATCTCGAAGATTGCTGTAACGGTCGCGAATCTGCGCGCCGCTGGACCCTTCCTTCTGGACAATGACATCGCCTCGCATGCCCTCTTCAAGCGGCCCGTACTTCTCGGTGTGCTTACTGTTCTTAATCAGCTCGACGAGATCTGGATAATCAATTACCGACACATTCAGTTTGGTGAGATACAACGCGGCCAGCGTTATCAGGAGTACCGCGCCGGCCATGTACCACAGGAAGTTCTGCCCCCCGATGGGGCCTCTTCCTTCGCTTTGTTTTCGGTTTGGACCTTCGTCTTGGTTCATCTCGTGTTACTCCACGCTAACCATGACTGGCTGCTTTGAATGTCGTAAGTTTGCAATTATACACTCAGCTGGAACGACGATCCGTCTTGCCGGTCGAAGTACACGCAAATAGAATGCCCTGCTCTCGCCGAAGTCCCAGCAGCACAATACCTTAGCCGTTACGTGATCGCCGACACAACAGCGATCGAGCGGAGCGCAGAGGGTTCCGAAGTTTCGAAAACTTTGGAACTCCACATCAGTAATCACGAAGTCCGTTGTTTCTATAGCAAAATTGTCAAATACGTAGGATGGACTTCTAGTGCTTAGTCAAAGCTTGATTTTGGGATTAGCCGCTAGGCGATAGCCAGCGGTTTTCTCGCGAGAACCGCACGCTATCGCGTAGCGGCTGATTTAGACAACCCCAACTCTTAGTCCTGACAAAGCACTAGTCCGTCCACCGGTGACGAAAAAAGATTGGACGGACTGGAAGTCCATCCTACGCTGTGGCGTCGCCGTCCTACCTAGCAGATTCCTTTCGAGTTACATGAGCGACCGCGTGCGTAACATCGCGATTCTCGGATCAACCGGCAGCATCGGGCGGAGCACGCTCGACGTCGTCGCGGCGTCCCACGAGCGGCTCTGCGTCGTTGGCCTAACCGCGAATTCGCGACTGGCGCGGCTGTGCGATCAGGCCCGTCAATTCCAGCCGAATTGGATTGTCGCTTCGAATCCTGATCATGCAAGTGCCTTCGACTGGTCGGTGATGCCCGCCGGCACGGAATTGCTGCTCGGAGCGGAAGGCATCGCGTCGTTGGTTTCGCGGCCAGAAGTCGAGATCGTCGTCGCCGCAATCGTCGGAAGCGCGGGCCTGACTGGGACTTGGGCTGCCTTGGAGGCCGGCAAGACGGTCGCGCTGGCGAACAAGGAGACGCTCGTCATGGCGGGTCCGCAGGTCATGCGACTGGCCCGAGAACGCGGTGGCAAGATCCTGCCAGTCGACAGCGAACACAGTGCGGTGTTCCAGGCCTTGGAAGCTGGCAGGCGACAAGACGTCAAGCGAATCATTCTGACCGCCAGCGGCGGGCCGTTCCGGCGGCACACGCCTGCGCAGCTGGCTCAGGTCACGGTCGACGAGGCGTTGTCGCACCCGACCTGGGACATGGGACCGAAAATCACCGTCGATTCCGCCACCATGATGAACAAGGCCCTGGAAATCATCGAAGCCCGCTGGCTGTTTGACTTGCAGCCCGATCAAATCGAAGTCGTTGTGCATCCGCAGTCGATCGTGCATTCGTTGGTCGAGTTTCTTGACGGTTCCGTCTTGGCTCAACTTAGCCCGCCAGACATGAAGCTGCCGATTCAGTATGCTTTGACGTATCCCGAGCGTTGGGATTGTCCCTCGCCGAAGCTGGACTTGGCGGCGGCGATGAGTCTCGATTTCGAGCCACCCGATCTCGATCGCTTCCCGGCGATTGGTTTGGGCCACGAAGTCGCTCGAGTTGGCGGCACGGCGGGTGCCGTCTTGAATGCGGCGAACGAAGCCGCGGTCGCTAAATTCCTGGGAGGTCAGCTGTTGTTCACCGAGATCGTTCCGGCGTGCCGGTCGGTACTCGACCATCATCATTTCGACGCCAGTCCAACACTGGAAAAACTAATCGAGCTTGATATCTGGGCTCGTCAGGAGGTTACACGGTGGGTTTGTACTTGATCGCTTTCAGCTGGCAAGCACTCGGTGATCGAGCGTGGCAGATCGGCAGCGTGGCGGCCGGTCTCGGCTTGGTCATCTTCGTCCACGAGTTGGGCCACTTCCTCGTCGCCAAATGGTTCGGTGTGAAGTGCGAGAAGTTTTACGTTGGCTTCGACGTGCCGATCAAGATCTTCGGCTTGCGACTCCCCTCCAAGCTGATTCACTTTCAGTGGGGCGAGACCGAATATGGCGTCGGGATCATTCCGCTCGGTGGCTATGTGAAGATGCTCGGGCAAGATGACGATCCGCGCGCTGCACAAGCCGAGATGGAACGAATTCGTGTCAAGAAGAGCAAGGACGAAGGACGCTCGCAAACGGATCGTGACGCAACCGGCGCAAGCTCCGCCGATGATTCGCCTGAACAGGCACAAGCGTTGGCTTCCGAGACTCACCCAGCCGATCAAGGTGAAGACGCCTACGAACTCGACCCACGCAGTTTCCCCGCGAAGACGGTCCCGCAGCGAATGGGGATCATTTCGGCGGGCGTGATCATGAACTTGATCTTTGCCGTGATCTTTGCGGCTTGTGCGTTTCGTGCCGGAGTCCCGTACACGCCTTGTGAAGTCGGTGTTGTCCTGCCCGGGAGTCCCGCCTGGACACATGGCGTCGAGCCGGGAACTCGCATCGTTCAGGTCGGCAACAGCGAAAAACGGAAATCGTTTCTCCGCTTTATCTGGGATCTCAGCAACCGAGTGAATATGACCGACGATGGCGAAGCGTTGCGGCTCGTCACACAGGATGCCGACAAGAACGAACGCATCTACGAGATCGTTCCCGCCACGATCGCGATTCAAGGTGAGCGGCAACGTCTTATCGGCATTTCACCGGCGTTCGAATGTCAACTACATCCGAAGCTGCCCGTTCTTCCCGAGAGTGCCGCCGCGGCGACCGCGACGAAGCTCGTGGGCGGCGATCGGATCACGGCGTTTAACGCGACGCGAGTTGGCAACGGCTATGAGCTGAACACTCTGCTGGCAACCCACATTGATGAGCCGGTCACGCTGACGATCGAGCGCCAGGAGAAGGACGCCGCGCGAGACGCAGCTCCGACGATCCACGAAGTGAAAGTCGAGCCGAATCACATCCACCGGCTTGGATTAGTAATGCAGACCGGTCCGATTGTTGGAATCCGTCCGGGCTCGCCCGCCACAGAAGCGGGATTCGAATTGGGAGATCAAATTGAAACGATTGCCGGCGAACCGATCGGCGATCCGATGTCCCTGCCCACTCAAATTCGGCCGTACCATGACCAAGAGATCGATGTTCAAGTGCGTCGCGGCGACGAAATAGTGACGCTCCGCGTGACGCCTCGAACGCCGAAAGAGTTCGACTGGAACTTGTCCACCAACTCGCCGATGGCTTCGCTGGCTTTGGGCGTCGCGTATCGAGTCGGACGTGAAGTGCAATCCGTCGTCGCGGACAGCCCGGCGGACAAAGCCGGCATTCAGCCGGGCGATGTCGCGGTCGCTTTCGATGCCGTCGATGACGACGCGAAGCCAGGAAGGGTGAAACGGCTATTGCGATACTTATTCGGCGAACCCGATAACGCGTTGCAATTGGATGACGAAAACGTCGGTTGGCCCTACGTATTCGCCGCCTGCCAGAGCATGAAAAAGAGCTTCTCGCTGCATCTATCGATGCGTCGCGATGGGCAACTGCAAGAGTTTGCGCTCAAGCCGGAGGCGACCGACGAGTTGAACCCGAATCGCGGATTGGTCTTGGTGTCGAAGACCGAGACATACGTGGCACAAAGCTGGAGCGAAGCGGTTTCGTTGGGAGCCAGCCGCACCTGGCAAGATGCTCTGCACGTGACAATCTTTCTCAAGAAGCTGGTCACCGGCCGGATCGCTTTGACCAACCTTGGCGGCCCCTTGGTGATCGCGACCGTCGCTGGTTCAGAAGCTTCAGAAGGATTGCCAAGCTTACTGATCTTCCTGACGTTCCTGAGCGCGAATCTCGCAGTCATCAACTTCATGCCGATACCAGCGCTCGACGGAGGACACTTTATCTTCCTCTTGTGGGAAGGCATCTCCGGCAAACCGGTGAACGAACGCGTGCAAATCGCGTTGACGTTGGCTGGAATCGGCTGTCTGTTGTGTTTGATGATCTTTGTTGTCGGTTTGGACATCAACCGGCTCTTTTTTTAGTCAGCTCGGTGGCAAGTAACTTTGCAACAGTACGCGCAGTCGTGTTCGACGCGGTCGGAACGCTGATCTACCCCAATCCGCGAGCAGAGGTCGTGTATTACGAACTCGGCCGGCAGCACGGCTCGCGGCTGACACAAAACGAGATCGCACGAAACTTTGCTCGCGTCCTGAAACGTCACGCTTACAAACTGCGCACCAACGAACAAATCGAACGCGATCGTTGGCGGCAGATCGTCGCCGACGTCTTTACCGACATCGACGAATCGGAACCGCTCTTTCGCCAACTCTGGAATCACTTCGCACGTTCGACGAGTTGGGCCGTCTACGATGACGTCCCCGATGTTCTGGCCGAGCTTCACGCTCTCGGTCTGATCACTGCGATCGGCTCGAACTTCGATGACCGCTTGCTGGCAATTGCCAAGGAACTGGCTCCGCTAAATCAAACGCACGCGATCTTTGTTTCGTCGCAGTTGGGCTTCACCAAGCCTTCGATCGAGTTCTTCCGAGCCCTTGAAGCAGAGTTGCGATTGCAACCGCACCAGCTGCTGATGGTCGGGGACGACGTGACAAACGACATCGAAGGTGCCAACCAGGCAGGCTGGCACAGCCTCCTGCTCGATCGCGACAAAACCGAGTATGCGGAGGGAACCAGTCACTCGCTCGGTGAGATCACCTCATCTTTTTAAGAAATTTGCAAGCCTTTGTTTGACAACCCCAGCGGGATTCAATATGATGCTCGGTTACAAAGCGGGTTCAACACGGGTACTCTGGCGGCTAACCTCTCTTTGGTCCACTCCAATTGCCGGGCTGGAGCGTCCGATTTGCGTTGTTTTTCGAAGCGGCCGGATGATTTTCGCTTCTTATCGTTAACTATGTTTTGGGAGGATTAAGTATGAGGTTTTCTAAGCTCACTCGATTCGGTGTCGTCGCAACGTTGCTTTTGGTAATGTCTGCTCCGAGTTTTTCCCAGACCACTCCCCCTACTACCACAACTACTACCACACCACCTACTGCCCCACCACCGGTAGCCCTTCCTCCTGCGATAACACCCGGACCGGTATGTGCCGTGATTATTGCTGGTTCGGTACGTCGCAAGGGATCCTGTGTTGGTGCGGCCGGATGCATTTCCAGAGCTGGAGTGTTGAATGGTCCTGGATTGGGTAACCTAATTCCGTACTTATGCTGTAACAATTTTGCGGAGTTACCGTACAACGATTGCATTCCATTGCCCATCGCCAATCCTAGTTGCTGGGCGGATTGGGGTTGGGTGACTCAATGCCTTACTTTCGATTGCTATGCCAGTATTGGCCCCCTCGGAATAGCTGCCTGCACGGTTGGATCAATGGTCGGCACGGATTCCGCGTCAACAGATCAATGCACCTAAGCACGATCACCATTCGGCGATCGGATGCAATGCATCCGATCGCTCTTTTTCTCTTTGACCAACACAAAGGAACGCTTTCCTGATGACTTCGTTCTTGGCGCAGGATAGCGCGATCTCGCAACTCGATCGTCGTTGGAGAATCCGAACACTCCGGTGCCTGATATCCTTGTCGATATTAACTGCTGCACCTCTGCGAGCTGAGCAAGATCCATTCACTGGGGAGGTTGCATCGCAGACGCCAGAACGCATTAAATCCCTCAACTTCGCAGGCAAACACTTTCAACAGGAAGTTGCGTTTTCTTGTACGTTCGCGTTCGAAACAGGTAGTAGTAAGGATTGGGGTTCGGCTTGGCAGCAGGCCAATGTTGAGCTGAAATCGCAGACGCACAAGATGTCGAAGGTCGATTCGGACTTCACTTTGTTTATGGGCGAATACCAATTAGGAGGGCAAAACGGGCCGCACTCGGGAGTGTCAATGTTGTCTACAGAGGGCATTCAAATGGTCATTAATTCCCCTCCAGGTGGATACAAGTTAATACCGCCCGACACGAAACACTCAGATCGCTTTCTCTCGTACTGGAACGACCCAATAAACTTCTCCCCATTTTTCTTAGGGGGTGGCAAGCTTGGTGAGCTCGTACCTCCGCTGATGCCAGAACTTCCAGACGGACTGGTTGCAGTTGACAATGTGTCAGTTGATGACAGCGGCCGCCTAATTGTAGAACAACAAATCACGGCACACACGACGAAGGGAGCCATCAAGAACCGCCTTGAGTTTGAAATCCTTGATGGTGTTCCTACGCTCGCGTTGCAAGTTTACGAGGAACTCAGAGACGACGATGGATCTGTCCGAATGCAATCGCGATGTGAATTCAGCGGCTTTGTTAAGTGTGGCGACGTGCATATGGCATCGTCAATTGCTAGCGCGCTGGGGCCCGTAGGCCCAGAGCACTACTTATATTGGAGATGGCAGTCTGCCGATCTTGGCAACCGGCAGCCTACAGACGGAGATTTTGTTCTCGAGGTTCCGGATAACATCAAACTCCAGAGACAGCATAATCTCCCAGAAGACCGACGCGTTGATAGAACGGTCTTGAGAAACCTGTATGCAACCGCATCCAATCAGT
>JAQBZB010000196.1 GCA_027622275.1 Planctomycetota bacterium | reverse complement strand
CAATTCTGACATGAACGCTGATGGGAAGTCAGATGACTTCGTAGTACCGTCGACACGGGTGAACAAAGCGGCGACCGCAGTGGCGGAATCCGTCGAGGAAAGGAAGTCACCGAAGGGAAGTATTGCCGAACTGCCGCCGATGTTCCAAACCCTGCGTTGGATCCAACATCAAATGGAGCGGCACGGCAATCACGACTGGTATCAACGCCGAGTGTTGAGATCGTATGACCTAACGGAGGAGCCGTAGGAGGTAATCCTTCACGTACGGATCTGTGCGGGGGGCCGCCGGTAACGGCGGTTCCTACCGCGTTTCCAGTTACACAATAAACTGGACCTGTCCCCGTTTCCAGACCCACACCGGCAAGCCTGCGGTTCTCCGGTACGCCAATTTCCGGGATTCGCATCACCGCCGGACTACGAACGATTACGCGTCGCGAAACAGCGGCTCGGTGAGTTCGCTCGCATAGAGCAGGCCGATGGTGGCTCCGTCGGCGTCGACCACGCGTGCGAGTTCCTCCTTGCCGGATTGCATTTGAATCAGTGCAGCGAGGTGCGATTCGCTCGCCGCAATACTGGGAAGCGGACGGTAAGTCTCGACGCGGTCGCCGGCTTCCAAGTACAAATCGACCGTTCGCACATAGCCGAGCAGTTCGCGTCCATGGGCATCGACCACGGGTGAGACGGCGGTCCCGTGCCGCCTGGCCACTCGCAGCACTTCGCGCTTGTTGGCACCAAGTCGGATCGAAGCCATTCGACCGCTCGGCACGCAGAGATCTTGCACGCGGTGCGAGGCGACAGCGAACAGATTCTGGGCCAGCTTGCGTTGAGCGGGTTGCAAGATGCCTGCGTCTTGTCCCTCTTCCAGAACCTGTTGCAGCTCCTTGCGAGCCAGCGCCAGCTGCACACGATGTGGAGCTTCTCCCAACAACGACTGTAGCATTCTGCCCAAGCCCCACAGAACGGCGGAAATCGGCGCGAAGACAGCGACGAAGAACAAGAAGACCGGACCACATCGGCGGAGCAATGAGTTCGGCGAATAGTAAAAGAGATTCTTCGGCAGCAATTCGCCATACACGAATACAATCGGTGAGAAGACGACCGGAGTGACGAGTTCCACGAAGACGCTGGGAGTCGCCGTAATCGTCTGAGCCATCAACACGATGGCGAAGGACGTGAGATAGTTCGCCAAGTTGTTGCCAACGAGCGTCGTCGCAACAAAGAGCGCGGGATTGTTTGTCAGCCAGAGCAAGCCTCGGGCGACGGGATCGCCCGCCAAGCCGTCCAGCACCAAACGGACGCGAGTCGCCCGGTAAAAGCCCGTTTCCGAGCCGCTAAAGAACGCGCTCAAGAGCAAGCCGAGAAAAAATAACCCGATGCCAACCATCATGGCATCTCTCCTCGATGGAGGAGTTTCAGTTCAATCAACATGTGGCCGC
This sequence comes from Planctomycetota bacterium, assembly GCA_027622275.1. Classification (GTDB taxonomy): domain Bacteria; phylum Planctomycetota; class Planctomycetia; order Pirellulales; family Pirellulaceae. The sequence continues at coordinate 16,216 of JAQBZB010000196.1, read as the reverse complement.
GTTCGGGGGCCTCGAGGACTTTCATCCGGAATGGCCCCCAGTTGCAAGCGTCGCCCTCTTCGGCCAGCTTGCCAAGCTGTTCTTGAATCACACCGCCGACCGTCACGTTCTTGCTCGTCGGTAGCGGCAGGTCGAGGTACCGCGAGAGGCGACGCAGCGGCGTCACACCCGCGACCAGCCACATCCCGGGTCCTAAGTTATGAATCGGCTTCTCGTCCAACAGCAACTTGCTGCGACTGGGGCTGTACGTGAACACGGTGTCGAGAATGTCTTCGAACGTGAGTATGCCGCATGTCTCGCCGTACTCGTTCACGACTGCCGCGACTTGGCGATTGCGGCGCTGCATCTCCTGGAGCGCATCGGCAACCGTGGCGCACCACGGCACGTAGATGACCGGTTCCGCGTAATGCTCGAGCCGCTGCCGCGGCACGTCGAACAGCTCCTTCAAGTGAATCGCCGATTCGACTTCTTCGCTGCTGGGTTCGGTGACCAGCATGTAACCGCTTGGTGTCATCTGCCCATTCAGGTCCGCCAGCGAAACAGGAGGCCGGAACGTACGGAATTGTGTTCGTGGACGCATCCATTCGTCGGCACGTATGTCGGACAGCAGGACGATGTTGCGGAGTACGGCTTGTTCCTGTTCAACGAGTTTCGCGTCGGTCGTCGAGAGGAAGATCGCGCGTTCCAGGTCAGACACTTCAAGATACGGTTCACTTTTGAAGCCGGGCCAGATCATCCGTCGCGAAAGCAGATTCACGAATCGCAGACTCGGCATCACAGGGTCGAGTATCCGAACGGCGACCGTCAGCGGGGCACCCAGCAGACCGGCAAGTTTTCGGTTGATCAGGACGCCGACACTCTTCGGTAACATTTCGCTGAAAAAGATGATCACGAGCAGCGAAACGGCGGCAAACACAGCTGGATAGGTGCGACCGAACGAAGGGTCTCTTTCCAACCGCAAGCCGACGACCGAGACGATGGCGAAGTAAATCATGTTGACGACGAGGTTCCAGAACAGGACGGCGCTGAGCAGTCGGTCCGGATCGTCCAGCAGCCGCGTGGCCATCCGCTGTGATGAACCGCCCGTGGCAAGTTGCTCGCGGTCTCGCAAGCGCAGGGAGAAGAGGGCGGCTTCACTGGCCGAGAAGAAGCCGGAGCACACGATCAAGACAATCATGGCGAACAGCCACGGAAGTAGTTCAATCAGGAGGTCCATAAAGAATCGGCCCGAGTTGTTGTCCTCAAGGGACTAAAACTGGGAAGTCGTCGGGGCATCGCTCCTGGGTGAATCAACTTGGTCATCGATTTCGACAATCACAAGAAAAATGCCAACCTGACCGAATTGACGCTCGTCGAGTATAAGTCCGTGCTGAGTCTCCAACGGCGTGTTCTTCTTCAATGAATCGAGAATTCGCTCGGCGCAGCGTTCGCGAGTGGCTGTCGAACCATTAATGATAAACCAAGCTGAGCCTGACGCTTCAACCAGCCTTACGTCTTCCTCCGTCAGCGTGCCCGAGCCGCGCGTCGTCAGGGGCCGAATCTCACTGTCGGGCCGATCGATTCGATAGATGGAGGTGACCGGCAAAACACAATAGGCCCGCAGCATCTCGCTGTCGTCAGTGACGAGTCGATCCGCTTCGAGCAAACCGCTGCGTACGAAGACCGGCTTATCCCAAGTCCAGTCGTTGACGTAAGCGACGGCATCTCGCCAATTCTCGGCGCGATCGCCAAACAAGCGGCCATCGTTGCGCAACTGCTGAATCATACCGCTGGTTGAAAACGTGAAGGCGATGAAAACGCCAGCAACGACCAGCCGCGATCTTCTGTTTTCCCAGACACCAACGCATAAACCGGCGAACAACACAGGAGCAAGCGCCGCGCCGATGACATATCGACCGAGGTACAGCGGAGCGAGCTTCGTGACGGTCAGCAGCCAAACAACTCCCAGCGGCACACCTAGCCAACAAGCCAGCAGGTAGGCCAGCCGCCATTCGAAGCGTCGTCCCTCCGAATCTCGTCGCATCCTTCGGACAAGAACTCCGACGAGACAAATGCTCGATGGCACAGCAACATAACTGACCAACGAGAACCAATGTACGGGCGGCAACCAAGAGGTGTCTTTGATGAGCGTTGCCCAAGCGTTTCGCCGCGTACCGATGTCGAAGACATGAACTGCCGCGGGAAGCATTAAGGCCGCCACGCACAGCAGATCGATCGCGAGCTTTCGGCCTGAGTATTCGGAAGCGTTGGCTCGACGCCACGCGAACAGATACACGACTTCTCCTGCGACGAGCAAGATGGCCGTGTAGTGCAAATAGAAGAGTAGCGCGCTGGACGCAACAAAGGCAAAACGTCGGCGAAGTGTCGACGACTCCTGAAGTTTCCAGAAGCCAAAGAGCTGCACGGCAGCGACGAGTTGAACGCAAGCATAAGGCCGTGCCTCCGTCGCGTAGAACAAGAAGTTGTGATCCATCGCCGCCAGTATCGCACAGGCACTAGCCGCGGTGCGCGAGCTCGTGAACTGATAAGTCAACCCGTAGGCAAACGCCACGAGCCCAATTCCTGCCACCAACGAAGGCAGACGCAACGCCCACTCACTCATCCCGCACAGCGAAGTCGTTGCCCATGGAAGATAGAAGTACAGCGGGCTTTGATTTCCAATCTGAGCGCGCTCGACGATCTCAATCGGACTGGCGGAGACGGCCCAAGCCGTGTGGAGCTCGTCGAGCCACAGCGACTCATCGATCTGCCACAGCCGAAGTAGCGTCGCAAGCAAGAGGATCGGCAGCAATTGCCAATGGTCGCGACCGAAGCCATCGAGTGCGGGAGTCTTTGACTTGCCACTCTTCGCCGAGCCGCCCCCGGCTTCGCGACCGCCGCCTTCGCCTTCGAGTCCATGCCCCAACAAGTTCAATACCTCTTCACGGACTTCATCGAGCCTCAATCCCAAGTTCATCAACACCTGCGCGGCAACACCGTCCTGCTCGCGCAAAAGACCGAGGAGAAGATGCTCGGTCCCCACGTAGTTGTGATTCAAATTGCGGGCTTCTTTCATCGAATGCTCGACGACCTTTTTGGCACGCGGCGTCCGTGGCAGCTTGCCCGTCGTGATCATCTCTGGACCACTTTTCACGAGCTTCTCGACTTCCAGTCGAATCCTCCGCAAGTCAACGCCCAGGCTTTTCAGAACATTGGCCGCAACTCCACTGCCCTCTTTCGCTAGTCCGAGCAAAATATGCTCGGTGCCGATGTATTCGTGGTTGAAACGTTGTGCCTCTTGGTTCGCAAGCTGGATCACTTTGCGAGCGCGATCGGTGAATCGTTCGTACACCAACGCTTCCTCTCGTTACGTTTGGGAGGCACGATTCTCGCGTTACTTGGTAATCGCGTCCGTGCCACTCGCGGGTTCGTAGCCAAGACTCGGAGCGAGCCAGCGCTCCACCTCGGCCAACGCCATCCCCTTCCGCCGCGCGTAACTCTCCACTTGATCCTTCGCGACCCGGTCGACGGCAAAGTAACGAGCCTCGGGATGCGCGAAGTACAAGCCGCTGACACTGGCCGCCGGCAACATGGCGAAGTGCTCGGTGAGCGACATGCCGGTCGCCCGCTCCGCGTCGAGAATATCGAAGATCGTGCGCTTCTCCGTGTGGTCCGGACACGCTGGATAACCGGGAGCAGGCCGGATGCCTCGGTACTTCTCCGCGATCATGTCTTCGCCGGTCAACGATTCGTCCGCGCCGAAGCCCCAATCCTGGCGCGCCTTCTCGTGCAGCAACTCGGCGAACGCTTCGGCCAATCGATCCGCCAACGCTTTGACCATGATCGAGTTGTAGTCGTCGTGATCCGCGTCGAACTTCGCACACAATTCGTTCGCGCCGATCCCAGCCGTGACACAAAACGCGCCGAGGTAGTCCTCTCGGCCCGAATCAACCGGCGCGATGTAATCGGTGAGGCAACGGAAGTCGCGTTGCCCTTGACGCTCCCATTGCTGACGCAACATGCGGAACCGAGCAAGCTCCTCGCTGCGCTGTTCGTCCTTGAAGAGAATAATGTCGTCGCCGTCCGACGCGGCCGGCCAGAAGCCGTAGACGGCGTTGGCCGTCAAGAGCCGCTTCGCGATGATCTCGTCAAGCAGCAACTTTGCGTTCTCGAACAATTCACGAGCGACTTCGCCGACGGCTTCGTCGTCCAGGATCTGCGGATATTTTCCCTTTAACTCCCAAGTCATGAAGAACGGGGACCAGTCGATGTATTTGGCGATCTCGGCGAGCGAGAACGCTGGCAAGGCACGGGTCCCGAGAAACGAAGGCTTATCGATTTGGAGAGTGGACCAATCCGTTTGAAACCGGTTCTCACAGGCGTCGGCGTACGGCACAAGCTTCACTTGCCGCTTCTCGTACGAGGAGACAAGCTGCTGATGCAACGCGGTGTTCTCGGCGATAAAGGCATCGCGCCGCTCATCGCTAAGCAGGCGCTCGACCACGCCGACGCAGCGGGATGCGTCGAGGACATGGACCGTGGGATGACGGTACTGCGGTGCGATCCTGACCGCGGTGTGCTTGGCGCTCGTCGTCGCACCGCCAATCAACAACGGAATTGAAAAACCCTTTCGCTGCATCTCGCGGGCGTTGTGAACCATCTCGTCAAGGCTTGGCGTAATCAGTCCGGACAGGCCGATCATGTCGACGCCGTGTTCCACGGCCGTCTTCAAGATCTTCTCGCACGACACCATCACGCCGAGATCGATCACTTCGTAGTTGTTGCAGCCCAACACGACACCGACGATGTTTTTGCCGATGTCGTGAACGTCGCCTTTGACGGTCGCCATCAGGATCTTGCCTCGCGCCGACTGCGACTGGGTCCCGGCCTTGATTTTCTCTTCTTCCATGAACGGCAGCAGGTACGCGACTGCTTTCTTCATGACCCGCGCGGACTTCACGACTTGAGGCAGGAACATTTTTCCCGCGCCAAACAGATCGCCAACCACCGACATGCCGGCCATCAGCGGCCCTTCGATGATTTGCAGGCAGCGATCAAAGTGCTGCCGAGCCTCTTCCGTATCCGCCTCAATGAACTTGTCGATGCCCTTCACCAGCGCATGCTTCAAACGTTCTTGAAACGGTGCCTCGCGCCAAGTGAGCTCTTCTTCCTTGGCTTTCTTGCCGCTCTTGCCCTTCAGGCCTTCCGCAAAGTCGACCAGACGCTCGGTCGCGTCGTCGCGCCGATTGAGCAAGACGTCCTCGACGCGTGCAAGCAGTTCCTTGTTGATTTCTTCGTAAACTTCCAACTGGCCGGCATTGACGATCCCCATGTCCATGCCCGCGTGAATCGCGTGGTACAGGAACGCGGAATGCATCGCCTCGCGGACGACGTCGTTGCCGCGGAAGGAGAACGAGATATTGCTCACCCCGCCAGAAACTTTAGCGCCCGGACACTCCATTTTGATCAACGCCGTCGCCTCGATGAAGTTAACGGCATAGTTGTTGTGCTCCTCGATCCCCGTGGCCACGGTCAGGATGTTCGGATCAAAGATGATATCTTCCGGCGGGAATCCCACTTCGCTCGTGAGCAAGTCATACGCTCGTTTGCAGATCCGCACCTTCTCACCGGTATCGGTCGCTTGACCCTGTTCATCAAACGCCATCACGACCGTCGCCGCGCCATAACGGCGGACTAGCCTGGCGCGACGCAGAAACTCCGCCTCGCCGTCTTTCAAACTGATCGAGTTGACGATCGCTTTGCCCTGGACGCACTTCAAGCCGGCCTCGATGATCTCCCATTTCGAGCTGTCGATCATGATCGGCACGCGGCAGATGTCCGGCTCGGCGGCGATCAAGTTCAAGAACCGCGTCATCGCTTCGACGCCGTCCAACAGGTCGGCGTCCATATTGATGTCGATGATGCTGGCACCGCCGGTGACTTGATCGCGAGCCACATCGAGCGCCTCGTCGTATTTGTCGTCATTGATCAGCCGCTCGAATCGCTTGGAACCGGTAACGTTTGTCCGCTCGCCGATCATGATAAAGTTGGTTTCGGGACGAAGCGTCAACGCTTCCTGACCGCTCAGCCGCGTGCGTCCTTCGATGACAGGGCGTTGGCGCGGCGTGACGCCTTCAACCATCTTGGCAAACGCGCGGATGTGATCGGGCGTCGTTCCGCAGCAACCGCCCAGCACATTCAGCCAACCGCTCTCGACGAACTCGCGAAGCGTCTCGGCCATGATCTCGGGAGTCTGATCGAAGCCGCCCATTTCGTTAGGCAATCCGGCGTTCGGATGACACGTGATGTAGACGGGAGCCAGCCGTGATAGCTCTTCGACGTAGGCCCGCATCTTTTCCGGGCCGAGCGCACAATTGATACCGACCCCGGTCAGATCAAAGTGCGAGACGGAATTCCAGAATGCTTCGATCGTCTGTCCCGAAAGTGTCCGCCCCGCGTCATCGGTGATCGTCACCGACGCGAACACCGGCAACTCGACGTCGTGGTCGTCGAAATACTTCGAGATCGCAAACAAACACGCTTTGAGATTGAGCGTGTCGAACGAGGTCTCGGGGAACAGAATGTCGACGCCTCCCTCGACCAAAGCGGCAATCTGCTGGTAGTAGGAATCAACATGCTGGTCAAAGGTGACCGCGCGGTAGCCGGGATCTTCCACTTTGGGTGACATCGAAGTTGTCTTGGCCGTCGGTCCGATCGAGCCGGCAACAAGTCGCGGTTTGTCGGGCGTGAGGGCGGTGAACTCATCAGCCGCCTGGCGAGCACAAGCACACGCGGCCAGGTTAATCTCACGCACCAGTTCCGGCGGCAAGGCAAACTCTTCCATGCCGATGGGACTTGCTCCGAACGTATTCGTCTGGATGATGTCGGCTCCGGCCTCGAGATACATCCGGTGGACTTCGATCAGCTTGTCCGGATGCGTCAGAGCAACGATATCGACAAAATTCTTCAGATCCTTGTGATGATTGGCAAAACGCTCGCCTCGCATCGTCACTTCGTCGATCCCGAGCGAGAAAATCATCGTCCCCATCGCACCGTCAAGAATGAGGATGCGTTGGGCGAGTAATTCTTCAAGTTGGTGGCGAACATTCACCTGGGTAGCTAGCGACATGACTTTCCTTGGAAGTAGAGAAACAGTCAGCGATCAGCAACTCGCTTTTGCGCCTCACAAAGTTGACGGCTGATCGCCGATCGCTGACGTTTAATCTTGTAGTGGAATATCCCAAATAGCCGAGATAGCCGCAATATCACGAACCTCACAGGCGGGCTGGTGTGGGGCGTGAGACGGTTGAAACATTCTGGATGTACTAACCGTCAAAGTTTGCCTGAGACTAAAGATCGCTACGACCGGTACCGATAAGGGAGATACTTTCCACATTCCAGTGTCACGGGATCCTGCCATGAGTACCGCTGCGCATGAACCACGCCGAGTCGGTCCGCGCCGAACCAACTCGTCTTCGGTGAGCAAGGTTACGCCCCGTCGTAACGCCCCGGAAGCTAGCGAGGCGAATGCGATTCAGTACGACAGCAATGAAGTGCCGGTCCTGATTCGACTGCCGAACCTGCGCGACATCAGTTCCGAAGAGACGAATCCCGCTCCGCCGACAGAGAAGAAACGACGCCGCATTGATCGTGCGAGTGCTGCCGAGCACAAGACATCGAAGCGGCACGCATCGACGGCCGGCAAGAAGTCACTGCAACGAAAGGCAAGCGACAACAAGTTGGTACTTGGGGGAGTATTCGGCGGAGTTCTGGTCGTTGTCTTGCTGTTCGTCTTCAATGCGGGGGGCCCTGAGTCGCCAACAGACGCGGGTGGCTGGGCGGGCAACGATACGGAACAAGAGTTGCTTGTCGGAGATCCGGACATATCGATCCCGGCCGAAATTGCCACGCCCGAGTGGGACGCGGGCTTCGAATTCAAAGCTCCGCAGCTAGAGACGACACGATTAGCCGGCGACGAACTCGACGAGACTCCACTCGGTATCCCGTACAATGCTGAACCGCCTGCACCTTGGCAAGCCGAGCCGCTGGCCCTGCCAAGCAAACAGCGACCCGTCGGCGGATGGCCTTCGGAAGACGCGCTGGGACCACCATCCCCTGCCAAGTCACCGCAGAGCGATCTTTGGCCTGGTGAAAGCCTGAGCGCCGAACACGACGGATATCAATACCCGACCACCGATTCGCCAACTCCGATTGACTACCGATCGAGTATGTACCCGACCGAGGAGCAGGCGTACCGCACGGGCAGGTTAGATCCGAATCGTTCGCAAAGCACACAGGGCGAGCCCGGCGGCAGCATCCTGGACGGAACCATCGCAATCCCTGACACAAAGAGCCTACGATGAGCGCACCTGACAACAACACCTTCATCGACGCGTATGGTCTCGAGCTGAATGACAAGTTGGCGGCAACTTACGCCGAACCGGCTCGACATGAAACGGAAGCACTTCGTCAACCAGCGCGGATCGACAACTCGCAACCGCAGCAGCCCTCCTACCGTTTCGATGCCGCCGCTCGGCGTCGAACGCTGCGCGGACCCCACTTTGACATGCGGCGAGTAACCTCGGAGGTGAACGAGGCGGCTTCGAACTGGGATTCGTTCGACGCCGGGATCATCGATGTGGGAGCGGCTTGGGCTCCATCGACGACCGAATTGCAGCCGTCACTCGAAAATGTGACGGAGCCAACGCCGCTATCAGCCGACGACGAAACAGTCGGAACGATCGTAGCCGCGGGCGGCGCGGAAGTTGAAGCGTCGATCGAACCGAACGAAGAAGTTGCCGAAGTGGCGAAGGCCGTTGCGCCAGCGGGGCACTCGGCTGCTGAGATCGAAGCGCTGGGAACAGCAGCGGCGCTGCCGACCATCAGTTCCAAGGAACGCTTTGCGCCGGTGTGGGAAGTCGATCGATTCAAGTGGCCGGAGGACATCGAGCAGTTGTTCGAGGCACAATCCGAATACTTCGATTACGCTGGCAAAAAGTTGTTAGCTGCCAGCCGTGAAGGTTTGAACATCCTAGCGGTTACTTCCGCACGATCCGGCGAAGGGAGCACGACGCTTGCCTTGTGCCTCGCACGAGCCGCCGCAGGTGCGGGAGCAAGAGTTGGCCTGCTCGACGGCAACCTGGTTCGTTCGGAACTAGGCGAACAGTTGGGCGTGGATTTCGCCAGCGGTTGGCAAAGTGCCGCCGCCTTCGAGCAGCCGCTCGCCGAAGCTGCCATCACGGGGCTGGAAGAAGGAATCACTCTCTTTCCATCCGCTGCGGGACCGGTCGCGGACATCGATTCGCTCGGAGACGAACGCGTTGGGAAAGTTCTTCGCGCTGCGGCAGCCTGCTGTGAATTGCTGATCATCGACGCGGGCACAACCGATCTCGGCGAGAACATCGAAGCCCTCGATGCGGCGATCGTCGTCCGCGACATCCGGCACACTTCGGAAGCCGAGACACTGGCGGTGGCGGCGGCACTTCGCCGCGGTGGCGTCAAAGCTGTCGGTATTGCCGAGAACTTCGGCAGTCCGGAATCACAGCGAGCTGCCGCCTAGGAGCGTGTCCGGATACCGCGTTTCCTTTCGTACGATGGCCTTCCAAGGCCGTCGTTTCTTTGCTATTCGGGTGAACGACGGCCTTGGAAGGCCGTCGTACATGGGTAAGCGGACAGGCTCCTAAAAAGGCGGACGGGGCAAGACCGTTCCGCAATAGATGCAGCGCACTCGTTTGGAATTGTTGTTGCGCGTGCAATCGGGGCACTCCTGCTTCGCACTCGGCATCTTTCCATCTAGCTTGCCGTCCCGAAGATCGATCTCTTCGATCTTTGCCATCAACTCTTGATCCGCGACGCCCAGCTTTTCGCTCAGCAACTCCCACATCGCCGCACATGACAGCGCCAACGCGTCGATGGTCGCCTGCGAGCGATCGACGTCGCGTCGAACCTGATCGGCACGGCGAAACGCGTCAGCCGCCGATGATTGAGCATCGTGAATCTGCGACTGTTGAATCATGTCCCACAGCATCAATAGCACCTCCGGATCTCGGGCAACACTTTCGAAATGGCAACGCCCCCAATCCAATAGGACGTCCGTAACATTGTGACGTATGTCTATTTCGTATGAAAGTGGAAGGTGCGAAAGCGCTGCAACTCCATGCCGGCGTCTTCCCAGCTGTAGCCGTAGTTGCCGTAGTGCATCAGCCGCACGCTGGTATCGGCATAGATCTGGAAACCCGCTTGCCGGGCCCGCTCGCAAAACGCAAAGTCCTCGGCCAAGTACCAATGACCCGTGATTCCTGAGTCGGTCGCATCGGGATGGCTCATCGGTTGAAAGAACGGCACCATCGGACGGCCGCCGAAACGTTCATTGCACAGCGGCAATTGCAACTCGCGACGGATCGTCTCATAAGCTTCGCGCCGCACGAGCAGGAAGCCCGTCCCGGCATACAAGATCTCGGTCAGCCCGCCTTCGTCGCCAAACACCAGTTTTTCCGTACCGGGCATAACGTGACAGGCCAGCACGCGCCGCCCCTTTTGCGGATAGATGCCGCAGACGATCGGTACGTTGTGTCGCCGCAGCCGCTCGACATCGTCGGGATCGAAGCCGACGTCCGAGTCGATCCACATCGTCTCGTCGAAGCCGTCGGCCAGCGCGTCGGTCGCCATCTGATTGCGTCCTTGATCAATCGCCGAGTAGCCGCGCACGCGCCGCACCCGATAACCGCGGCGTTCCAACTCGGCCAGAGCTTCTTCACACGCTGGCACGATCTGCCCGCCGATCGGCACGAGAACAACGCATCGCGCTGGGTCGAGGGCGTGTTGTGCGTGGGTCTCCGACCCCGCACTCTTCAAGGACCGAAGGTCTCTCCCGCTGTCGGCATACCCCAACCTCTCGGCCAGCGCGTGCATCTCATCACCCAGTTCATCCAATTCCGCCTGCGGGATAACACGGATCGGCGGCGGCCCGTCGACGGGACGTGTTTTGGCGGCATCGCGATTGAGCGGGAAGCCGAGATACGCTTCAATCGGCTCGAACTCCCCGGCCTGCAAGTCTTCATAGCGCACCACGTGCGCATCGAGTGCACCAGCTTGCTCGACAAAACTGCTCGCTAGTTCCGTCCACAGCTTTCCAAACAACCGAGCCGTCACCGGCTGATCCGGCCAACGATAAAACGATTTCCAACCTGCGTTGCGTCGTGCCGCCCAGGACCGATAGGCATCGTAAGGATTGCGGATCAGGAACAGGAGTTTTGCGTTGGGGTACAGCAGTTTCAAGTAATGCGCGTAATCCGCCGACAACCGCACTTCCTGGAATCCCCAGCGTTCGGCCTTGGCTTCCCGAGCGGGCTTCGCGAACAGCGTTTCCAAGTACGCGCGATGCGCGTCAAGCATTGCCGCGACACTCGGAGTGAATCTTGCCTCCCCATCTCCTTGTCTCCCCCTCTCCCTCTCTTCCTCCCCCGGCCAGTCATCGGTAATGCACCGTAGCGGATCGGCCAGGCTCTGCAACAAGCCCGAATGCCCATACAGCTCGCCCCAAATCAAGCACGGTGGCATCAGCACCCGCTGTAACAACGTCGTCCCCGATCGCCAACCGGCGGCCAGGACGAAGACGGGGCATTCGCTGGTAGTTGTCGTGCCGATGTCCGGCCAGCGAACGGTTAGACACCGAATCGCGTCGGCGAGAGAGCGTCGGTTGTGAATCGTCACTACGTCACCTCTCGGTGTGCCACTTCTGGCTCTGCCGGTGCCTAGACTTGAGAGCTGAGTGAGTGCCTATCTTTCTGCAAGATAGCCCACTCAAGTCACGCTTCCTATGAGTTCAGTAATGCCAAGGCACTGGCAAAGCCAGAAGTGGCACACAGAATACTCATCAGTGCCACCCAGCCGGAGCCCACTCTAGTCTTCTCCTTTGTCGCAGCATGGCGCCACCAAAGCACTCAATTCGGGTCTTTGCTCGTATAGTGAATCAATCGCATCCACAGTAATCGGTGTCCCGGAAACGTCGAGTATTTTCAAGTGATTAAGTTTCGCAAATGCTGGGACGACATCGTCGTCTATGGCGCAATTGTTCAAATACAATTCTTCGAGTTGAGGCAAGGCGTAGACTAAGTCTGAGCACGAAGAATTCGTCAACGGTGTCGACGAGAGATTAAGTGCGCGTAGATTGGCGAATCGATGGAGTTGCGCGAATCCGTTGCTGGTAAGGGGGCACTCGGCCAAATCCAGCCGCTCAAGTGTTGATTCAGAAACGAAGCGAAGTCCATCTCCGGTTATGTGCGTGTGGCTCAGATTGAGCCATCGTATTCCGTCTACGCCTTTGAAGATGGCGAGATCCGCATCAACGAGGGGGGCTTCCATACCAAAGACTGTATCTAGCTCGCCAGCGATTACGCGGGCCACCGTTCGCTTCAATTGTTCAAGGTTTTTTCCCCGGTGTATTACCATTACTGTCGGATTCCGTTCGCGTAATCGAAACTGTCCGTCGTCGGTGACGGCTGTAAACTCCGCATTAACTTCCACGAGAGAGGGGAACTGGGCTAGGTGCTGAAGCCCGTCGTCGGTAATGTTGTTTGAAACGAGCGAAAGTTGGGTTACGTTCGAGGCAAGTCTTAGGTGTGAGAGATCGCGATCCGTCAGGCCGCACTTAAAGAGGAAGAGATGCTTCAGAGACGCCAACCGGTCCATTCTCTGCAGCGCAGGTTGCGATACTTGACAGAATGCGAGCGACAACGTTTCGAGGTGAGGGAGTCGCGATAGAAAACAAATGTCTTGTTCAGTAACTCGGGGAACTGTTCGGCCCTGGTCGCCAACGACACTGACTTCGCTCAAGTCCGCGGCCCCACGACTCGCGACTAGCAGAAGTGGATCCGAGACGCAGTCCGAATCGATCGTTATTTTCGCGATTGCGCGTTGCTGGCCTTTAAGAACCCACGCAGTTAAAAAGTCGGCCGACGTGGGGCGAACGTCGACTTTCGCCCTAAGGTTAGAGAGTTCGGTCGCGAGGTTCTCCTGATCGCGATAGTAGCGCACGCGCCACGAGACAAGGGCACATGGCAGGGAGGCCAATGCGAAGGCCAAGAGACACCAACGCAAAGATACTTGCCGAATCATGCGAACACTCGATCTTGTCTCTTTGTCACAAACACCCCGAGCTAAGAGTCAGGCAAACCAATGGGGTAGAATCTAAGGGGGTAGAATCTAAGGGGACATTCTGCTTTTCAAATTAAGTAGAATGTCCCCTTATTCCTTCCCGTCACCCCTTGGTGTGCCAGTGCCGAGTTTGTCAAATCGGCTGAAATCTGATTATCAATTGTCACGGCCCAGCCGAGTCGTTCGTCTCGCGGTTTCACCAGTGTAGTCGCACTGGCAGAGCCAGCGGCACACCGATCATTCGTCAGTGCCACGCGGCCGACCCCGCCGGAACGGATCAAGACCCCTGGGCGTCCTCGGCTTCTTCGTTCAGCTTGACTATCATTCCATCATCGATCCACTTACCAAAATCCCGCGTCAACTTCTTAACCTCGTCTCGCCGCGCGGAGATTTCCCAAGGCCAAGGCGAATCTTTCCAGCCCAACGTCAGACTGATGTCGATGCTTGCTGTGGTTTTCATCTCGGGTGCGGAAGTGTGCGGTACGACTGTCACCGTGCTGTAAAGTGGTGTCCCCCAATCTGCGTCGCTCACGAAGTACTCCGACAGTAGTTTGCCATGACGATCATAGTGCGGAATTCCAACCGAGAGTATCGTCGAATCGGCGGAGGCGATCAATCGAAAACCGCGACTTTGCATCCATTGGCGCGCAAGCGTCTTTGTTTGATCGGGTGAATCGCGATGAACTAACCAAGCCGCGCAAAAGACGCCCTTATTTCCATGACGGGACATTGCGATCCCGCCAAGTATAATCGCGCATAACGCTACGAAGATGAGGAGACCAGAGATACGGAATTGGATACGCTTGTCCTCCGTTAACTGTTTGCAAATTGACTCGTAAATCCCCGTTTAAGTGAGTATGCGCAACTCCGGCTTTAGCTAGGTCGATTCTCAGCCATTTCCATTTGTGTGACTACGCAAAGGGATGCACGCTCATGATCCCTTTCTACACTGTAGTACAGCAGTCGATTCCCAAGGTCCGAGATTCTTGGACCACACACTTTGCTCTTCGAAGCCGATGCTTACTCCACCACCTGACCCTCCAGCAGTTACCGTGTGAGACCCGTAAACCCCGACGTCGCCGCTTGCGTAAATCGTGACAGTCTTGAGAGTTCCGCTACTTGACGCTGAAATGTTGGGTGGACTCAATGCAGAAACGACCGACAAGTTCCCGGAAGTGCTTCCTCCGCCAGGATTTGTATTCCCGCTAACTTCAGTGATATCTCCAGTTGCTGGATCACACTCAAACTTCCGAGCTTGCGTCTGCTGAAGCGTCGTAATATTGACTTTCCCGGTCTTTCCCAAACCGAATCCCATGTCGTTAAATACTCCGAGTGTACTGACGCTTACGGAATTTGGACCGTACGGCGAACCGGGGTCAGCTTTGAACGTGTCAACGCCGTACAAACCGGTCAATACGGACACACCCATATTCAGAACTGTCGCGACCCCCGCCTGTGAGTCGACGACGGTGGAATTGCCAATCCACCGCCACTCGTTGTCGATAACGTCGAAGTTCGATTCCGTAGGCCCCTGAATCACAAGACTATCTGGCGATCCAGCACCACTCCCCACCACAGCCTGTAGTTGTACCAAGAATGACTCCGTAGCTTCAATAGTTGGATCGTCCGCTGCAATAAGATTCACGGTGATGGGCCCGGAGATGTTATTACCAATTTGAACGCTTCCCGACGCGTTCGCAATATCAGAACTCGTGGCGCCAGACCCTGGTGTAAGCGGGTTCGGCGATACATCGTATTGAATGCCAAACGAATGGCGAATTGGAGAGGGCCAAACATCGATTTCCAACTTGGCCGCCGCTCCACCTTCGTGCGCTGTCCCCGACACATCCCAGTCGACTACGTAATCGTCATTGAGAATCTCACCCGTTGCCGATTCCCCCAAAGAACTTCCGGATCCACTCCCACTACCAGATCCGGCGCCATATCCGATATCGATGTTTCCTACTGCACCGCCCGAACCGTCATGGACTGAATCCAGAGTTAGTGTGAATGTCTCGTCAAATTCCGGGAAAGCATCATTATCCACACCAACGGTAACCTCAATAGTTTCACTTCCTCCACTGAATGAGACTGAGTCGCTCGTGTGTGTATAGTCGTACTCAGCGGGATTGGTCAAATCACTGAAGGCATCACCATCGGATGTACTGTAGTCGACCGTAAACCCGCACGGCGCATACCCGGAGAAAGTTATGCTGAACTTGATTTCCCCCTTGCTTTCAAAGGCAGAGCCACCAGAGACGGTCACGTAGCCGGACGCAGAACTAGAAATCGAACCGGTTCCCGAGGCGCTGGCACCACAGGGACCGGTAGCAGTAGAAGGTGGTCCTCCTGTTCCGATGACCGGCGCACTGGTGGAGGCTGAGGCCAATCCGCCACCCTCTCCTTCACCCATCATCCAAGCTGGAAATGAAGACGTCGCACTGGGACCGCTGCCAACGTTCGACTGCGGCAACTCGGCTCCAGTCACGTTGTAGGCTTGGCCGGAACCTGAGCCGACGCCCGAGCCGAGTTGGCTGATCGGCGAGCGGAAGGAGGGAGCGGGGCTGGGGAGAGGGGGAGATGGGGAGGTAGGGAGACGGGGAGATGTGTCGATGAACTGGTTGCTGGTGAAGAAGGCGTCGACGAAGGAGGCCGTGACCAGTAGGCTCGTCGTGGTGGGTGATGCGGGGGCGATTTCAAGGTCTTCAACCGAGCGAGACAACTCGGTGCGGTCTTCGTGTGGCTCAAGATCGAAGTCCGGCAGCGATAAACCGGTTTGTAGCAACGTGTTGGCTGGCCCCTCTCGACGCGTGACCGCGTCGGATTCCGCCTCGATCTCTTCGGGAACGAACTGTTCCGCGGGGAGCAGATCCAAATAGGAGGCAAAGGCCGCACCGGCCAGCAGGTCCAGAAAACCACCCGGCAGGACGCGGCTTTCGAGTTGTTCGACGCCGTTGCGGATGAAACTTCGGCGACTGCGTGTCCGCTTGTAGCGGTTCAATCGCTGGCGGCGTTGCTTGCTCATGTCGGTGGCTCCGGGGCGGAGATGTTTTTGGTGGATGGTTCTGAAAGTGGCGTTGCA
>JAQBZB010000195.1 GCA_027622275.1 Planctomycetota bacterium | reverse complement strand
GTGATGAGAAATGCAGGTTAGGTCGATCGTCGTCGGCATGATGCGACCCGGCTCGACGATCGGCCTCGAGAGCAGACCGCCGAAGTCGCCGAACTGGCCGGCGGGATCCGGCAGCAGTTCGCCGCGCGCGTCGCGGATTTCCACTTTGAAGCGGTTGTGCCGGTTCGCGCCGCGATAGTCGCCGCCGAACGAGTAGGCGAACATTTCCTGACCGGAGTTGCGGACCAGAAACGTCATCCGCAGCCGCTCGCCGTCGACCAGCGTCGTGGCGGCAGGAACGAAGCCGGCTTCGATCGCTCGGCCGTCGGCGTCGTACTGCTTCAGCAGCGCGGCCAGTTCCGGCATCGATCGAACGCCTGGCGGCAGAATCTGCACGGCGACGAGATTGGAAACGAACTGTGGTTCGAAACGCGGTAGAACTCGCCCCACGCCGATCGAGACGTCGTCGGCCTGTAGGCCGGAATCGTACGACAGAAATGTTGAGGCCAACGCGATCGGCAGGCTGAACGTCTCGCCCGGCTGCAAGTCCGGGATGCTATCCACATCGAACCGCACCTGTATCTCAAGCCGTAAATACGTGGACTCCGGTGGTACTGCCGTCGGCTTTCGCATCAGCATCAGACCGTTGCGTCGATCGACCGGCACACGCCTTCGCAGGTCGGCCGCCGGAATCGTCTTCTCGCCCGCATTGCGAACGTCGAGAACCACGACTGGCTGCTGCCACGACTGCCACGTGGTCCGCTCCGTCCGCAGCCGAACCTCGAGCCCGTCCAGCGGCTCGCTCCACACGGGGTCGAGAATGCCATCATCCAGGCTGCGATCAGGCTGGCCGATCGTGTCGGCAGTGCCTGCATCCGCCTGAGCCCACGCCGCGACTTCGCCGATACGCATCCTGTGTCCAAGCTGTGCCGTGACCAGCATCACCGCGACGAGCGTAACGACACTGACAGCGACCAGCGACGCCCCCGACCGCAACGACCCCGACCGCAACGACCCCGTCCGCAACGACCCCGACCGCCCACCACCCGCTTGTCCCATCCGGGCCGACATCTCGAGTCTCCTCAGTCTGGCGCCACCGAGCAACATTCTATCGCGAGTGAGAGTGGCGTGACGCATTTGTACGATAGCCTTCCAAGGCCGTCGTTTCCTTACGATGCGGGTGAACGACGGCCTTGGAAGGCCATCGTACATGGGTACGCGGACAGCCTCCTAGCCGAACAAACCATCAATCACTTGCCCGTCGGCGATCGGCGTGGGGCGAGTCAGACGCGGGAAATAGGTTCGATGCGGATCGATTCCCAAGGCGTGATAGATCGACGCCGCCACATCTTCCGGACCCCAAGGACGCGTCTTGGGCTGGCCCCCAATCTTGTCCGTCGCGCCGATCACGGCACCGCCCTGAATACCGGCTCCCGCCATCAAGACGCTACCCGCCGCCGGGTAGTGGTCTCGGCCGGCCTCTTTGTTGATCTTTGGCGTGCGACCAAACTCGCCCATCACAACGACCAGCGTCGTGTCGAGCAAGCCGCGATCAGCGAGATCATCCAACAGCGTCGACAGTGACATATCGAGCTGCGGCAAGTTACCTGGTCCGTTGTACGAGTGCCATTTGTAGCCGCTCGGCGCGTTGGGCGGCGCGTTGGCGACCGACATCATCGACTCGAACAGCAGATGATGGTTGTCCCAAGTGCCATTCGTCTTGCCGTTGCCGAACAGTCCGCCCTGAACGGCTTGGTTGATCGTGACAAACCTTGCGCCGGCTTCGATCAAGCGCCTGCCGAGCAGAACGCGTTGTCCGTAGATGTTGGCCCCGTACCGCTCACGAAGAAGCTCCGGCTCTTCGTCCAAGTTCATGGCCTTGCTCATCGCACCGCTGGTCAACAGCGACACTGCTTCGCTGACGAACTTGTCACTGGCGTCCAACCCGCTGTCGGCCACCGCGGCAAGCTGGCCCAGGTTATCGAGTTGAGCCAGCATCGCTTGCCGATCTTCCAAGCGAACCTGTTCGAGATTCAGCTTGCCAAAAGTCATTCTCGGATCACACGGATCGTCTTCGATATTAAATGCCGCATGTGCCGCGCCCAAGTAGCCGGACGGATTCGTATACCGAGCCGCCAACGGAATTCCAAAGTGGGCCGGCATCCCGGCGATCTTGTTGCCGTACAACGACGACACCAGACATCCAAAGTTCGGAAAGTACTGTCCCGCCGCCGGCGGCAACATTCCGCTGGCGACATGTTGCGAGCCTGTGTCGTGCGAGCCGCTTTTGCCTTGCCACGAACGGATGATCGCGACCTTGTCCATTCGCGCGGCCATCAGCGGCATCTTCTCGCAGATGAACGTGCCCGGGACGTTGGTGCTGATGGGCTTCCAGAGTCCTCGAACTTCGGCCGGCGCGTCGGGCTTCGGATCAAATGTTTCGAAGTGACTTGCTCCGCCAGCCAAAAAAATGAAGATGCACGAGATGTCGCGCCGAGCCGGCGTCGCCCCGGCCGCTCGCAAATACTGTGGCAGCCCCAAGCCAAACATCCCAACACCGATCTGCAACGCTTCACGTCGCGAAAGCTGATAAGTCGTTTGTGCATCGCGGCAAGGCATGATCAACTCCGATGCCATCGGGCGGGGTCGAAAGACTGACGATACATTGTAGGCTAATCGCATCTCGAATGTAACGTGCATTCGCCTGCGTGTACGGCCTCGATCGCAGCGACTACAATCGCGACAACACCATAACGCAGCGTCGCCGCAGCCAACAGGCGAGCGGGGGACGTAAGTCCCCTGATGACACGGCGGTTTGTTCGATCAGGGGACTGACGTCCCCCGCTCGCCAGAGATGTACCCATCAACGAATTAAACGGAGTCGCCGCCCATGCGTATCGCCAGTGGTGGTGTGCAACACGAAACCAACACCTTCGCCGCGACGCCAACAACGCTGGCGGATTTCGTGCGCGATAGCGACTGTGGCCCGGCGCTATCGGGCGGCCAAGTTATCTTCGACCGGTACCGCGACACCGGCTCGATTCACGGCGGTTACATCGCCGGTGCGGAAGCTGTCGGCGCAGAGCTTTTGCCTCTCTTATCCGCGCGAGCCCAGCCAGCGGGCGTCGTCGAACAGGAATCCTTCGAGACGATGCTCAATTGGTTTTTAGAACGATTGAAGCAAGTCCTACCCGTGGACGGCGTGTTGCTCGATCTGCATGGCGCGATGGTTACCGAGCAACATGAAGATGCGGAAGGCGCTTTCATCGAAGCCGTCCGGCGTGTTGTTGGCGCGGAGTTGCCGATGGTTGTCACGCTCGACTTGCACGCCAACATCACCGCGAGAATGGCCGAACTGGCCGACGTGATCATCGGCTTTGATACCTATCCACATGTCGACATGCACGAGCGTGGGCGCGAAGCCGTCGAGTTGCTGGCGCGCATCATTCGCGGCGAGGTCACGCCGACGCAAGCGTACCGCCAGCTGCCGCTCGTCACGATGCCGCCGATGCAATGCACGTTACGCGAGCCGATGCAGTCACTGATGCGACGAGTACATCGACTCGAAGAAGAGCCAGGCGTCCTGACGGCAACCGTCGCAATGGGTTTTCCGTTTGCCGACATTCGCGACGCGGGCGTTTCTGTGCTGGTAACGACGAACGACGATCGGGAACTTGCAATCCGTAAGGCCGACGAATTGGCAAGCTGGCTGTGGGAACTGCGTGACCAACTCCAGCCACAACTGACGTCGATCGAAGACGTCATCCGCTTCGTCAATGAACATCCCGCCGATGGGCTGACGATTTTCGCCGACGGGTCGGACAATCCTGGAGGCGGGGCTCCATGCGACGGGACGATCGCGTTGCAGGCCATGATCGACGCGGGCTTCGAAGGCGGAGTCGTGGGTGTTCTGTTCGATCCCGAGACCGCGAAACAGGCGCATCAGGCAGGCGTCGGCAGCACGATCCCGGTTCGGCTCGGTGGCAAGACGGACGACAAGCATGGTGCGCCCGTCGTTGGTAGCGCGTACGTCAGAGCGATCTGCGATGGCAACTTCGTTTATCGCGGCCCGATGTTGCAAGGAGTCGCCGAGCATCTCGGACTCACTGCGACGTTGGTCATCGGCGGCGTCGAAGTTGTCGTATCTTCCATTCGCCGACAATGTCTCGACGCGGAAATGCTCCGGATCGCGGGAGTCGAGCCGAAGCATCGGCGGCTGTTAGTGGTGAAGAGCGCCGTTCATTTTCGAGCCGACTTCGGCCCGCTGGCGGCCCACATTTTTGATGCCGATACGCCGGGCATTCACCGTCCCGACTTCCGTTGCTTCGATTACCAGCATCTCCGTCGTCCCATCTACCCGCTTGATGCAGATGTCACTTGGAGATCGAACAACGGGCGGGAGCAATGAACGTCGACTGACGTACTTCTTGATTACTCGTCAGGCCCCGAGCGGTCCGCTTCGCTAAAGAGCCAAGCGAGCGACAGCTGGAAGTCGGGAAGCACCGCTCCACCGGAGAGCGTGCCGTCAACGGGAACCTCGGTGAAGTCGTCGGGACTCACGTACGACTTTGCCGTGCAAGTCTCGGGATCGATGTACCAAACCAGACGAACGCCGGCCTCGAAGTACTTCACCAACTTGGCGGCCATTTCGGCCTTCGTGTTGGTATCGGACAGCACTTCGACAACAAGATCAGGCACGAGCGCCGGAATCGGACGGCGCGGCAGTTTTTTCTTCGGCCAACGCCCCCAACTGATAAACGAGACATCGGGGATCTTGACGATACCGGGAAGAATCTTCAGTGAACCGTCGGGGCTAAGTACCTTGCCAAGCTTGTTTGCGTCGAGGAAGTTATTCAACGCAGTAATGATCAGGCCGGCCAGTATTGATTCGTACCACCCCATCGGTTTCTCCACCAGGATGCCATCTTGGAGTTCGCACAAACGGTCTTCGTGAGCATCAAGTCGAATCACGTCATCTTCGGTCGCATAGCCGGGCGGCGGCACAATCAGGATTCTCTCCAGCGGAATGCCGCCGAGGTGACGTTGCAAATCAGCCATGGTCCAACTCGACGGGAGTTCCGCTTGGAGCGTGAGCGTCGAATGGTGCGTTGGAGTGACGGCGACGTCCGCTGGTGAAGCGTTCGCATTCGACGAGTCGGTTGCCATCTTGAAAGCTCCCATTCGATGTGCGTTGTCTGCATTATCACGCCACGCCCGACGGCCGTCAACGCAATACGCGGCTGACTCATACCTCGCGTACCGCTCGGCGAATCTCCTCCAGGCAATCCTCGACTCGATCGCGGTGTGTTCGGAACGACAGGATGCAGATGCGGATGACGTAGCGGCCGTGCAAGCGGGTGGGCGTCAAGAGAACGCGACGCGACGCGTTGATCACATCGCGAAGCCCGATGTTCAAGTCATCAATCTGTTCATCCGTTAACCCGGCGCGGACAAGTCGGAAGGCGACGACCGTAAGCTGCGGATCGGTGATGACTTCAAGATGATCGTCAAGTTCTTCATCGAGTAAGCGCAGCTGCTCTGCCGCGAAGACGGTGAGATCAAGCTTCTCTTCGAGGTTGTTGCGAAACGGTTCGACACCGTGAAGCATCAACGGCAGCCAGACTCTCAATCCACGAGCCGCTCGAGTCAATTCGGGCGAGATGTCGGACAGATCGAAGAACTCTTCCTCCGGTCCCGGCATCAAGTACTCGCCGCGCAATTGGTGAGCCTGACGCAAGTGGTTCTGATCGCGAGCCAGCAAACAACCGGTGCCATAAGGCAAAAACAGACCCTTGTGCGGGTCGAGTGTAATCGAATCGGCTCGTTCAATGCCGCGCATCAGTCCCCTGCCCCGCTCGGTCAGCATAAAGAAACCGCCGTACGCCGCGTCGACGTGCAACCACAAGTTCTCGGCTGCCGCGAGATCGGCGAGTTCCGCGAGATCATCGACGGCTCCCGTGTTTGTCGTGCCTGCGTGTCCAACAATCGCAAAGGGAACAAAGCCATCACGACGGTCGTGCTGAATCAACTCAATCATCGCATCGACTCGCACACGATACGCCGAGTCGACGGGAACCAGTCGCACATTCTCGGGCGGCAAACCCGCAAACATCGCCGCCTTGGCGACCGAGTGATGAGCCTGGTGGGATGTGTAAAGCGTGCCGCGAGAGAGTTCTCCTCTCAGGCCACAACGACGAGCCGTCACGATCGCCGACCAAATGGAAAGCGATCCGCCGCTGGTAAAGAAACCGCCGGCACTCGCCGGATATCCCACGATATCACTGAACCAACGCAGTACGGCGACTTCGAGTTGAGCCAGCCCCGGTGCTCCATTCCACAGGCCGACAAAGCGATTCACCGTGGCAGCGATCAAGTCAGCGATCGCGGCGTGCGGTACGCCGCCGCCGGGCACGTAAGCCAAGTACCCCGGCCCTGCGGTATTCACACCAACCGGGAGAAGCTCCTCAAACAATCTGCGGAACACAATCGCCGGGTCGGTACCCGCTGTTGGCAGGGGCTCCATCACCGAGCGCGCCACCGCCGCGGCTCCGTCGAAGCTCCACGCGGGTTGCTCGGCAAGCGAATCCAAAAACGCTCGAAGATGCGGCATCACGAGATCGATGAGCTGCTGCATCTGCGCGCCGGACAACTCGAGCGTCCGGTCGGCGGTGACGTTTTGAGATGTATTGCTCTCCACAGATTTCTACTTGATTGGCGAGTGTTCGGTTAGCCCGGATTATTCATGAACCGGTCAGCATTCTTCAAGATGTACGTTGTAAAAAGAGTTGCGGCTATCTTGCCCAAAACACCGCGCAAATCAGCCGCCACGCGCTAGCCTGCGGTTCACTCGAAGTTCGCGAGAACCGCAGGCTATCGCCTAGCGGCTGATGAATAATCCGGGTTAGTGCCATAATGGTGCTACCGGCGTAACTCTCCGTCCCGGTTGGCTTGCCACACTTTGCCGGATTCGACGTCAAGCGCCGTGAGCCAGCCGCCACCGAAGCAATAGGTGTCGATGCAAACTAAGTAGCCCATATCAAGAATCTCACCAGACCCTTGTGGTGTGTGCCCGACGATGGCGGTCTTGCCGGAACAGTGTCGACCGGGAAGCGTGTAGATCACGTGCTCCCAGAGCAGGTGTCGATCGGATTGTTGCTCAAGCGGGAGACTGGCATCGTAGTTTGCATGTACGAACAGATGCGAATCCGTCTCGTAATAGCGTTTCAATCCTCGCAGGAACACCAAATGGTCAAACGGAAGCTCCTCCAAAGAGCAACCATAACTCTCCAGCGTCTCACGACCGCCCACTCGGCACCAATGCCCGCGATACTCTGGCAATTCGATCGAGTCTAGCATCATCGATTCGTGATTTCCCAGCAGCGGAACGAGCTGGCAACGGTCAACTAGATCGATTAACAAGTCGACAACCTCTCGACTCTCCGGCCCACGATCCACGTAATCGCCCAAGGGAACGATTACATCGTCTTCGGTTGGTTTAATCACTTCGATCAGCGCGGCAAGTGCTTTGGCACAGCCGTGAATATCTCCGATCGCGATTGTTCGTCGAGGCATGCGTCCTACGCTCCGCTGGTTGCGAATAACAGTAAGTCAAACTCCGCCGCATCGCAAGGAACCTATAGCGATCTAATGCGGTGCGGAATTTTTCCCGCCACGCGTTACTTCGGCGAATCGATGCCGGTTATGATGGCAAACAATATGTGCGATACGGCCGAATCACCCATCTACGATGAATTCACCCGCGAGCTGGCTCAGTTGAGCGAGCAGTGTAAGCATGATCCACGTCGCGAGATCATTCGGCTGTTCTTGCTGGCTCTCGAACGTGAAGAGATCGTGTCGATCGGCTATCGCGAGTCGCTCATGAAACGGCGGCTCGCGACGATGCCGCTCGCCGAAGAAGTTCGCGAGGTCATTCGGCACGCCCTCGTCTGGATCTGGAAGGACGAGGAGATGCACACGATTTACATTCGTGGTGCGATACTCAAGATCGGTGGCTGGCGTTTGCGGATTCAAGCCCTGCTGACTCAAGTGGCGGGCGGCATTGGCGGTTGGGCCAGTTCCGTCATGCAGCACTCCCGCTGGACGCGGGCTCCGCTCTCGCGATCGATCGCCGCGGTGGTGACTTGGACTGGCCGGATGATCGGGAAGGTTCCGAAAGACGTCGCGAAGCACTTGCAGTACGGTCCGTTTCGGGACTTCTGTAAGTACAACATCGACGCCGAGCGAACAGCCGCCATGTGTTGGTATCGAATCGCGGAGCTGTCGAAATCGCAACCCGACTTGGACGAGACGCTTCGCCGTGACTTCCGCCGTGTGGCCGAAGATGAAGATCGACACGAGAAACTGTTTGCCTTGTTGGTGGCGGCGCTGACCGACGATGACGAGCTTATTGAGGGAGAAACGGTTGCCGGATTGGTCGACAAGATCCGGGCCGTTGGCGAAGAGTTTCTGCCACGATTGCAACGTCGTGTCCCGGAAATTGAGAACCCGCTTGGCAGCGCCCAGCCTGTTTACGTCATGCAAGGCGACGCGGACACGACCAAACGAGCGCTCTTCCGCCAACTGCTCGACGAGTCGCAACTGGCCGCCGCCATTTCGCGGCGAGCCGCCTTTCTCGGGCGACCGGTGAGCGAATTAAACATCGCGATCAAGCCGACCTTCATGCTCGGCTACGACCACCAAGATCCTTCACCGGTCACCGATCCCGAGCTGATCGGAGCTCTGGCCGAATACGTCCACCAGTTGGGAGTCTCGAACATTGTCGTGATTGAAGGCCGGAATATCTATGATCGCTTCTATCGGAACCGCTCGGTGCATGACGTCGCTGAATACTGGGGGATCAACTCGCCGTCGTATCAAGTTGTTGATTCGTCGGACGAGCAGGTGGCGCATGACTATCGACGCGGAATGGCTCAATACACGATCGCACGATCATGGCGTGACGCCGACTTCCGCATCTCGTTCCCCAAGCTGCGGAGCCACCCGATCGAGATGGCGCTGTTGACGGTCGGCAACGTGGAATGGGTTGGCGGTCGTTGTGACGAGTATCTGTTCCTCGATCGGCAAGCGGACCGTTCGACCGCCATCATGATGCTGCTTGACGAGTTTCCACCACACTTTGGCATCATTGACGGATTCGAAGACGCGCCGGATGGTTTAGTCGGCGTCATGGGATGCCGCAAGCCAAAGCAGCCGCGACGCTTTTACGCCGGAGCCGATTCGCTGGCCGTGGATACGGTTGCACTGCGGCATCTGGGCGTCGAGGAGCCTTCCGATGCCAGCGTTCTCCGCGCCGCCGAACATTGGTTTGGCGGTTCGAGCGGGCGGGTGGAAGTCATCGGCGTCGACACTCCGATTCGAGGCTGGCGTGGACCACATTCGAACGACTTTCGTGCGTTGCTGAGCGTGATGGCTTATCCGATTTATGTGATGGGCAGCGGGCGGGGTGCGCTGTTCGTGCCCAAGATGGATAAGCAGGCATTTCCGTTCATCGAGCGCGAAGGCATGATGCTCAAGCTGACCCGCGGTGCGATCCGCCGGCTGCTCGGTTTGTAGATTGTGAGGGGCGTTTTGAGTCATCGCGTTGTCATCATCGGATCGGGGATGGGAGGATTGACCGCGGCGATTCGGCTCGCACGAGCAGGCTGTTCGGTGACCGTACTCGAAGCACGAGACAAACCGGGCGGGCTGGCTTCGAGTATCGACGTCGAAGGCTTTCGATTTGATGCGGGTCCGTATGTCTTGCTCGATCGGCCTGGCTTGAAATGGGCTTTCCAGCAGTTGGAACTGCAATTGGAAGACAAGCTGCAGCTGAATCGAATCCCCGACGTCTATCAGGTTCAACGCGACGACGATGCCGAGGTGCAGGTATTCGACTCACTCGAACGCACGGCGAACGGTTTGGAAAACCGCTGGCCCGGTTGCGGCGATCGTTACCGCCGGTTCATTCACCGGATGCAAAAGACCTACTCGCGTCTCCAACCGCTACAGTGGATGCCTCGGCCCGGCGTCGCGGCTGCGATGCGAACCGGTGCTTGGCGTGAAATCCCTTTCATCTTGAGATCGCTGCAGTCGGTGCTCGGTTCGGCGAAGTTGCCGAAGACGGTCGCGAATGCTCTCGGCATCTGGACACACGTCGCGGGACAAACGATGGCCGAAGCTCCGTCGCCGCTGGCGATGGTTCCCGCAGTGATCCACACGATCGGTGCCTATTACCCCGCGGGCGGAATCGGCACCGTTCCTGCGGCATTGTTCGATACGGCAAACAGCCTCGAAGTCGATTTTCGGTTTTCAAGTCGTGTCAAACAGATCCGTTGCCGGAACCGACATGCCGTCGGAGTCGAAACGGAGGCCGGCGACTATCATCCCGCCGATGCGATCATCTCCAACGTCGGGCTCGGCACGTACCTCCGGTTGCTGGACGATAACGGACTCGCGGCGATTCCTGATCGGGTCCGTGACGGACTTGCGAAGCTACCGCTTCAATCGCCCGGTGTTTGTGCGTACCTGGCGGTGAAGGGACCGACGAAGCCGCCGTACCTGAGGTTCCGCTTGCACGACGAGCCGGATGGGTGTCGCTTGCTGATCACGCCGAGCGTGATGGATCCGGCTGTCGCGCACGATGGCTGGGCTCCGGCTCGACTGCTGGCCCCGATGCGCCATGACCGAGCCGAATCCGGCGGCGAAGCGGGGCAGCAGGCTTTCCTTCAACAAGTGTTGGCCGAGGATTGGTGGCGGCAAGAGTTTGATGACGTGCGCGTTCTGGCAACGCGCATCCCGATGCAGTGGGGCAGTACGTTCCATCTGTTTCGAGACAGCATGAATCCCGTGATGACCGGCGAGTTCATGCGGGCTGGGCGATTGGCTCATCGCAGCCCGTGGGTTCGCCGCTTCTATTTGACCGGCAGCGCCACGCACCCTGGGCAATGGGTCAGTTTCTGCGCCGTATCCGGCGTGCTGACCGCGAACCGATTGTTAAAAGACCTGGGTAGCTGATCGATGGAATCTCAACCTTTATTACTCGAAACTCACCTCGAAACGCTCGGCAACGGCAAGCTGCTGCGTGTGGCTCGGCTTGGCCACGGGCCCCCGCTGTTGATGCTGCACGGATATCCCGAGAACTTGCAAATCTGGAGTCAACTTGCGCCGTTGCTTGCTTCGCGGTTCCAAGTCATCGCGTTCGATTGGCCGGGGATGGGGTACAGTGAAGCGTGGCCCGGCGGCGCAACGCCTCAGATCAAAGCCGACCGACTGATGACGATGCTCGATGAGTGGAAGATCGACAAAGCATCGATCCTGGGCATGGACATGGGCGGCCAGCCAGCTCTGGCGTTTGCGGCTCGGCATCGCGATCGGGTCGAGCGTTTGATCGTCATGAACTCGCTCGTCTTTGGCGACGAGAAGACGTCCTGGGAGATTCGCTGGCTGCGAAAGTTCGGCTTCAACCGCTTCGCTCTCCGGCATCTCGGCCGGGTTGTTTTCCGGCGCGCCGAGTCGACGTTTTTCCCGCCAGGCGTCCGATTGGATCGGGAGATCCAGGACGACTTTTGGCGAGCGTTTTCGAGCGTCGAAGTCAGGCGTTTCGTGAGCAAGATGTGCGCGGGTTATCAGGGCACGCTCGACAAGTTTCCCGCGCTGTACGAGCGGATCACGTGTCCGACAATGGTGTTGTGGGCCGAACGCGATAAACACTTTCCGTTGATTCAAGCCGAACGATTGCACCGCTGCATTGCGGCATCGCAACTCGAGGTCATTCCCGACGGAACACATTGGATGGCGTTGTGCCGTGCCGAAGAGTTGGCGGAACGCATTCTCGAATGGCACTTTGGACCCGGGCTGGAATCGGAACGCGTTTGAGGATACGTTCGTCGGATCGCCCACTTTGTGAAGGAACTCCGATGAGCAACTACGAAGCAGATCTCGACGCGTGCCGCAGTCGCCAGGGGCGATTGATTGATCACATGCAAGAGAACGGCATTGATGCCGTGATCGTCACGCAGACGGAACATGTCCAGTGGTTGGCTGGCCCTCGCTTTCCTTGGGTCATGCCGGCCGCGGCGGCCCTGCGCGTTGACGGGCACTTGACCCTCGCATCACCCAAGAATCCTGCTTTGGAAGCCGCCGCCGATGAAGTTGTCACGTACGAAGCCCAATGGCACTCGACGTTGCGCAACGACCAGC
Source organism: Planctomycetota bacterium (assembly GCA_027622275.1). Taxonomy (GTDB): domain Bacteria; phylum Planctomycetota; class Planctomycetia; order Pirellulales; family Pirellulaceae. The sequence continues at coordinate 5,496 of JAQBZB010000195.1, read as the reverse complement.
GGCAGGCGTGCATGCACGCCCTCGAACAGGCCGTTGGCGAGAAACTGAACGGTAGCCGTTTAGGTGTTGAATTCTCTTGCTTCGGGCGTCATGGCAACTTCGGCGCGAAGGAACTCGTCGACGTCGAACCGACGCTTTACCGGCTTCGCCGCCGCAAGCACGCCGACGAATTGGCTCGCATCCGCAAAGCGATTGCGGGAACGCGCATGATGTACGAGCGAGCGCGAGAGATCCTCCGGCCCGGCCTCACGGAACTTGAAATGTTCAACCAATTGCAAGCGACGGCCGTCGAAGAGTTTGGCGAGATGCTGACGGGGACCGGCAACGACTATCAATGCGGTTCGCGCGGCGGGCCGCCGCGCGATGGGCGAGCGGCCGAAGCAGGTGAACTCTATATCCTGGACCTCGGCCCCGCGTTTCGAGGTTACTTTGCCGACAACTGCCGGACCATTGCCGTGACCCAGCCGAGCGAAGTGCAGCAGGAAGCATGGAGTTACATTATGAAAGTCTTTGAGCACGTTGAGCGGACGGTCAAACCTGGCAAGAACGCGCAAGAGCTATTCCACGAAGCACAAGCGATCCTCGACCAGGCACCCACCGGCGTGTTCAATCATCATCTCGGACACGGCATCGGCTTGTTCCCGCACGAAGCCCCGCACCTGAATCCGAATTGGAACGACACGTTTGAAGAAGGTGATGTCTTTACCGCCGAGCCCGGTCTCTACGCACCAGAGTTGCGAGCGGGAATGCGAATCGAGAATGATTATCTGGTCACGGCGGACGGTGTCGAGTTGCTGACGCCGTTCCGGCTGGAGCTGTCTTCCATGTAGCCATCACGCTCCACCGTGATGAGCCTGAAACAGCGAGCGTGGAATTGGTGACGCCGTTTCACGAAGCGCGGGACTCCACGACAAAGGCTCATCACGACGGAGCGTGATGGCTACTTAATTCCAAGAGGGGTCGTCGGGGACGTGCTTCAGCTTCATGGATCCGGTCAGAATCTCCAGATTGATCCGGCTCGCAATGCGTCCCCAAAGTTCCTCGACATCACTAAAGACGTCTTCCGAACTAGCCGGCGCGACGAGCCAGCCGCCGGCTTCTAACTCGTCTTCCAACTGCCCACCGCCCCAGCCGGAATAACCGTGAAAGACCCGCAAGTCACAACAGGGCTCTTGGATCAGCGCGTCCATCGCTTCGCGGCGAGCGGAAAGAAACACGCCGGGAAGAACGGACTGTTCCGCAAACTCTTCGCTGTTGTGAATGGCAATCAGTGGGCCGGGCACCGGCCCGCCCACGTAAACGGGAAGCTCGCAGTTCCACTGTTCGCCAAATTCCGGCGTCAAAACATCGGCCAGTCGTTGCTCGAATGGCCGGTTTAAGATCAATCCGAACGCACCTTCTTCGTCATGTTGAACCAACAAGACGACCGCACGCGTGAAGTTCGGATCGTCCAAGTGGGGTGACGCAATCAAAAAATGGCCTTGCAAGGATGACATGCGATGCTCCGGTCATGGCGCGAACGACAGAAGCCGTGATTATACACGCTACGCAGCACAAATCACGCATGGGCCGAATGTTGGAGCCAAAACTTCGAGATGTCGAAACACACTACGAAAGGACCGCGAAAGAATCCATCAGCCAACAGACTGCTGACGACATGAGCAATTACCGTCCCGTGAATTGTCCGCGTTGCGATTCCCGTCGTATCTATAAGAGCCGGAGCGGCAGCCGACTGCTTCCGTTTCCGATCAGTCTGTTGTTCGTCAGCGTTCGCTGCCACGGGTACTCACGGCGATTCGTGACAAGAGGTCGACTGCTTGGCGGTTCCGTACGTGCGAAGTGAAGCACTTCTCGGGGCTGCGAGTTTTGTTACGTCCCCCGCCAGATACAGCCAGCCCACGACCAACCGACGCCAAAGCCGACCAGCATGTTCGGCAACGCCGGTTGCAACCGACCAGCAACACGCATGTCGTGAATGACGATCGGAATCGTTGACGACACCGTGTTGCCATAGTTTTGCAAGACGACGGGCAGGCGGTCTTCGGTAAGTCCCAGCCGTTGTTGGAGCTGTTCCAACATCTTGTAAGTGGCTTGGTGAAAGAGATACAGACCGACGTCGTCCTTCGTCAACGCGGCGGCACAAAGGATGTTGTCAACCAACTTCGGTATCGCGCCGACCGTGAAGCTGATCAGACTTGGTCCGTCCATATAGAGATCGCTCGGCCAACGCTGCCGATGACGCGGCCGGAGAGCATGCTCCGGCGGGCGAGCACCGCCTTTGGTGACGAGCAGCGTATCGGCGCCGCTGCCATCCGTGCCAAACTGGAACGCCGACAACGATGGCTCGTCACTCGCTTCGAGCAACGTCGCGGCCGCTCCGTCACCAAAGATCGTCCGCAAGCTGCGGTCCGTGGGGTGGATGTACTTCGAATAGGTTTCCGCCGTGACCAAGAGGACACGCTTCGCCACGCCGCCGCGAATCAAACCATCCGCCAGCGACAGGCCGTACACGAATCCCGAGCAGCCGAGGTTGAAGTCGATGGCACCTACCGAGGTCGGCAAACGCAATCGATCTTGCATCAAACAGGCGGTTGTCGGCAGCGGGTAGTCCGGTGTCTGGGTGCAGAGGAGCAGGAAGTCGATACTCTGCGGATCGATGTCGTGTTCCGCGAACAGTTTGTGTGCCGCGGCGACTCCCAAATCCGACGCACACTCGTCCGTGGCGGCAATGTGCCGCTGAGCGATGCCTGTCTTGGAATAGATCAGATCGAGATCCCAAGCGGGAAACTCGGCCTTGAGTTGCTCGTTCGTTTCCACCTTTTCGGGAAGATAGACGGAGATAGGTCCGATCGATGCGTATTTCACAAGAGCCAAGTCTTACTGAGTGGGCGAAAGTCAAATCCTAACAGCCGCTCGCCACGCTCAGCCAAAGCCACGTCGGCGACGATAACTCACGATACATGGCCCGTCAGAGCCGGTCAATTGCAGGCCGCTAGCAATGGCCTGAAACGCGTCTGGTCACACTTCCGGATTAATACATGGAGCAGTTGCGATTTGTCTTGACCTCGCACAACAACTCACTATACTCCGCCACTCGATAGTTTGGCTTCATCTAATGACGGGCGCGGTCTGCGCTCGGACAATGCTCATCACTACCACGCTCTCCGATCGATCGGCTTGGTCGACGAGACGTTGGGCAGACAATGAGGTGAATCGTGCAGCAGCGCGAGACGTTTGTCGACATTCACTGTCACTTGATCCCCGGCATCGATGACGGCGCAAAATCGTGGCAAGAGTCCCTGGCGATGGCCCGCATGGCAGTCGCGGATGGCATTGACACGATCGTCGTCACACCGCATCAGCTCGGTGGCTATGCACACAACTCTGGTGACATGATCCGCCATCGCACGGAGGAACTCCAGCGCGAACTCGACGCTCACGACATTCCCTTACGAGTGCTTCCCGGTGCCGATGTGCGCATCGACAACGGGATGATTGAAGGTCTCAAGGATGGCAGTGTCTTGACGCTGGGAGATCATGGTCGTCACGTGCTTCTTGAATTGCCGCACGAGATGTACTTCCCGCTCGAGCCGGTACTCGACGACCTCCAACGGGCCGGAATGGTCGGGATCCTGTCACACCCCGAGCGCAATCAAGGACTGCTGAAACAACCATCGATCGTCGAGTCGCTGGTCGATTACGGGTGCCTGATGCAAGTGACGGCCGGAAGTTTGACCGGGACGTTTGGGCCGAACAGCCAAGATATGGCTGAATGGATGTTAAACGAAGGGCTGGTTCACTTTCTTTCCACGGACGCGCATGGACCCCGCGCGCGCCGCCCGCTCCTTGGCCGAGCGTTCCAACAAGCCGTAGAAATGGTCGGCGAGGAAACAGCAATTGACATGTGTTGCCGCAACCCTGCATCGATTGCCGCCGGTGAAGAGGTCGAAGCCGTTCGCCGCAAGCCCCAACGGAGCGTGCTGGCAAGCTGGTTCGGCTGGCGAAAGGCGGGTTGAGTTGCATCGCATCGCACAATTCGCGTCCTTGCGACTGAGCCTACTCACGTTGTTCGTCCTGTTGGACGCAACGACAACCGATTCGCTAGCGGAGACACGCTGGCCGGATGAACAGGTCGCTGGCGTCTTTCACTGTCACGCGGACTTCGAGCTGGACCGTTTCGAGCCGCTGTGGGAACAGATGGCACGGCTCCAACAAGATCTAACGCGCGAGCTGCGGGTGCCTGCTGCTAGCGAACCGATCCATTTGTTTCTCTTCGAGCGGAAGGGAAGCTATGAGGACTATGTGGGGTTACACTTTCCGGGTGTTCCGTATCGGCGGGCATTGTTCATCAAGGAACGGGGGCCGGGAATGGTGTTTGCTTTTCTGAACAACGACTTCGAAACCGACGTACGACACGAGAGCACACACGCGCTGTTACACGCGTCGCTGCCCGTGGTGCCGCTGTGGTTGGACGAAGGGCTGGCGGAATACTTCGAGATCCCTGAGTCGGAACGTGCTCGCGGCAATCCACATTTGAGCAAAGTGACTTGGGCGGCGCGGTTCGGCCAAACGCCAAATCTCGCCGAGTTGGAACAAATTGGAAGCCTTTCCAAGATGGGTGCCACGCAGTATCGACACGCTTGGGCATGGGTTCACTTTATGTTGCACGGACCGGCGGAGGCTCACGATGAACTTGTTTCGTTCTTAGCTGCGATTCAATCACTCTCACCGCCGGGTGTCTTGAGCGATCGCCTGCGAAAACGAATTCCTGATCTTGAAGAACGATTTCGTGAACATTTTCGAAACTGGGAATAGACAAAACGGAAAGCAAGGAGGACGGAAACCATGAAACTATTAACACAGGTTCGGCGATGTTTGATCGTCGGAGCAACACTCGGATTGTTGATCCCGCAAGCCACGTTTGCAGGCCAGCGCAATCACAACTCGCCGATTCGCGACGTTGCGTTACAACAGGGAGGTGCCTTGCGCGGCGCAATTCTGTCAGCACAAGGACAGCATGCTGTCGGCCAGACGATCTCACTCTCTGCCGATGGCGAGTTCGTCGCGAAAGCGGTCGTCGGAACGGGCGGCAAGTTCACGATCAGCGGGCTTCGTCCAGGCGTCTACACAGTTGTCGCAGGAGAAACGCAGAACGTAATTCGTCTGTGGTCCGAGACAGCGGCACCACCTGCTGCGACACCGGAACTCCTGCTCGTCGAGCAGGACTCACAAATTGTTCGAGGCAAAGGCAAAGGCGGAGGAAGCCGCTTGCCGGAATGGAACCATCCGCTGCTCGTCGGCGGCTTGCTAGGTGCCACAGGCTTGATCGGCGGAGTCATCGGTTACAATATAAGAGACTTCGATCCCGCTAGTTAGTAACGACTTCTACTCGAGCGTAGTCGCTTCGCAATAACGAGATAGCAGTCCGGCCGTTGGTAGTGTCCTAAAGTGTGGGGCGTGGCTGCCCAGTATCGGTCGTCGCGAAATACAAGCTCG